>NZ_WYCT01000055.1 GCF_011008945.1 Streptomyces harenosi
GCCCGGATCTCCCCGCCGCCCGCCCCGTGGCCGCGAGCGCTGCCGTCCGTCCCCGGGCCGTGAACGCTGCCGCCCGCCTCCTGGCCGCGAGCGATGCCGTCGCCCGCCCCCGGGCCGTGAACGCTGCCGTCCGCCCCTCGGCCGTGAGCGCTACTGCTCCGGCCGGTCCTGCCCCGAGGCCCGCTGGGCGAGCAGGGCGTCGCGGATCTCCTTGAGCACCTCCAGCTCGGTCACCTCCATGACCTCCGTCGTGCCCTCCTTGGCCTTCCTGCGTGCCTCCAGCCGGGCCAGGTACTTCGACATGGGCAGCACCATCAGGAAGTAGACGACGGCCGCGGTGATCAGGAAGGTGAGGGTGGCGCCGAGGACCGAGCCCCACAGGATCCGCACACCCGTGGCGCTGTCGCCCGTGCCGGTGCACGGCCCCTTGAGACAGGAGCTGTAGCTGTCCAGGTTCTTGGTGCCGAACGCGCCGACCAGCGGGTTGATGATCCCCTTCACCACGGAGTTCACGATGTTGGTGAAGGCGGCACCGATGACCACCGCCACCGCCAGATCGACGACGTTCCCGCGCATCAGGAAGGCCTTGAAGCCCTGCCAGACGCTCGGTTCCTTCTTCTCGCTCACCTCGGGGAATCTCCTCGTACGCACAGGGTGTGGAACCAAACGCTCCGCAACCTACGTGAGCGTTGCGCCGGCCTGTCCAATCCGTTCCCTCGATCGTGGGACTTGACAACGGTTGGCGGCGGAGAAGAACCAGGACGCGGCTCACCAGTCCCACCAGCGGCGACGGGCCCAGCGGCCTCACCAGAGGGTCACCGCCAGCCGTGCCGTGGCGCCGGCCCCGGCGAGGCGCGCGGCGGTGGCGCGGGGCACCGTCAGCACGACCAGCGCGCCGCCGGTCTCCGGGCCGCCGGCCGCCTCCGGGATCTCGGCCACCAGCGCTCCGCGGGCGACGACGCGCGCCTCGCCACCGGCCGCGGTCTCCTCGGCGGCGATCACGTCGACCCGGTCGCCCGGCCGCAGCAGCCGGACCGTCGCCGCGTCCGCGATCCGCACCGGCGCCGCCACCGTCTCCGCGGCACGGCGGGGGCGCGGTGGGCGCTCCCGCGCGGGCCCGGTGGCCGACTGGGCGTGGGCCGGGCGGGAGATCCGCTCGGGTGGATGCCCGCGGGAGCGGTCGGTCTCCCGCGCTCCGGCCGCCACGAGGGCCGCCGCCGTCACGGCGAGGCCGAGGGCCACGGCCCGCCTGTGGTGCCGCACCAGCCGGTGCAGCGGATACCGCCCGCCGGGCACCCGCACGGGAGCGAACCGCGGCACCTCACAGGTGGGCGGGGCATCGGTGCCCGGCGGGCACGGGGCGACGGACGGGCACGGAGAAGCGGACGGAAGCGGGGGACCGGCGGGACCGGAAGAACCCAAAGGGTCGGAGGCGCCGAACGGACCGGAAGAACCCAAGGGGTCGGAGGTACCGAGCGAACCGGAAGAACCGGAAGGACCGAACGGACCAGAAGAACTGAAAGAACTGGAAGAACCGGACGGGCCAGACGGACCGGAGAGACCGGAGAGACCGGACGAAAGAGGGGAGGTCCGGACGGGAGGCAGCGGCGTGGGGGAGGGCCAGGAGGGACGGGTGTGGGACACGGGAACCACCACCTGCGACGAGGGACGGGTTGCGCTCCCCACGATGAGGCTCCGCGCCGCATCCCGCCGGGGCCCGTGGACCACCGGCCGGTTGTGGACAACTCCGTCACCCGGACGGGTAGCGCGGGTCGCGGGCCGGCCCGTCCGGGTGGCGGGGCACGGCCCGCCCTACGGCAGCGTGATCCCCGGGTCCATCCCGCCCAGCGCCGTCGCGCACGGGCAGTCCCGTTCCTCCGCCGCGGGCAGCGCGGCCACCGCCTCGAACAGCACGCCCCGCAGCCGGCCGACGTTGGCGGCGAACACCCGCAGCACCTCGTCGTGCGAGACGCCCTCGCCGCTCTCGGCCCCGGCGTCGAGGTCGGTGACGAGCGTCAGGGACGTGTAGCACAGCTCCAGCTCACGGGCGAGGGCCGCCTCGGGGTGGCCGGTCATGCCCACCACCGACCAGCCCTGCGCCCGGTGCCAGAGCGATTCGGCGCGGGTGGAGAACCGCGGTCCCTCGACCACGACCAGCGTGCCGCCGTCCACCGGTTCCCAGTCCCGGCCCCGCGCCGCCTTGAGCGCGGCGGCCCGCCCGGCCGGGCAGTAGGGGTCGGCCAGCGACACGTGCACCACGTTCGGCACGCTGCCGTCGGGCAGCGGCAGCCCGTCGAAGTAGGTCGAGACCCGGGACTTCGTACGGTCGACGAACTGGTCGGGCACCAGCAGCGTGCCCGGCCCGTACTCCGGGCGCAGGCCGCCGACCGCGCAGGGGCCGAGGACCTGGCGCACCCCGGCCGACCTGAGGGCCCACAGGTTGGCCCGGTAGTTGATCCGGTGCGGCGGCAGGTGGTGGCCGCGGCCGTGCCGGGGCAGGAAGGCGACCCGCCGGCCGGCGACCTCGCCGAGGAAGAGGGAGTCGCTGGGCGGCCCGTACGGGGTGTCCACCCGCACCTCGGTCACGTCCTCGAGGAACGAGTAGAAACCGGAGCCGCCGATCACGCCGATCTCGGCGTTCGCCTTGTTCGCCATGCCCGCACCCTAGCCGCCGCCCCGCGGGCGCAGGACGCCGCCGCCGGAAACGGAGAGCACCCAGGGCCCCGTCGCCGACGGCGACAGGGCCCTGGGGGAAGGCTGGGCGCCCCGCGCGGGGGCGGGCGGTGCTACGCCGCGGTGCTGCCGGCCGAGCTGCCGGCGCTGGAGGAGCCGGAGTCCGAGGAGGACGACGACGCCGAGGACGACGACGTCGAGGAGGACGACTTCGACGACGACGCCGGCGAGCTGCTCGACGAGGAGCCGCGGCTGTCGTTCCGGTAGAAGCCGGAGCCCTTGAAGACGATGCCGACCGCCGAGAACACCTTCTTCAGGCGGCCCTTGCAGCTCGGGCACTCGGTCAGGGCGTCGTCGGTGAACTTCTGCACCGCCTCGAGGCCCTCGCCGCACTCGGTGCACTGGTACTGGTAGGTCGGCACTGTCTTCCTCCTGGCACTCTCACTCAATGAGTGCTAACGACGATCCATAGTGACGTATTCCGTGGGATCAGTCCACTGCGGCGGGCGCGCGGTGACCGACACCACGTGCGACGGTGCGGGCGTGGGGCCCGGCGGCCAGCCGGGACCGCAGCGCCAGCAGGGTCAGCAGGGCCAGCACCGTGCCGCCCGTCGGGACCAGGAATCCGGCACCGTCCCAGAAGCGGTCCTCCAGTTGCCCGGCGACCGTCACGGCGGCCGCCTGCCCGAGCGCCACCGCGCCCGTCAGCCAGGTGAACGCCTCCGTCCGGGCACCGGCCGGGACCAGGCTCTCGACCAGCGTGTAGCCGGTGACCAGGGCGGGCGCGATGGACATGCCCACCAGCAGGCCGAGACCGGCCAGGAGCGGCACCGAGTGCGCGGCCCACAGGCCGGAGGCGGTCAGCGCGAGGGCGGTGTAGCCGACGAGCAGTCGGCGCTGCGGCGACGCCTTCCAGGCGATGGCGCCGCAGACCACGCCGGAGAGCATGTTGCCCGCGGCGAAGATGCCGTACAGGACGCCGTTCAGGCCCGGCTCGCCGATCGACTCGGTGAAGGCGGCGAGCGAGACCTGCATGCCGCCGAAGACGGAGCCGATGCCCAGGAAGGTCACGATCAGCACGCGCACCCCGGGGACGCGCAGCGCGGAGACGTGCTCCACGCGCGCGTGCCCGTCGCCGGCGTGGCCGACCGGGGGCTGGGTGCTCCGCTGCGCGGCGAACAGCAGACCGCCCAGCAGGGTCAGCGCGGCCTCGGTGACCAGGCCGGCGGCCGGGTCCACGGCCGTGCACAGGGCGGTGGCCAGCAGCGGCCCGACGACGAAGGTGAGCTCGTCCGTCACCGACTCGAAGGCCGCCGCGGTGGTCATCAGGGGGGAGCCCTTGAGCTTCACGCCCCAGCGGGCCCGCACCATGGGCCCGACCTGCGGCACCGAGGCGCCGGTGGGCACGGCCGCCGCGAACAGGGCCCACAGGGGGGCGCCGCCGAGCGCCAGGGCGGTCAGGGTCAGGCCCGACGCCGCGTGCACGAGCACCCCGGGCAGCAGGACGGCGCGCTGCCCGTAGCGGTCGGCGAGCCGGCCGCTGTAGGGGGCGAACAGCGCCATGGAGACGCCGGTGACGGCCGCGGCGGCGCCCGCCGCGCCGTAGGAGCCGGTGGTGTGCTGCACCAGCAGCACGATGGAGAGCGTCAGCATCGCGAACGGCTGGCGGGCCGCGAAGCCGGGGAGCAGGAACGTCCAGGCGCCGCGGGTGCGCAGCAACTGGCCGTACCCCGGGCGGGAGGTGGCCGCCGAGTCGGTCGACTGCTCAGCGTTCATCGAGTCCATCGAGTTCTTCGACGTGGTGACCGTGGATCCCACGGCCGTGCCTTTCCGCCGCCTGGTAGCGCGGGCCCTCGTGGGGGCGCGGGCGCCGAGAGCTGTCCTCTTGCGCGGACTGCGGTAGATACCGGCGCCCGTTGCGGAATGGGGCGTTCCGGCCGCCATACGGTCGCGCCAGCTCTGCGTCAGGCAGAGTTGGTTCGATCAGGGTGACGCCTTCATAGTACAGAGGACTCGCCAGGCGCCACCTGTGAAAGTGAGCACCTCACCCGCGTTCACCTGCGATGACCGCATCCCCCCGGGCCCGTACCGCGAGGGGCCGCCCGCGCCGCCTCACCTCGCGCGGTCACCGCCCTCACCCCCGGTGCCCAGCCACCCGGCCAGCTTGCCGCCGCGCGCGATGGCCCTCAGCCGCCGCTCGGCCGCGTCCCGTACGGGGTCGGTGGCGACCACGAGCAGTTCGTCCCCGTGGCGCAGCACCGTCGTGGGCAGCGGCACGAACGACCGGCCCTCGCGGACGACGAGGGTGACGGCCGCCCCGGCCGGCAGCCGCAGCTCGTTGATCTCGACGCCGTGCAGTCGCGACCCCTCGGGGACCGCCACGGACAGCAGGTGCCCGCGCAGCCGCTCCAGCGGTGCCGACTCGATGCCGAGGTCGGCGGCCTCCGTGCCGTCGCCCAGGTGGAGCCTGCGGGCCAGCCACGGCAGGGTCGGCCCCTGGATCAGGGTGTAGACGACCACCAGCACGAAGACGATGTTGAAGATCCGGTGGCTGCCCGCGACGCCCTCCACCATGGGGATGGTCGCCAGGATGATGGGGACCGCGCCGCGCAGTCCCGCCCAGGACATGAGGGTCTGCTCCTGCCAGGGCAGCCGGAACGGCAGCAGGCACGCCACCACGCTCAGCGGACGGGCCACCATGGTCAGCACCAGCCCGATGACGAGGGCGGGCAGGATGTCGTCGCCCAGCTCGCTGGGGGTGACCAGCAGGCCGAGCAGGACGAACATGCCGATCTGCGCGAGCCAGCCGAGCCCCTCGGCGAACCCGCGCGTGGCGGGCCAGTGCGGGAGCCGCGCGTTGCCCATGACCATCGCGGCGAGGTAGACGGCGAGGAAGCCGCTGCCGTGGGCGAGGGCGCCCGCCGCGTACGCCGTGACCGCGATCGCCATCACCGCGATCGGGTACAGGCCCGAGGCGGGCAGCGCCACGTGCCGCAGCCCCCAGGAGCCCAGCCAGCCCACGGCGAGCCCGAGGGCGGCGCCGATGGCGAGCTCCATCGCTATCACGCCCAGCAGCACGTACCAGTGCTCCACCGGCCCGGCCGTGGAGAAGGAGACGACGAGGATGACCACGGGGGCGTCGTTGAAGCCGGACTCGGCCTCCAGCGTGCCGGTCACGCGCGCGGGCAGGGGGACGCGGCGCAGCACGGAGAAGACGGCCGCGGCGTCCGTGGAGGACACCACCGCTCCGATGATCAGCGCCTGCCGCCACTCCAGCCCGACGAGATAGTGGGCGCCCGCCGCCGTCACCCCGACGCTCACCGCCACCCCGGCCAGCGCCAGCGCGGAGGCCGCCGGCAGGGCCGGTTTGATCTCCTTCCACTTCGTGCCGAGACCGCCCTCGGCCAGGATCACGACCAGGGCCGCGTACCCGATGACCTGGGTCAGTTCGGCGTTGTCGAAGTGGATGTCGCCGATGCCGTCCTGGCCCATGGCGATTCCGATGGCCAGGTAGACGAGCAGGCTGGGGAGCCCGCTGCGCGAGGAGAGCCGGACCGCCGCGACGGCGACGAGCAGGACGAGCGAGCAGACGAGCAGGAGCTGGTTGAGGTGGTGGACAGTCAGCGGCCGTTCCCTTCCCTGGTGTACGCCCCGGTGCGCGCGCGCCGGGCGCGTGTGCGCACGCCGGTCACGGGGGAGCGGCGGGCGGTTCGCGCGCGGCACGCGTACATGGTGCGAGCGAGTGGACGTGCGACGCGCACGGGCGCACCCTCGTGCCCGCGCCACGCCTTCCCATGGCACACGGAGTCACCGCATCCGTGACCGAGTACTTCGTTACCTTACCTAACTCTTGACGATTTCTTGACACTAAGCTTGGCAAGATCGAACGCCCGTCCGCGCCGGTTCCCGACTCCGCGTCAAGGGGGGACCGGCCCTGCGCCTATGGTTGCTCCAGCGCTCAGTCAGAATTTCAGCCCGACCTGCCGCTCGTGTTAGGACAGCAAGGACAGCGATGCCCCCCACCAACACCGCCTCTTCGGGTAAGCCGCCCGGCAAGTCCGGCAGGAAGAAGGGGCGCAAAGCCCGTCTGATGGTCGTCGTGCTGGTGCTGGCCGTCATCGGCGGCCTCGCCTTCGGCGCCTACTGGTCGATCAGCACCGTCCGCGCCTCCTTCCCGCAGACCAAGGGTTCGCTCACGCTGAAGGGCCTGGCGGGCCCGGTCGACGTGAAGCGCGACGGCTACGGCATCCCGCAGATCTACGCCTCCTCCGACGAGGACCTGTTCATGGCGCAGGGCTACGTCCAGGCGCAGGACCGGTTCTACGAGATGGACGTGCGCCGCCACATGACGGCCGGGCGCCTGTCGGAGATGTTCGGCGAGAGCCAGGTCGACAACGACGAGTTCCTGCGCACCCTGGGCTGGCACCGGATCGCGCAGCAGGAGTACGACACCAAGCTGTCGGACTCCACCAAGAAGTACCTCCAGGCGTACGCCAAGGGCGTCAACGCCTACCTGGCGGGCAAGGACGGCAAGGACATCTCCCTGGAGTACGCCGCCCTGGGGTTCACCAACGACTACAAGCCCGAGAAGTGGACCCCGGTCGACTCGGTCGCCTGGCTGAAGGCGATGGCGTGGGACCTGCGCGGCAACATGCAGGACGAGATCGACCGCGCCCTGATGACCAGCCGCCTGGGCCCCAAGCAGATCGCCGACCTGTATCCGGAGTACCCCTACAGCCGCAACAAGGCGATCGTCCAGGAGGGGCAGTTCGACGAGCTCAGCCAGACGTTCCAGGGCGGTGACGGGGGCAGCTCGTCCGGCGGCTCGTCCGGCGCCTCCACGGGCGGCACGGGCCTGAACGGAGCGGCGGGCACCGGCACCGGCACGGCGGGCACCGGCACGGACGCGTCCGGCGCCACCGGCACGGGCGCGGCGGGCACGTCCGGCGCGGCGGCCCTGCAGAGCCAGCTCTCCGGCCTCCAGGACGTCCTGGACGACCTGCCCACCGCCGTCGGCGTGAACGGCAACGGCATCGGCTCCAACTCCTGGGTGATCGGCGGCGAGCACACCATCACCGGCAAGCCGCTGCTGGCCAACGACCCGCACCTGGCGCCGTCGCTGCCCTCGGTCTGGTACCAGATGGGCCTGCACTGCCGCAGCGTCTCGGCCAAGTGCCAGTACGACGTCGCCGGCTACACCTTCGCGGGCATGCCGGGCGTGATAATCGGCCACAACCAGGACATCGCCTGGGGCCTGACCAACTCCGGCGTCGACGTCTCCGACCTCTACCTGGAGAAGATCACCGGCGACGGCTACCAGCTCGACGGCAAGGTGGTGCCGTTCAAGACGCGCGAGGAGACCATCAAGGTCGCCGGCGGCTCGTCCAAGAAGATCGTCGTCCGCGAGACGGACAACGGGCCCCTGCTGTCCGACCGCGACGACGAACTGGTGAAGGTCGGCAAGAAGGCCACCGTCGACACCGCCGCCCCCGACCGCGGCGACGGCTACGGCGTCGCCCTGCGCTGGACCGCGCTGGAGCCGGGCCGGACCATGGACTCCGTCTTCGCCATGGACCGGGCCGGGAACTGGCAGGACTTCCGCGAGGCGGCCGAGCTGTTCGAGGTGCCCTCGCAGAACCTGATCTACGCCGACACCGACAACCACATCGGCTATACCCTGCCCGGGAAGATCCCCACGCGCGCGAAGGGGCACGACGGCTCCGTCCCCGCGCCGGGCTGGGACTCCGACTACCGCTGGACCGGCTACATCGACCAGGACAAACTGCCCTACGAGTACGACCCGGAGCGCGGCTACATCGTCACCGCCAACCAGGCCGTGATCGACCAGGACGACTACCCCCACACCCTCACCACGGACTGGGGCTACGGCACCCGCAGCCAGCGGATCACCGACCTGATCCAGCAGAAGATCGACGACGGCGGCAAGATCTCCACCGACGACATGCGCCAGATGCAGCTCGACAACAGCAGCGAGATCGCCAAGCTGCTCGTGCCGAAGCTGCTGAAGATCGACACCGGCGACCCGGACGTCCGCCAGGCGCAGAAGCTGCTGGAGGGCTGGGACTACACCCAGGACGCCGACTCGGCCGCCGCCGCCTACTTCAACGCGGTCTGGCGCAACATCCTCAAGCTGGCCTTCGGCAACAAGCTGCCCAAGGAGCTGCGCGTCAAGGGCCAGTGCCTGTGGGTGGACCCGGTGAACACCACCGGTCCCGCCGACGACACCACCAAGGTGCGCGAGTGCGGCCAGCGCGCCGCCGCGCAGGCGCAGCCGGACGGCGGCGACCGCTGGTTCGAGGTGGTCCGCAACCTGATGGACGACCCGAAGAGCGACTGGTGGACCACGCCGAAGTCGGGCACCCGTCCCGCCGCCGACAACCGCGACGACCTGTTCAAGCGGGCCATGATCGACGCCCGCTGGGAGCTGACCGCCAAGCTCGGCAAGGACATCGACACCTGGAGCTGGGGACGGCTGCACCGCCTGTTCCTGAAGAACCAGACCCTGGGCACCGAGGGCCCCGGCTTCCTCCAGTACGCCCTCAACCGCGGCCCGTGGAAGCTCAGCGGCGGTGAGGCGACGGTCAACGCCACCGGCTGGAACGCGGCCGGAGGCTACGGAGTGGTGTGGGTGCCGTCCATGCGGATGGTGGTCAACCTCGGCGACCTCGACAAGTCCCGCTGGATCAACCTCACCGGCGCCTCCGGCCACGCCTACAGCGCCCACTACACCGACCAGACCGAGAAGTGGGCCAAGGGCGAGCTGCTGACCTGGTCCTTCTCGGACAAGGCGGTCGACGGCAGCACGAGCGACACGCTGGTGCTCAAGCCCTGACCCGCCGCCCCCCCGGACGGCAGAACGGCCCCCACGCGCGCGTGGGGGCCGTTTCCCGTCTCCGGTCACGCCCGCCCGTCCCGGCGGAACCTGCGCACCCCCGACGGTGTCACCACCGCGTCCACCGGCCGGTCGTGGGCCTCCTCGGGCACCCGCTCGACGACCTCGGCGTCGTACAGCAGCACCACCAGCGCCGGCCGCGCCCCCGCCCGCTCCAGACGGGCCAGGACCCGGTCGTAGGAGCCCCCGCCGCGGCCCAGCCGCAGTCCGCGCCCGTCGACCGCCAGCCCCGGCAGCAGCACCACGTCCGCCCCGGCCACCGCGTCCGGCCCCAGCCGCGGGCCGGACGGTTCGAGCAGTTCCATCCGCCCGCCGTGCCGCACGCGCGCGAGGGAGCCCTCCCCGCCGTACTCGCCCCAGTCCAGGTCGTCGTCGGGCAGCAGCACCGGCAGCAGCACGCGCACGCCCCGCGCGCGCAGCGCGTCCAGCAGCGCGAGCGTCCCGGGTTCGGTGCCCACGGAGACGTACGCCGCCACCGTGCGCGCCTGCGCCACCTCCGGCAGCTCCAGCGCCCGCCGGGCCAGCGCCACCGCCGTCTCCCGCACGTCACCCGGCGTCAACCTGCTCCTCACCGCGAGGAACTCCCGCCGCAGTCTGCGCTTGTCAGACTGGGTCGCGCGTCCGTCGTGACTCACGTATTCTCCCCTCGCATTCACAGGGTGCTCATATGAGCGGCAAACGCCCCGGACCTGCCGATATCGCGCAAGGCACCGGATAAGGTTGCCGCCATGACTCAGTCGCACCCCAGGATCAGCAAGGCTGTCATTCCCGCGGCCGGCCTCGGGACCCGGTTCCTGCCGGCCACGAAAGCCACTCCCAAGGAGATGCTGCCGGTCGTCGACAAGCCGGCGATCCAGTACGTGGTCGAGGAGGCCGTCTCCGCGGGCCTCGACGACGTCCTCATGGTGACGGGCCGCAACAAGCGCCCGCTGGAGGACCACTTCGACCGCAATTACGAACTGGAGTCCGCCCTGGAGAAGAAGGGCGACGCCGAGCGGCTGGCCAAGGTCCAGGAGTCCAGCGACCTCGCGACCATGCACTACGTCCGCCAGGGCGACCCCAGGGGGCTCGGCCACGCCGTGCTGTGCGCCGCCCCGCACGTGGGGGACGAGCCCTTCGCGGTGCTGCTCGGCGACGACCTGATCGACCCGCGCGACCCGCTGCTCCAGCGCATGATCGACGTCCAGGAGCAGTACGGCGGCAGCGTCGTCGCCCTCATGGAGGTCGCCCCGCACCAGATCCACCTCTACGGCTGCGCCGCCGTGGAGCCCACCCAGGACGCCGACGTGGTCAAGGTCAGCGGCCTGGTGGAGAAGCCCGACCCGGCCGACGCCCCGTCCAACTACGCCATCATCGGCCGCTACGTCCTCGACCCGCACGTCTTCGGGATACTGCGCACCACCGAGCCGGGCCGCGGCGGCGAGATCCAGCTCACCGACGCCCTCCAGCAGCTCGCCGCGGACGAGAAGGTCGGCGGCCCGGTGCACGGCGTGGTCTTCAAGGGCCGCCGCTATGACACCGGGGACCGCGGCGATTATCTGCGTGCCATTGTCAGACTCGCATGCGAACGTGAGGACCTGGGACCGGACTTCCGGACCTGGCTTCGCAGTTACGTAGCCGAGGAGATGGACGAACGTTGAGCAGCGCCGCGCCCCGCACCACCGGCCACCTCCCGGTGGGCCCGGACCGCCTCTGGTCGGTCGAGGAGCACCTGGAGGACATCCTCACCACGGTCCGGCCCCTGGAGCCCATCGAGCTGAACCTGCTGGACGCCCAGGGCTGCCTCCTGGTCGAGGACGTCACGGTGCCGGTCTCCCTGCCGCCCTTCGACAACAGCTCGATGGACGGGTACGCGGTGCGGGTCGCGGATGTCGCGGGCGCGAGCGAGGAGTTCCCCGCCGTCCTGGACGTCGTCGGGGACGTCGCGGCCGGGCAGGCCGATCCGCCGCCGGTGGGCCCCGGCCAGGCCGCCCGCATCATGACCGGCGCCCCGCTGCCGCCCGGCGCCGAGACCGTCGTCCCGGTCGAGTGGACCGACGGCGGCCTGGGGGAGGGCCCGGTGAGCGGGATGCGCGCCCACGCCCAGGCCCCCGGGGGCGCCGAGGGCCAGGTGCGGGTGTACCGCCCGGCCGGGGCCCGCGCCCACGTGCGCGCCGAGGGCAGCGACGTGAAGGCCGGCGACCGCGCCCTGGAGGCCGGCACGGTGCTCGGCCCGCCGCAGATCGCCCTGCTCGCCGCGATCGGCCGCGGCACGGTCCGGGTCCGCCCCCGCCCGCGCGTGGTCGTGCTGTCCACCGGCAGCGAACTGGTCCAGCCCGACGAGGAACTGGGCAGCGGTCAGATCTACGACTCCAACAGCTTCGCCCTCACCGCCGCCGCCCGCGACGCCGGTGCGATCGCCTACCGCGTGGGCGCCGTCGCCGACGACGCCGAGACCCTCCGCGACACGATCGAGGACCAGCTCGTCCGGGCCGACCTGATGGTCACCACCGGCGGCGTGAGCGTCGGCGCGTACGACGTGGTCAAGGAGGCCCTGGCCCACGTCGGCGACGAGGACGAGCCGGGCGGCGGCGTGGAGTTCCGCAAGCTGGCCATGCAGCCCGGCAAGCCCCAGGGCTTCGGCTCCGTCGGCCCCGACCACATCCCCCTGCTGGCCCTGCCCGGCAACCCGGTCTCCTCGTACGTGTCCTTCGAGCTGTTCGTCCGCCCCGCCATCCGCGCCCTGATGGGCCTGGCCGACGTGCACCGGCCCACGACGCGCGCCACGCTGTCCGCCGACGCGCCGCTGGCCTCCCCCAAGGGTCGCCGGCAGTTCCTGCGCGGCCGCTACGCCGACGGTGCCGTCACCCCGGTCGGCGGCGCCGGATCGCATCTGGTGGCCGCCCTCGCCCACGCCGACGCGCTGATCGTCGTCCCCGAGGAGACCGAGTCGGTGGAGCCCGGGGCCGAGGTCGAGGTGATCCTGCTCGGCTGAGCCCGGGCGGTTGGCGGTACCGTGTCGCGCACAGCAGGCCCGCGCGCCGCATCGCGCCGGGCCCGGACCGGGAGCGCCACAGAAGCATGAGCACGCAGGACCGACGTACGCAGGACCCTGGTACGCAGGAACGGCTGACGCACATCGACGAGGCGGGCGCCGCCCGCATGGTCGACGTCTCCGGCAAGGACGTGACCGCCCGCACCGCCCGCGCCGCCGGGCGGGTCCTCGTCTCGCCCCGCGTGGTCGAGCTGCTGCGCGGCGAGGGCGTCCCCAAGGGAGACGCCCTGGCCACCGCGCGGATCGCGGGCATCATGGCCGCCAAGCGCACCCCCGACCTGATCCCGCTGTGCCACCCGCTGGCGCTCTCCGGTGTGACACTGGACCTGTCGGTCGCGGACGACGCCGTGGAGATCCGGGCCACCGTCCGGACGACGGACCGCACGGGCGTCGAGATGGAGGCCCTCACCGCGGTCTCCGTCGCCGCGCTCACCGTGATCGACATGGTGAAGGCGGTCGACAAGGGAGCGGTCATCACGGACGTGCGGGTGGAGGAGAAGACGGGCGGCACGTCGGGCGACTGGAGCCGGGCATGACGTACCGCGCTCTGGTGGTCACGGCGTCCAACCGGGCCGCCGCCGGGGTCTACGAGGACAAGGGCGGCCCGCTGATCGCGGACGGGCTGCGGCGGTGGGGGTTCGCCGTCGACGGCCCGCGGGTGGTCCCCGACGGCGACCCGGTCGAGGCCGCCCTGCGCGAGGGGGTCGCGGCCGGGTACGACGTCGTCGTCACCACCGGCGGCACGGGCGTCTCGCCCACCGACCGCACCCCGGAGGCGACCCGGGCGGTGCTCGACCGCGAGGTGCCGGGCATCGCCGAGGCGATCCGGGCCCACGGCCGGGACAAGGTGCCCACCGCGGCGCTCTCCCGGGGCCTGGCCGGGGTGGCGGGGACGACGCTGATCGTCAACCTGCCGGGCTCCACCGGCGGTGTGAAGGACGGCCTGGCGGTGCTGGAACCCCTGCTGGTCCACGCCGTCGACCAGATCCGCGGCGGTGACCACCCCCGGCCCGGCGGGGGTGCGAGCTGAACGGCGCGTCCTGGCCCGCGGTGCTGGTGGACGGCGAGGTCCTCCTCCGGCCGATAAAGCTGCGCGACCAGCGGGCCTGGCGCGAGGTCAACCGGCGCAACCGGGACTGGCTGCGCCCCTGGGAGGCGACCGTTCCGCCGCCCGCGCCGAGCGGGCCGGCGGCGCACCGGCCGACCTACCGCCAGATGGTCCGCCATCTGAGGTCCGAGGCGAACGCGGGCCGGATGCTGCCGTTCGTCATCGAGTACCAGGGGCGGCTGGTGGGCCAGTTGACGGTGGCCGGGATCACCTGGGGCTCGATGTGCTCCGGGCACATCGGCTACTGGGTGGACGAGGCGGTGGCCGGGCGCGGGGTGATGCCGACGGCCGTCGCGCTGGTCGTGGACCACTGTTTCCGCACCGTCGGCCTGCACCGCGTCGAGGTCTGCATTCGGCCCGAGAACGGCCCCAGCCGCCGCGTCGTGGAGAAACTCGGTTTCCGCGAGGAGGGCCTGCGCCCGCGTTATCTGCACATCGACGGCGCCTGGCGCGACCACCTGGTCTTCGCCCTCACCGCGGAAGAGGTGCCGGACGGTCTGCTGCGACGCTGGCACCGCACCCGCGCCCGGAGCCGGCACAGCGAACAGAACGGGCATAACGCCTCCGGGAATCCGCTCGCCCCGGGATCTGGAATTGAATAAATGTTCGAAATTGATCGAGTGCCGAGCATCCTGCGGTAATCAAATTCGCGGGACTGGTGGCTGACTGATCACATCGGTCACAAAAAAAGTTCGAAATATCAGCCAGATCGTGCGACACACCGGCTCAATTGGCAGATGGCCTCACGCAAACCCCTCTACCGTGTGAGGCGTGAGCAGCAGCGGCCTCATCTACGCAGTCATTGTCGGGGCCTGGGCCGCCTACTTGGTGCCGATGTGGCTCCGTAGGCAGGACGAGCTGAACGAGGCCCGTCCGACGGAACGCTTCAGCACCGCCATCCGGCTCCTGTCCGGACGGGCGGGCATGGAGCGCCGGTACGCCAAGGACCTGCGGGCGCGCTCCGCCGACGAGGCGGAGTACGACGCCGACCCGGACGCCGTCACCGATTCGGTGGACGTCCGGGCCTTCGCCGTGTCCAGAACCCGCCGGCAGACCCAGGTGACCCTGCCGCCGTCCGCACCGGAACGGCCCGGCCCGTCGCCCGAGGGGAACGCACCGGGGCACGGTGAGGCGCCCGAGGCGGACCGCGCGCCCACGCGCACGCCGGCGCAGGGCGCCCGGCCCACGCCCGCCGCCCAGGCGGCGGCGGCGCGCGCCCGCCGCACCAAGGTGCTCGCGCGCCGCAGGCGCACCACCGTGGTGCTGTTCCTCGCCTTCACGCTCGGCTCGGTCGTCGCCGCCGTGGGAGGGCTGGCGTTCCTGTGGGCGCCCGGCGTGCCCGCCGTGCTGCTCAGCGCGTACATCGCCTATCTGCGCCGCCAGGAGCGCCGCCGCTTCGCCTTCCAGATGGACCGGCGCCGCGCCGAGGTCGCGGCCCAGCGCCTGCGGGAGCGCCGCCATCCGCGCCGCCGCCCCGCCGACGGCACGGCCGGCGACCCCGACGCCGAGGAGCCCGACGAGGGCCCCGCCACGGAGACCGACTCCGGCCTGTCGGCGCTGGCCGCCGACCGGCGGGCGCTGGTGGAGCAGACCGACCACGCCGAGTGGGTCGACCAGCAGCGCGAGCGGCAGCGGCGGCCCGGACAGGGCGAGAGCTGGGAGCCGGTCCCGGTGCCGCTCCCGACCTACGTCACCGCCCCCGTCGCCCCGCGCGCCACCGCCGGTGTGGACCTCGGGGCCCCCGACGCCTGGAGCTCGGCGCGGTCCAGCTCCGTCGCCCCCGAGGAGGACGGCGTCACCCCCGGCGCGCCGGGCGACGGCCCGGTGCCGGCCCCCGAGCCGGGCGGGGCGGGCGACCGGGCGGAGAGCGCGGGCCGTCCCCGCCGCGGCGCCACCACCCGCCGCGCCCGCGACCGCGGCCGTACGCCCCTGTTCGACCAGTACGAGGACGGCGACCGGCCGCGCGCCGCCAACGAGTAGGCCCGGGGTACCGCCGATGTGACCTGCGTCGCTCCCGGCCGCGGTGCGGACCATGGATTTTTGAGCAGGCCGATCGGGGTGCTAAAGTTTCACTCGTTGCAAGGGCCTGTGGCGCAGTCCGGTAGCGCACCTCGTTCGCATCGAGGGGGCCAGGGGTTCAAATCCCCTCAGGTCCACGCAGCACGGAGCCCCGGTCGGTGATCACCGACCGGGGCTCCTGCACGTTCACCGGCGGCCAAGTGCGGCGACCGCCCCGGCTCTTGCCCTGCCGAGTGGCCCCGAGGGGTCGACGGACCACCCGGCTCCCCGGGAGGCTGGTGGGTCATGATCAGTCGTTCCGGAGTACGCGGGAGACGCGCGTCCGTGTTCGCCGCGACACTCTCGCCGGCCGCCCTGCTGGCGGGGTGTACGCGGCAAGAGCCCGGGCCGGCGCACGCCACGAGGTCGCCGGCGCAGGCGGCGTGGCACGTCAGCACCCCCGAGGAGCGCGCGAGTCACTGCGACGCCTACCGCAGGCACGACCCGCAGCACCCCGTCACGATTCCCCCGCACCGGTCGGATCAGACGGACGAGGAGTTCGCCGACGACTTCTACGCGGTGCTGGAGAAGGAGTGCTGAGCGCCCGGCGGGCCGCGCGGTTGGATCCGGCGGGTGGCCCCGGCCGCCGCCGGGGGCACGCCGCCTGACACCCCGTCAGCGCCGCAGGGCCGGAGCCGCGGACACCACCGCCGAGACGGCCGCGGTCACCGCGCACGCCCCCGTCACCGCGCCGAGGGCCGGCCACGGCAGCACCCATCCGGCCGGGGCCGACAGCAGGCGCAGGGCCCCGTCCATGCCCAGCAGGTTCACGGCCGCCACCAGGACACCCAGCACACCGCCGACGACGGTGACGGTCAGGGCCTCCGCGGCGACCAGGCGCAGCACCTGGGCGCGGGTGGCGCCCGCCAGGCGCAGCGACCGCAGCTCGGGCCCCCTGCCGGAGGTCGCCATGACCAGGGTGCCCGCCAGCGCGATGCCCGCGTAGAGCAGGACGATCCCCAGGACCAGCGCGAGGCCCGCCCGGGTCCGGCCGTCCGCCTGCGGGGACGTCGCCCGCAGCCACGCCCCGGCGGTGCGGACCCGGCCGTCCGAGGAACGCACCGCCTCCCGCAGCCCCGCCGCCACCGCGGCCCGGTCCGCGCCCTCCGCCACCCGCACCTCGGCCCGGTCCGGCACGGCGCCCGGCGCGTTGGCCGGCGTCACGTACACCCCGTTGCCGCCCGTGCCGACCGGCATCACCGCGGCGATCCGCAGCGTCCGGCGCGTGCCGTCGCCGAGCCAGACGCGCACCCGCTGCCCGACACCGTGCCGCTCCCACTCCTCGTTGACGATGATCGAGTCGTCGTCGAGGGCGGTGACGCGGCCGTCCGCCAGCGGCAGCCGGGCCGTCGCCGCCAGCGCCGCCGGATCGGCCGCGCGGGCCTCGGAGCGGACCAGGGCGACGCCCTCCTCCAGGACGTACACGGCGCTCGGCGCGGTGACGGACACCTCGGCGCCGGGCACCGCCCGCAACCGCCGCAGGGCGGCCGGGTCCAGGCCGCCCTCGGCGGTCACCACGAGATCGGCGGCGGTCCGCTGCCGCCCCTCCTCGGCCCGCGCCCGGTTCAGCGTCTGCACCGCGCCGAGCAGCGAACCCGTCAGCGCCACCGTCACCAGGACGGGCGCCGCGACCGAGGCGGTCCGGCGCACGGCCGCCGCGGCGTTCTCCCGGACCAGCACACCGCCCGCGCCGGGCAGCCGGGACGGCAGCCAGGCGGCCATCCGGACGAGGGGGCGGACGAACAGCGGGGACAGCAGCGCCACCGCCGTGATCAGCAGCATCGGGCGGCTGATCCAGGTCTTGCGGTGCAGCAGCCCGGCCGGGTCGGACAGCAGGGCCGCCACCAGGGTCACCGCGGCCGTCAGCAGCAGCGCCGTCCCGCACAGCAGACGGCCCCGGGTCAGCGCCCCGGTGTCGGCCGACGCCTCGCGCAGCGCCTGCGCCGGACGGGTGCGGCCGGCCCGCCAGGAGGCGGCCGCCACCCCGCCGCCGGCCACCAGCAGACCCGTCCAGAAGGCCAGGTGGTACGGCCAGACGGCATCGCCGATGGCGAACCAGCCGGGCGCCAGGCCCTCCCGCACCACCCGGGCGGCCAGCCCCGGCGCGGCGTACCCGCCGAGCACACAGCCGGCGGCCGAGGCCGCCACACCGACCAGCAGCGCCTCCGCGCCCACCAGGCGGCGGACCTGCCCCGGGGTGGCGCCCGCGGTGCGCAGCAGCCCGAACTCCCGGCGCCGCTGGGCGACGGTGAACGCGAACGTCGACGCCACCACGGTCACCGCCACGAACCCGGCCACGCCGCCGGCCGTCCCGAACAGCGCGTACAGCGCCGTCACCGCCTCCCGGTCGCGGTCCGGGGCGGCATCCGCCAGGCGCCGCGCGTCGCCGGTGAGCACCCGGCCGCTGCCGCCCACCACCTGCCGTACCCGGACCGGGTCCGCGGCCACGACCAGCTGGGTGCTCACCGGCGCCAGCCGCGCGGCGCGGGCGTCGGAGTGGAAGACGGCCCGTTCGAAGCCGAGCCCGGCCACCGTGCCCACCACGCGCACGGGGCCGTGACCGGTGCGCAGCCGCTCGCCGACCGCCGCCCAGGCGCCGGTGATCACCACCTCGTCGGCCGCGCGCGGCGCCCGGCCCGCGGTCAGGTCGTACGGGGCGAAGGCGGCCGTCGACCACGGGTGGCCCACCAGCGGGCCGGGCGCCCCCTCGACGCGCACCGGGAAGGAGCGGTCCTCGGTGACCGGGCCCAGGGCGCGCAGCGCGGCCACGGTCCGCGCCGGGAGCGGGCGGGGGTGCGCCAGCGGCTCGGTGCGGACGCCGGCCGGGGTGGACACGCGCAGGGTGTCGGGGCCCCGGACCACCACCGGGGCCGCGGCGAACCGCTCCGGCGCGCGCCGCGGGGCGTCGGCCGCGGAGGCCAGGGCCAGGCCCGTCACGGCGAGGATCGCGACACCGAGCGCCAGGGCGGTGAAGCCGCCGGCGAAGGCGGTCCAGCGGGTGCGCAGGGTGCCCAGGGCGATGCTCAGCACGGCACGGCCTCCGCACGGGTCCGCGGGGACTCCAGGGTGGTCATGCGCGCCGCGATCCGCCCGGCGGGGGCGCCGGCCAGCTCACCGTGCACCCGCCCGCCGGCGAGGAAGACGACCCGGTCGGCCCAGGCGGCGGCCTCCGGATCGTGGGTCACCATCACGATCGTGCGGCCCTCGGCGTCGGCCATGCCGCGCAGCAGCGCCAGCACCTCCCGGCCGGACGCCGGGTCCAGCGCGCCGGTCGGCTCGTCGCCGAAGAGCACCTCGGGCCGGGTGATCAGGGCCCGGGCGAGCGCCACCCGCTGCTGCTGGCCGCCGGACAGCTCCGCGGGGCGGTGCCCGGCCCGCTCCGCGAGCCCGACCCGCCCGAGCACCTCGCGCACCTCGGCCCCGCGCGGGCGCCGCCCGGCCAGGCGCAGCGGCAGGGCGACGTTCTGTGCGGCGGTCAGCGACGGCAGCAGGTTGTACGCCTGGAAGACGAACCCGATCCGCTCCCGGCGCAGCCGGGTCAGCCGCCGCTCGCCCAGCCCGGTCAGCTCCGTCTCCCCGAGCCGCACCGAGCCGGACGTGGGCCGGTCCAGCCCGGCCGCGCACTGCAACAGGGTGGACTTGCCCGAGCCGGAGGGCCCCATGACGGCGGTGAAGGTGCCGCGCGGGAAGGCGAGCGAGACGCCGTCGAGCGCGGTCACCCGGGCCCCCTTTGGGCCGTACTGCCTGCGCACCGCGCGCAGTTCGATCGCGTTGGGTCTCATCCGTCCCCGTGCCCCCACTCGTTGCCGTGCCGGTCCGTGCCGGTCCGTGCCGTGGGCTCCAGGCAATCGCGGAACAGTACGGCGGGTCAGTGCGGCAGGGGCGAGACTCCAGGTAGGGCCAGGCATACCCCCCGGCCTCGGGCCACGCCCCTCGCGGGGGCGCGCGGGCCGCCCGTACCGTGCTTCCCATGACGGTGTGGCGGGCGCTCGGCGGGCGCGGGTACCTGGGGTCGGCCTGGCCCTGGCGGGCGGCGGCCTTCCTGGCGAGCGGGGCGCTGCTGGGGGCGGTCGTCCTGGTGGTGCTGGTCAGCGGGGCGGTGGTCGGCGGCGCGCTCACCGTCGTCCTGCTGGGGCTGCCGCTGCTGGTGCTGACCGCCCTGACCGGGATACCCGTGGCCGCCGTGGAGCGGCGGCGGCTGCGGCTGGCCGGGGTGGGCCGGGTGCCGGCCGGGCAGCACCGGGTGCCCGGCCGGCCCGGGCTGGCGTCCTGGCTGACGACGCGGCTGCGCGAGACGGCGACCTGGCGGGAGCTGGCCTACGCGGTCCTGCTGGGCCTGGTGCTGTGGCCGCTGGACGCGCTGGCCGTGCTGGCCGCCGTGGGCCTGCCGCTGTCCATGGCCGCCGCGCCCGTGCTGGTCGCCGCCGACGGCGAGGCGAAGGTGGCCAAGCTGTTCGTGGTCGACAGCGGGCCGGCGGCCTGCGCGGTCGCCGCGCTCGGCCTGGTGCTGCTGGCGGCCGGCGCCTACGCCCTGGGGGCGGTGGCCGGGGTGCGGGCCGAGCTGGCGCGGGCGCTGCTGGGCGCGAGGGACGGCGACAGCGAGCGGGTGACCGAACTGGTGCGGTCCCGGGCCCGGCTGGTGGACGCCTTCGAGGCGGAGCGGCGGCGCATCGAACGCGACCTGCACGACGGGGCCCAGCAGCGGCTGGTCGCCCTCACCATGACCCTGGGCCTGGCCCGTCTGGACGCCCCGCCCGGGCCGCTCGCCGACCAGCTCGCCAAGGCCCACGGCCAGGCGGGCCAGGCCCTGGCGGAGCTGCGGGAGCTCATCCACGGCATCCACCCCAAGGTCCTCGCCGACTACGGTCTGCACGCCGCCCTCGCCGACGCCGCGGACCGCAGCCCGGTCCCCGTCGACCTCGGCCTGGAGCTGCCGGGGCGGCTGCCCGGGCCGGTGGAGACGGCCGCGTACTTCGCGGTCTGCGAGGCCCTCGCCAACGTCGCCCGGCACAGCGGGGCGAGCCGGGCCTGGGTGCGCGGCGGGTACGCCGGGGGGCGGCTGGTCCTCCAGGTGCGCGACGACGGCCGCGGCGGGGCGGACCCGCGGGCCGGCAGCGGCCTGACCGGGCTCGCCGATCGGGTGTCGGTCCTCGATGGCACACTCTCCCTGTCCAGCCCGCCGGGCGGACCGACCCTGCTGCGAGTGGAGATCCCTTGCCGGCCGACCGACCCCGACGCCCGCTGCGCGTAGTCCTGGCCGAGGACAGCGTGCTGCTGCGGGAAGGGCTCACCGGGCTGCTGTCCCGCTTCGGGCACGAGGTCGCCGCCGCGGTCGGCGACGCCGAGGCGCTGGTCGCCGCGGTCGCCGCGCACGCGCCCGACATCGTCGTGACGGACGTGCGGATGCCGCCCGGATTCCAGGACGAGGGCCTGCACGCGGCGGTCCGGCTGCGACGGGAGCGGCCCGGGCTGCCGGTGCTGGTGCTCAGCCAGTACGTGCAGCGCGCCTACGCCGGTGACCTGCTCGACTCCGGGGACGGCACCGGCGTCGGCTATCTGCTCAAGGACCGGGTGGGGCAGGTCGAGGAGTTCGTGGACGCGCTGGACGAGGTGGCCGGCGGCGGCACGGTCGTCGACCCGGAGGTCGTACGGCAGTTGCTGCGCCGCCGCCGCGATCCGCTGGCCCGGCTCAGCCCGCGCGAGCGGGAGGTGCTGGCGCTGGTCGCCGAGGGCAGGTCCAACGGCGCGATCGCCCGGGCCCTGGTGGTGTCCGAGGCCGCCGTCGGCAAGCACATCGGCTCCATCCTCACCAAGCTCGACCTGCCGCCGGCCGACGGCACCCACCGCCGGGTGCTGGCCGTGCTGGCCTTCCTGCGGGCCTGACCGGCCGGGCCGTCACAGCTTCTTGGCGAAGCAGCGGCTCTCCTCGTGGAAGCGGTAGTAGCCGAACTTCTCGCACGGCTCGTAGCCGCTGGAGGCGTACAGCGCCATGGCCTCCGGCTGCTTGGTGCCGGTCTCCAGCACCATGCGCAGCCGGCCGGCCGCGCGGGCGTCCTCCTCCAGCGCGGCCAGGATGCGCCGGGCCAGCCCCCGGCCGCGCATCTGCTCCAGGACGAACATCCGCTTCAGTTCGGCGTCCCCGTCGAGGTTGCCCTGGTCGTTGGCGTCCTGCCGCCGCCAGCCGCCGGAGGCGACGGGCACGCCCCGCTCGTCGTAGGCGATCAGATAGAGGCCGTTCGGCGGCCGGAAGTCCGCCGGGTCCAGGGGGGTCGCGTCGCCCCCGTCGCCGTAGCGCAGGTCGTACTCGGCCTGGACCTCGGCGTTGAGCTTGACGGCGTCGGGGTGGTCGAAGGCGACGGGGCGTATGTCCATGCTGGGCACCGTATATCAATTCAGTGGGATGGGGGCCGCTCGGGGCCGTCCGGTCCAGGGCCGGACCTCGTCCAGTGTGCAGGTATCGTGCCGGGGTGCTGACCGTGACCACCGTGAACGTGAACGGGCTGCGGGCCGCCGCGAAGAAGGGCTTCGTGGAATGGCTCGCGGCCACCGACGCCGACGTGCTGTGCCTCCAGGAGGTGCGCGCCGAGCCGGGCCAACTGCCCGAGCACGTCCGCGAACCCGGCGGCTGGCACGTGGTGCACGCCCCCGCCGCCGCCAAGGGCCGGGCCGGCGTCTCCCTCTACACCCGGCGCGAGCCCGACCGGGTGCGGATCGGCTTCGGCTCGTCCGAGTTCGACGGCAGCGGCCGGTACGTCGAGGCCGACCTGCCGGGTGTGACGGTCGCCTCCCTCTACCTGCCCTCCGGGGAGGTGGGCACCGAGCGGCAGGAGGAGAAGACCCGCTTCATGGGCGAGTTCCTCGCCTACCTCAAGGAGCTGCGCGAGCGCGCCGCCGCCGACGGCCGCGAGGTCCTGGTCTGCGGCGACTGGAACATCGCCCACCGGCAGGCCGACCTGAAGAACTGGCGCGGCAACACCAAGAACTCCGGCTTCCTGCCCGAGGAGCGCGACTGGCTGAGCCGCGTCCTGGACCCGGCCGAGGGCGGCTACGTGGACGTGGTGCGCGCCCTGCACCCGGAGAGCGACGGACCGTACAGCTGGTGGTCGTACCGCGGGCGGGCCTTCGACAACGACTCGGGCTGGCGGATCGACTACCAGATGGCCACGCCGGGCCTGGCCGCCCGGGCGGTCAAGGGGCTCGTGGAGCGCGCCGCCACCCACGCCGAGCGCTGGTCGGACCACGCGCCGGTGACGGTCGTCTACGACGGCCACGACGGCCACGACGGCCACGACGGCCACGGCGGATACGACGGTCGCGACGGCCTCGACGCCTAGGGAGCCTCCCCGCGCCCGTCCCGTCCGCGCAGCCGCCGGTCCAGCGCCAGCGACAGCTCCGCCTCCACCACGCTGCGGGCCAGCGGGCGCAGGCGGGGCAGGTCGGCCTCGGTCGCGTGGCGCAGGATCAGGTCGGCGAAGATCCCGGCCAGCGCGTCGGCGTGCTCGCGGACGCGGGCGCCCGCCGCCAGCACGTCGGCCAGCGGTATGCCCTCGCGGACCAGCGCGGAGGAGACCTCCAGCAGGCGGCGGCTGATGTGGACGATCTCCTCGCCGTCGGTGCCGAGGTAGCCGAGCTCCAGGGCGGCGGCGAGGTTCTCGGGGGTGGCCTGGCCGGCGAAGTGGTCGGCGAGCTCCTCGGGGGTGAGACGGACCGGGGTCTCCTCGGTGGGCTCGCCGAGGCCCAGCAGGTCGCCGACGTCCCGGCCGTGGTCGAAGGCGTCCGCCAGCTCCGCGATGCCGCTGAGGGTGTGGCCGCGCTCCAGAAGGGCGGAGATGGTCCGCAGCCGGGCCAGGTGGTGGTCGTCGTACCAGGCGATGCGGCCCTCGCGGCGGGGCGGGGGGAGCAGTTTGCGCTCGCGGTAGAAGCGCAGGGTGCGCACCGTGATCCCGGCCAGCCGGGCCAGTTCCTCGGTGCGGTACTCGCGTCGTCCGGCGTGTGCGGTGTGCTGCCCTGCGTGCCCTGCGTCTTCTGCCACGCCGGAAGCCTAGGGCCTCTCGTCCGGAGCGTGCCGGGCCGGCGGGGCCCGGCACCCCGCCTCGCCGCGGTGCCGTCGGTTGCCCGGCTCCGCCGTTGCGCCCACCTGCGCCGTGCGCTGCGCGGCACCAGGACCCGCTCCCCGATCCGGCCCGACCCGAACGGGGGAGCCTGGCCGTACCGGCGGTAACTTTCCTCGTCCCCACCCCTACCGATCGGTACGGCGCTCCTCTACGCTCCCCATTGCGCCAGTGTTCACTGGCAGAGTCCGAGGCGATGTGTGGAGGCGTCGGAATGGCCGAGCACGAGCATGTACGCGTGGCGGTGGTCGGGTCGGGGTTCGGCGGGCTGGGGGCCGCCGTGCGGCTGCGCCGGGAAGGGATCACCGACTTCGTCGTCCTGGAGCGGGCCGGCAGCGTCGGCGGCACCTGGCGGGACAACAGCTATCCGGGGTGCGCCTGCGACGTACCGTCCCACCTGTACTCCTTCTCCTTCGCGCCCAACCCGGACTGGCCGCGCACCTTCTCCGGCCAGCGGCACATCCGCGCCTACCTGGAACACGTCGCCGACACCTTCGGGCTCCGCCCGCACCTGCGGTTCGACGCCGAGGTGAAGCGGATGACCTGGGACGCGCGGCGGCTGCGGTGGGAGATCGAGACCGGCCGCGGGAAGCTGACGGCCGATGTCGTCGTCTCCGCCACCGGTCCGCTGTCCGACCCGAAGATCCCCGACATCCCGGGACTGGACACCTTCCCCGGCAAGGTCTTCCACTCGGCCCGCTGGGACCACGACTACGACCTCACCGGCAAGCGCGTCGCGATGATCGGCACCGGGGCGTCCGCCATCCAGATCGTGCCGTCCATCCAGCCCGTGGTCGGCCGGCTCACCCTCTTCCAGCGCACCCCGGCCTGGGTGATGCCCCGGGTCGACCGGGCCATCGGCCCCGCCGAGCGGGCGCTGCACCGGGCGGTGCCGCTCACCGCCCGGCTGCGCCGCGGCCTGCTGTGGGGCATCCGGGAACTCCAGGTCCAGGCGTTCACCAAGCACCCCGAGGAGCTGGGGCTGGTGGAGCGGCTGGCCCGGCGCAACATGGCCCGCGCCATCAAGGACCCGGCGCTGCGCGCCAAGCTGACCCCCGACTACCGGATCGGCTGCAAGCGGATCCTGCTGTCCAACGACTACTACCCGGCGCTCGCCCGGCCCAATGTGGACGTCGTCGCCAGCGGGCTCGCCGAGGTCCGCGGCTCGACCCTGGTGGCCGCCGACGGCAGTGAGGCCGAGGCCGACGCGATCGTCTTCGGCACCGGCTTCCACGTCACCGACATGCCGATCGCCGAGCGGGTGGTGGGCGCGGACGGGCGCACCCTCGCCGAGACCTGGAAGGACGGGATGCAGGCCCTGCGCGGTGCCTCGGCGGCCGGTTTCCCGAACTGGATGACGATCATCGGGCCCAACACCGGCCTCGGGAACTCGTCGATGATCCTCATGATCGAGTCCCAGCTCAACTACCTGGCCGACTACCTGCGGCAGCTGGACGTCCTCGGCGGCCGGGTCGCGCTCGACGCCCGCCCCGAGGCCGTGCGCGCCTGGAACGACCGGGTCCAGGAGCGTATGAAGCGCACGGTGTGGAACACCGGCGGCTGCACCAGCTGGTACCTGGACGCCGCCGGCCGCAACACCACCGTCTGGCCGGGCACGACCAGCGAGTTCCGGCGGGCGACCAGGCGCGTGGACCTGATGGAGTACCGGGTGCTGCGGCCCCCGGCCGGCGCCCGGCTCCATGCCGAGGTGCACGGACCCGAGGACGGACGGCCGGCCCCGGCCGTCGTCCTCGTCCACGGCTGGACCTGCTCCACCGCCTTCTGGGCGGCGCAGATCCGCGCGCTGGCCGCCGACCACCGCGTCATCGCCTACGACCAGCGCGGCCACGGGCGCAGCCCGGCCCACCCGGCATGCGGTACCGGGGCCCTCGCCGACGACCTGGAGGCCGTACTGGAGGCCACCCTCGCCCCGGGCGAGCGGGCCGTGATCGCCGGGCACTCCATGGGCGGCATGACGGTGATGGCCGCGGCGGACCGGCCCGCCCTGCGCGCACGCGCGGCGGCCGTCCTGCTGTGCAGCACCGGCAGTTCCCGGCTGGTCGCCTCCGCAAAGGTGCTCCCGCTGCGCCGGGGCCGGGCGCGGACCTGGCTGACCCGCCGCATCCTGCTGTCCCGGGCCCCGCTCGGGCCGGTCACCCCGCTCTCGCTGCGCGTCCTCGGGTACGGGATCACCGGCCCCGGTTCGGCCCCGCACGTGGTGCGGGAGTGCGCCCGCATCGTGCACGCCTGCCCCCGCTCGGTGCGCCACGCCTGGGCGCGGGTGCTGGACCGTGTCGAACTCGACGACGCGGTACGGCGGTTGCCGGTGCCCACGGAGGTCCTGGTGGGCGCGGCCGACCGGCTGACGCCCCCGCTGCACGCCCGCGCGCTGGCCGACGCGCTGCCCCACTGCCTGGGCCTCACCGAGCTGCCCGGCATCGGCCACATGACGCCCGTCGAGGCCCCGGAGCAGGTCACCGGGCGGATACGGGCGCTCGCCGCCACCCATCTGCCCGCCGGTGTCCACACGTCCGCCGTACACGCCGAGGAGAGCGCATGAGCAGGGTCAGTCTGGAAGGACGGGTCGCCGTCGTCACCGGAGCGGCGCGGGGCGTCGGGGAGCTGCTGGCCCGCAAGCTGTCCGCGCGCGGCGTGAAGGTGGCGCTGGTCGGGCTGGAACCGGACGCGCTCAAGCAGGTGTCCGCGCGGCTGCACAGCGACAGCGACCACTGGTACGCCGACGTCACCGACCACGAGGCGATGGCACGGGTGGCGCGGGAGGTGAAGGAACGCTTCGGCAGGGTGGACGTCGTGGTCGCCAACGCCGGGGTCGCCACCGGCGGGCCCTTCGTCGACTCCGACCCCGAGGCGTGGCGGAGGGTGATCGAGGTCAACCTGATCGGGTCGGCGGTCACCGCCCGCGCCTTCCTGCCCTCCCTGGTGGAGAGCCGGGGCTACCTCCTCCAGATCGCCTCCCTGGCCGCCCTCACCCCCGCCCCGATGATGACCGCGTACTGCGCCTCCAAGTCCGGCGTGGAGGCGTACGCGCACAGCCTGCGCGCCGAGGTCGGCTACCGGGGCGTGAAGGTCGGCGTCGGCTATCTGTCGTGGACCGACACCGACATGGTGCGCGGCGCGGACCGGGACGACGTGATGCGGGAGCTGCGGCAGCGGCTGCCGTGGCCGTCGAACAAGACCTACCCGCTGGGCCCGGCCGTCGACCGGCTCGTCGAGGGGATCGAGCGGCGGGCCACCCACGTCTACGGGCAGTGGTGGCTGCGGGGCATGCAGGGCGTGCGCGGCGGCCTGCCCGCCCTCATCGGGACGGTCGGCGGGCGGGAGATGCGGCGCTTCGCGGACCGCCTGACCGGCATGCGGATGGGCCTGGTCGGCGCGGGCGGCGCGGCCGACGAACAGCACCGGACCAGCGCGGACACGCAGCGTCACTGATCGACATGCGGGGGGTCACCGCCCGTGTGAGTCTGATCGGGCCCGGTCCCGTCCGGTACGGGAACGGGCCCGATGTCCCCACCCACTACGGGAGTGAACCCACATGGGCATGAAGGACCAGTTCCAGGAGAAGTCCGAGCGGCTGCAGGAGCAGGCGCGGCAGCGGGCCGAGCAGGCCAAGGAGCAGGTACAGAGCCGCCGTCGCCGCGACGACGACGAGACGGACACCGAGCGGCAGGTCCGGGAGGACCGCCTCGGCCAGGACTACGACGCCTGACGCCTGACGTGTGATGCCCCGCTGCGGCGGAAGGGCGCCCCTCGCCGAGGGGCGCCCGCTCTCCTGCGCCCTGTCTCCTCCCGCTCACGCCCCGGAGCACTTCACGACGACCGCGGCGGCAGCGGGGGCCGGGTGCGGTCCGGCACGTCCCGGTAGTCGGGCGGCGTGGCCGGCGGGTTGGTCTCCAGCAGCTCCAGCGCCAGCCGGACCGCGTCGCCCAGCACCGGGTAGCGGCCCTCGGCCCAGTCCAGCGGGGTGCGCAGCGCCTCCAGGTCGGGGGCGACGCCGTGGTTCTCCACCGACCAGCCGTAGGCGTCGAACCAGGCGGCGTTCATCGGCACCGTGATGACCGTGCCGTCGCCGAGGCGGTGCCGTCCGGTCATGCCGACCACCCCGCCCCAGGTGCGCTGCCCGACCACCGGGCCCAGCTTCAGCAGCTTGAACGCGGCGGTGATCATGTCGCCGTCGGAGGAGGTCGCCTCGTCCGCCACCGCCACGACGGGACCCCGGGGCGCGTCGGAGGTGTACGACACCGGCTGGGCGTTGCGGGTCAGGTCCCAGCCCAGGATGGTGCGGGTCAGCTTCTCGATGACCAGTTCGCTGATGTGCCCGCCCGCGTTGCCGCGCACGTCGACGATGAGCGCCGGCCGGGAGACCTCCATGCGCACGTCCCGGTTGAACTGCGCCCAGCCCGAGCCGCCCATGTCGGGGATGTGCAGATAGCCGCACCGCCCGTCGCTCAGCTCCCGCACCACGCCCCGGCGTTTGACCACCCAGTCCTGGTAGCGCAGCGGCCGGTCGTCGATCAGCGGCACGACGGCGACCCGCCGGGGCGGCCCCCCGGCCTCCGGCTCGAACGTCAGCTCCACGGTCGTGCCGCCCGCACCCGCCAGCAGCGGGTACGGCCCGGCCACCGGGTCGACCGGGCGGCCGTCCACATGGGTCAGGACGGCGCCCTCGCGGATGCCGGTCCCGGCCAGCGGGGAGCGGGCCCGGGAGTCGGAGGAGTCGCCGGGCAGGATGCGCCGGACCAGCCACCGGCCCTCCCGGCACACGAAGTTGGCGCCCAGCAGGCCCTGCCAGCGCTGGTAGTGCGGCGGGCCCTCGTTGCGGCGGGCGGCGGAGACGTACGCGTGTGAGGTGCCCAGCTCGCCCAGCACCTCCCGCAGCAGGTCCGCGAACTCGTCCGGGGTGGCGACCCGCTCGACCAGCGGGCGGTACTGCGCCAGCACCGCGTCCCAGTCGATGCCGCACATGCCCGGCTCCCAGAAGAAGGCGCGGGTCAGCCGTCCCGCCTCCGCGTACGCCTGCCGCCACTCCGCGCCCGGGTCGACCTGGTGCAGGATGCGGCGCAGGTCGATCCAGGTGGTGGAGTCGCTGTCGCCGGTCTCCGTGGCGGGCACCGCGCGCAGGTCGCCCTCGTCCAGGACGACCAGCCGGGTGCCGTCCCCGCTGACCGCGAAGGAGTCCAGGTGCCCCACGAGCTCGGTCTTCTTCGCCTTGGTCAGGCTGAAGTGCTCCAGGGTGGGCCGCTCGCTGGGGTCGTTGGGGTTGGCGAACGTCTCGCCCAGCGCGCCCGAGATCGGCCAGCGCAGCCAGACCAGCCCGCCGCCCGCCACCGGGCGCAGCGCCGAGTACTTGGAGGCGGTGACCGGGAACGGGGTGACCCGGTTCTCCAGCCCCTCCACCTCGACGGTCACCGCACCGCCCTCGCCGGGCTCCTCCTCCACCGGGTCCAGCCCCCCGGCGGCCGGGCGGCCCTCCGGGTTCAGGGCGAACGGGGAGGGGGTCGCCGACGACAGCGGCACCAGATACGGGCGGCAGCCCAGCGGGAAGGACAGGTCCCCGGTGTGCACGTCGTACACCGGGTCGAAGCCGCGCCAGGACAGGAACGCCAGATAGCGGCCGTCGCGCGTGAAGACCGGGTTCTCGTCCTCGAAGCGGCCGTCGGTGACGTCCACGACGAACCCGTCCGTGATCCGGGCCATCCTGATCTGCCGCAGCGACCGTCCGATGCCCGGGTGCGACCACGTCAGCCACGCCCCGTCCGGGGAGAAGGCGAGGTCCCGCACCGGCCCGTTGTCCGACCGGGCCAGTTCGGTCACGTCCGCCCCGTCGGCCTCCCCGACCCCTGTCTCTCATACACATCTCCGAGCCCACGAGACACTCGCTAACCACGAATG
>NZ_WYCT01000560.1 GCF_011008945.1 Streptomyces harenosi
CGAAGAAGGCATACGAGATTAGCGGGTGTCTCGTGGGCTCGGAGGTGGGTATAAGGGCCAGGCGTACGGCACACCGTGCGCCCCCGGCGTGCGCGCCCCGGCGTGTCGCACGGTCCGACCCTCGCCGGGCGGAAGGCGGGCCGGACCGAGCGGAAGCCGGCCCGGGCCAGGCGGAAACCGGGCCAGGACCGGGAGGGGCCAGGCAGGGCGAGCCGGATCGGCCGGTCCGGGCCGCAGCGGGCCCGAGGGGGTCAGCCGGTGCCCGTGCCGGTGCCGCCGCCGTCGCTGCCGCCGCCCAGGTCCTGGACCCAGCCGGTCACGTCACCGACCCAGTCGCTGAGCTGCTGCCAGTAGGACTTGCCGGTGCCGATCCACTCCTGCAACGGGCTCAGCTCCCAGACCAGCCAGCCGGCCACGAACAGCACGACCAGGGTGAACAGGCACCCCTTCAGGCAGCCGAGCCCGGGGATCCGCATCGGGTTGGCGCTGCGCCGCGGCGGCCGGGGCTCCCGCGCGGGCCGCCTGGGCTCCGGCGCGGGCGGCGGGGCGTACCGCTGCGGCTGGGGCTGCGGCGGTCGCTGGGGCTGCGGCGGCTGCGGCGTCGCGTACCGCTGCGGCCGGTGCTGCTGCAGCCGGCCGTAGTCCTGCGCGGGCGGCTGCTGCGCGGGGCCCGGCGGCGGCTGCTGCGGCCGGGCGACCTGACGCTGGGGACGGCGCCGCAGGGGGTCCTGGCCGGGGTCCAGGTACTGGATCTGGGTCTGCTCGTTGCGGTCGCGGGCGGCGCGGAGCTGGTTCTGCCACGGGTGCGGCTCGTCCGGCTGCCCGGGCTGCCCGCCCGGTCCGGGACCGCCCGGCTGCCCCGGGGGCACCGGCGGCATGACGGCCGTCGGGTCGGCCGCGCCGCGCTGGGGCAGGACGGCGGTGGGGTCGGCGTCGCCCCCGGGCCCGCCGGTGTGCGGCAGGACGCTGGTGGCGGCGTTCGGGTCGTACGCACCGGCGGCGTCGTGCGGCAGGACCTGCGTCGGATCGGCGTCGCCCGGGGCGCCGGGCGTGCCGGGCACGGGGGCGGGCGCCGGGTCGGGCGCCAGCAGCGCGCCCACGTTCTCGGCGGCGGCGATCTGCGCGGAGTTCGCGTGGACGCCGATGCCCTCGGCGACCACACGCAGGGCGCGCGCGAGGTTCTCGGCGCCGGGCCGCTCGTCCGGGTTCTTGCGCAGGCAGCGCTCGATGACCGTCCACAGCGGGTCCGGGACCGTGGAGGGGCGGCGCGGCTCGGCGCTCAGATGCTGGTGCAGGACCTCCAGGGCGGAGCCGCCGGAGAACGGCGGACGCCCGGTGACCAGCTCGTACAGGAGGATGCCGGCGCCGTAGATGTCGACGGCGGAGGTCTGCGGGCGGCCCTCGGCGGACTCCGGCGCGACGTACGCGGGCGTGCCGACGAACTCGTGGGTGCGGGTGAGGCCGGGCGAGTCGGCCAGGCGCGCGATGCCGAAGTCGGTCAGCATCGGGTGCAGCAGGTCGCCCTCCTGCTTCAGCAGCACGTTCGCCGGCTTCAGGTCGCGGTGGACGACGCCGTCGGCGTGGCTGGCGGCGAGCGCGTCGGCGATCTGGGCGGTGAGCAGCGCGGCCGCGACCGGGGTGAAGGGGCCGTTCTCGCGCAGGTGGCGGTGGAGGTCGGGACCGTCGACGAGGTCCATGACCAGTGCCAGCAGGTCGCCCTCGACGACCAGGTCGCGGACCCGGACGATGTTGGGGTGGGTCAGCCGGAGCAGCACGGAGCGCTCCCGCAGGAAGCGCATCACGACATCGGCGTCGTTCGCCAGCTCCTCCTTGAGGACCTTGATGGCGACCGTCTCGCCGGGCTGTCCGGGCACGGCCGCCTCGGCGCCCGCGGTCTCCCTCTGGCGGGCTCGCCAGACGGTCCCCGTGGCGCCGCGACCGAGCGGTTCCTCGAGGAGGTACTTGCTGCCTACCGGCCGCACGTCATGCGCTCCCTGTTGCTTGCTTGGCTGGCCCGTACACCGTGCTCCATCGTGCCGTCCGTCGTGCTGGGGTGCCACGGGATGTTCCGACCACTGTAGTGCCGCCCCCCGGGCCCCGGGCCGTGCTCTCGCGGTCCTCCCC
>NZ_WYCT01000561.1 GCF_011008945.1 Streptomyces harenosi
GTTCTACACTTTTAGCTTCGTCGGCAGCGTCAGATGTTTATAAGAGACGGGCCAGGACCGGGTCCTGGCGCAGGATGGCCTCCATCCGGCCGCGCAGCGCCGGACCGGGCTCGACCCCCAGTTCCCGCACCAGACGCCTGCGCACACGGTCGTAGATGTTCAGCGCCTCCGCCTGCCGGCCGCAGCGGTACAGCGCCACCATCAGCAGATCGTGGAACCGCTCCCGCATGGGATGGTCGGTGGTCAGTTCCTCCAGCTCCCCGGTGACCTCTCCGTGCCGCCCGGCCCGCAACGACGCGTCGTACATCGTCTCCAGCGCCGTGATGCGGTGCTCCTCCAGCTGCGCGGCCTCGGCGGCGCAGATGTCACCGTGGGTGCTGCCCTCCAGGGCCGGGCCGCGCCACAGCGACAGCGCCTCCCGCAGCAGTTCCACGGCCCGGACCGGGTCGTGGGCCGCCGCCTGCCGGCCCTGGGCGGTCAGCGCGTGGAACCGCTGGGCGTCGGTGCCGGCCGGGCCCAGGTGCAGCACATAGCCCAGCGAGCGGGTGGCGATCCACTCGCGCGGCCGGCCCCCCGCACCCCCCGCACCGCCCACGCCGCCGGGGTCTCCCGGGCCGTGGGAGGTGCGGGGGCCGGGCAGGCGCCGCCGCAGCCGGGCCACATGGGCCTGCAACGCGTTGGCCGCGTTGGCCGGCGGGTCGTCGCCCCACAACTCGTCGATCAGCCGGTGCACGGACACCTCGCGCCCGGCCTTCACCACGAGCGCGCCGAGCAGAGCGCGCTGTTTGGCGCCGGTCGGGAGGATCCGCAGGCCGGTACGCTCGTCCTGGATCTCCACGGGACCGAGGATGCGGAACTGCATCTGTCCCCCTCATCTCGGAAGCAGGCAGTGGACAACGGGCCGTCAGCTCACGTGCGCACGCTCAAAGGCAGCGCGCCGTGACGCACGCCGGCCCCAACCGGTTCACCAGGACACCGCCGCGGTGGAGGCCAGCGCCGCGGCCACGTCCCGGCGGATCCACTCCAGCAGCGGCCCGGGATCGTCCTGGAAGTAGAAGTGGTCGCCGTCCAGGACCCGCAGGCCCAGGAAGCGCTCGGTGTGCCGCGCCCAGCCCGCCAGCCGCTCCGGCGGCACCGACCGGTCCTCCCGGCCCCCGAACACCGACACCGCCACCGGCAGCGCGGGCGTGTCCGGCCGCGGCCGCCAGGTCTCCACCAGACGCATGTCCCCCCGGATCAGCGGCCCGTACAGCGCCCACAGATCGGGGTTGTCGAACACCTCGTCGGGGGTGCCGCCCAGCAGCTCCAGATGGGTCTGCAGTTCGGCGTCGGGCAGATCGTGGTGCCGGCGCTCCTGGCCCGAGGCCAGCGGCGCGCCCCGCGCGGACAGCCCCAGCCACACCGGCAGCCGGCCGCCCCCGGCGGCCAGCCGGACGGTCATCTCGTAGGCGACCAGGGCCCCCATGCTGTGCCCGAAGAACGCATAGGGCACCTCCCGCAGCTCGCCCGCCAGGCGGCGCAGGAAGAAGTCGGCGAGCCGCCCGGCGTCGTCCAGCTGCGGCAGATCACCCAGCAGGCCCCGGCCGGGAGCGTCCAGGAGGCGTACGTCCCACCGCCCGGGCAGCAGCCCGGGCCAGTGGCGGTAGGGCACGTGCGAACCGCCCGCGTGGTGGAAGACGAACAGGCGCAGGGCCGGTGGGGTGCCGTCCATCGCTCTCCCTTTGTCCGGGCCGCATCTCCCCGCGGCCGGGGAAGGTCATGGCTGGAAAGTGCGGCCTGTGCTGTGCGTGCCTCGAATCGCGCGGTATTCCACCGTGCGGGCCGTGCCGCGCGGGGTTCGTGCTGGGCTGAGCGGATTACCGGATACGCGCCGGGAATCGTGGCCCGGGGCGGCCGCGCGGGGACGAACTCGGTTATCGGATGTGCTTTCGGATCATAGTCGGCGGCCGGAAAACCGTAAGCGGGCGCCCGGAGTATTCCGCCGGTGATGTGACCGTCCTCGAGTGCCTTTCCGGCGGCCGGCCACCAAACGGTGTGCCCCGCCCCGCGCCGCCCGCTTCCCGCCCGCGCCCCGGCGGCGGGAAGAACAGCACCGGTGACCGCCCCACACCCCCCGGCAC
>NZ_WYCT01000562.1 GCF_011008945.1 Streptomyces harenosi
GCCTCCGCCCGCCGGCCCCCGCCCGGGTGACGGCGGTCCGCGCCGCGGGCGTCACGACCGGGATCGCGACCACGACCATGATCGTCACGACCACGACCATGATCGTCACGACCACGACCACGATCGTCACGACCACGACCACGATCGTCACGACCACGACCGCCGTCACCGCGGTGGCCACCGCGGCGGTGGCCGTCACGGTGGCGGGCGGTAGCCGAGGACGCCGGGTACCTGCCCGCCCGCCGGCCGCTACGGGGGTGGGGGCGGGGTCGCGTCGCCGCCCTGGAGCACGGCGGAAGCCTCCAGGACCTGGGAGGAATCGACGAGCCCAGAACCGATGGGACCCGGAACCGATGGGACCCGGAACGGATAGGACCCGGAACCCCTAGAAGCCGGTACGAACACCGGTTCTTGGACGGGGAGGATTGGCGCGGGGCGGTGTTGCCGCGAGGATCGACGTCATGGACTTCGGACTCGTTCTCCAGACCGATCCGCCCGCCGCCCGGGTCGTCAGCCTCATGAAGCGCGCCGAGCGCAACGGCTTCACCCACGGCTGGACCTTCGACTCCGCCGTGCTGTGGCAGGAACCGTTCGTGATCCACAGCCAGATCCTCGCGAACACCACCCGGCTGAAGATCGGCCCGATGGTGACCAATCCGGGCACCCGCACCCTGGAGGTCACCGCCTCCACCTTCGCCACCCTCAACGACATGTTCGGCAACCGCACCATCTGCGGCATCGGACGCGGTGACTCCGCGATGCGGGTCGCCGGCCGCAGCCCCACCACGCTGGTCCGCCTGGGCGAGGCGATCCGGGTGATCCGCGCCCTCGCCCGCGGGGAGGCGGCCGACCTCGGCGGCGGCACGGTCGTGCGGTTCCCCTGGGTCAAGCCGGGCGCCGAACTGCCGGTGTGGACGGCCGCGTACGGTCCCCGGGCGCTGAAGCTGACCGGCGAGGAGGCCGACGGATTCATCCTCCAGCTCGCCGACCTCTACCTGACCGAGTACATGGTCCGGACGGTCCGGGACGCGGCGGCCGCGGCCGGCCGGGATCCGGCCGAGGTGACCGTCTGCGTCGCCGCTCCTGCCTATGTCACCGCCGACGACTCGCCCGGCGCCCTCGCCCACGCCCGCGAGCAGTGCCGCTGGTTCGGCGGCATGGTCGGCAACCACGTCGCCGACCTCGTCGCCCGGTACGGCGCGGACGGCGACGTCGTACCCCGGGAGCTGACCGACTACGTCCGGGCTCGGCAGGGGTACGACTACGCCCACCACGGCCGCAGCGGCAACCCGGACACCCGGTTCGTACCGGACGAGATCGTCGACCGGTTCTGCCTGATCGGGCCGGCCGAGCGGCACGTCGACAAGCTGAACGCGCTGCGCGCGCTCGGTGTCGACCAGTTCGCCCTCTACGCCATGCACGACGCGCGGGAGGCGGTGATCGACGCGTACGGGTCGCAGGTGATCCCCGCCGTCCAGGGGCGGGCCTCCGCGCGGCGCTGAGCCCGGCGCGCCGCCGGACGGCCCTCGGCGGGCCGGGGACGGACGGACGTCCGGCGGGTCAGTCCCGCCGGGTCTCCTCCAGCGCGGCGACGGCTTCCTTCGCGGCCCGGATCGCACCCCTGTTGATCTCGTCCGTACCGGGCGCCCGCCGCGTCTCGAAGTCGCTGCCGTTGTATGTGACGACCACCAGCGCGTTCGACGCGCGGACGACCACCGTGCCCTCGCGGGTCTCCTGCCCGTCCTCGGAGACCAGCTCGACGACCGAGTACGCCCCGTCGCCCAGGCCGGGGACCTCGCCACCGCCGTCGTCGTCCCGGACGCGCTCCTCGTACGACGCCCGCGCGGCCTGGTCGGACCTCATGACCTCGAAGGAGACGTCGAGCCAGCGGTAGTCGTATCCCCGGAGGGCGTTCCACGAGCAGGTGCGGCGCTCCCGGGTGTCCGTGGACGGTATCTCCCTGCCCGCCTTCTTCGCCCCCGGGACGAGCGAGGTGACCGTGGTCGCGGCCAGAGCGGCGCACGGCGCGGGAGCCGACTCGTACGTCCGCGGCGCCGCCTGCGCGGCCGGGGCCGAGGGGGCGGCGCCGCGGACG
>NZ_WYCT01000563.1 GCF_011008945.1 Streptomyces harenosi
GGCCGGAGGGGGTGTTGAGTGCGCTGGGCCCGCCGAGTGCTCCCGATGGGGTGTTCGTGGCGTTGCAGCAGCGGGAGGGGTCCCAGGTCCGTGGGGTGCTGACGGGGCTGGCCCGGTTGCACGCGGCGGGGCACACGGTGGACTGGTCGCGTCTGTACGCGGGGTCGGGAGCGCGTCTGGTCGATCTGCCGACCTATCCCTTCCAGCACCAGCCTTACTGGCTGCCCCGGCCGCCGTCGGGCGACGTGGTCGCGGCGGGGCAGACGGCCGCGAGCCACCCGATGCTGGACGCGGTGGTGCGCGTCGCCGGATCCGACGAGGTGGTGTTCACCGGACGCCTCGCCGCGCGGACGCACACCTGGATCACCGAGCACGACCTGGGCGGCCGGGCACTGGTCCCCGGTACCGCGCTGCTCGACATGGCCCTGTGGGCCGGCGACGAGACCGGCTGCGCCGGGGTGACCGAGATGGTCGTCACCGCGCCGCTGGTGATCCCCCGGACGGGCGGTGTGCGGATCCAGCTCGTGGTCAAGGAGCCCGAGGACACCGGCCACCGGCCGTTCGCCATCCACTCCTGCCGGGACGACGACCCGGAGTGGACCTGCCACGCCACCGGCACGCTGGCCCCCTCCGCCCCGCAGCCGCGCTTCGACCTGAGCCAGTGGCCGCCGCCCGGCGCCCGGCCCGTGCCGACGGACGGGTTCTACGACCGGCTCGCCGAGCACGGGTACGTCTACGGCCCGACCTTCCGCGGACTGCGCACGCTGTGGCGCCGCGACACCTTGGCGGGAGCCGAGTTCTTCGCCGAGGTGGCGCTGCCGGACGACACCGGCACGGCGGGCTTCGGCATCCACCCCGCCCTGTTCGACGCGGCCATCCATCCGCGCGTGGTCGCCGCGATCGCCGACGCCGGCGACGACTTCACCCTCCTGCTGCCGTTCGTGTGGAACGGCATCAGCCTCTACGCCACCGGCGCGTCCTCGCTGCGGGTACGGGTGCTCATCGGCGACGAGAGCGAGGGCGGGACCTCCTGCGAGGTCCAGCTCGCCGACGACGCGGGCCGGCCGGTCGCCGAGGTGCGGTCGGTGGAGGCCCGCCCGGTGCCGGACGCGCCGCGGCAGACGGCCGGATCGCTGTTCGCGGTGGACTGGACCCCCGTCGAGGTGAGCCCGCACGCCCCGGCCGGGCGCTGCGTCCTGCTCGGCGCCCACGACCGCGCGATCGGCGAGGCGCTGGGCGCCGCCCACCACGAGACGCTCCCGGAGGCGGCCGGGGCCGACGTCCTGGTCGTTGCGCCCACCGCCGAGCGGGACGGTGACGTCCTTTCGGCGGTGCACGGCACGGCCGCCGGGACGCTGGACCTGGTGCGCGCCTGGCTGGCCGACGACCGGTTCCTCTCCAGCCGCCTGCTCGTGGTGACCCGGGGCGCGGTGACGGCCGGCGAGGACGGCGCCGGTCCGGACCTCGCGGGCGCCGCCGTCTGGGGCCTGCTGCGCTCCGCGCAGGCGGAGCACCCCGGCCGGATCGTGCTGGCCGACATCGACGACGACCCCGCCTCGCTCCCGCTCCTGCCCGCCGTGCCGGCGTCGGGCCACGACCAGGTCGCGGTCCGCGCCGGTACGGTCCTCGTGCCGCGCCTGGCACCGCTGCCCGCGACGGACACCGCGGCGCCCGCGCCCGATCCGGACGGCACGGTCCTGGTCACCGGCGGCACCGGAGCGCTGGGCGCCCTGTTCGCCCGGCACCTGGTCACCCGCCGCGGCGTCACCCGGCTCCTGCTGACCAGCCGCCGCGGACCCGACGCCCCAGGCGCCCGGGAACTGGCCGCCGAACTCACCGCACTGGGCGCCACCGTCCACATCGCCGCCTGCGACGCGGCCGACCGCACCGCACTGGCCGCCCTGCTCGGCACCCTCCCGCCGCAGCACCCTCTCACCGGCGTCGTGCACACCGCCGGCGTCCTCGACGACGGCATCGTCACCGCACTCACCCCCGACCGCCTCGCCCCCGTCCTGCGCCCCAAGGCCGACGCCGCCTGGCACCTGCACGAACTCACCCGCGACCACCCCCTCACGATGTTCGTCCTCTTCTC
>NZ_WYCT01000564.1 GCF_011008945.1 Streptomyces harenosi
CCCCGGCCCCGCTCCGCCGCGGGCCGTGGCTCGTTCGCTGGGGGAGGCGGTCCTGGTGCGGGGCGGGCCGCTCACCGGTGCGGGCGGTCGGGCGGTGACCGGTCCGGCCGGGCATGCCGCAGGACCGGCCCCCGTGGCGGGGGCCGGTCCTGCGGCGTGTGCCGGGCGGAGAGGGCAGGATTCGAACCTGCGTGGGCTTGCACCCGACTGAAGCGAACTCCGGTCCCCGATAAGCCACTCCGGGCACCTCTCCCTGCCTTCGAGGGGCGGCCCGGTTGCCCGGTCGCCGTTCCCCTTTCCGACACCAACCAGCATGCCCCCTGCCCCTGACACGGTGCTGACGGGCGGCTGACGGCCCGCCGAGGGCCGGCGCGGCCGGCTCACCGCCGGCGGGCGCGGGGGCGGCCGAGCGCGGTGCGAGGCCGGTGTCAGGGCCCGGTCAGAGCGCTGTGGCAGCGTCGCTTGAACGACCCCCCACCCTCAAGAAGACCGGGAGACATCATGACGACGAACCAGGCCACGGGCCTCGTGGGCGCCCCCGCCGCGGGCACCGCCGCCGCGGCCCGGCCCCTGCGTCTGTTCCTCGCCCTGGACGCCGCGGTGACCGGAGCGTGCGGCCTGATCTACCTGCTCGCCGCCTCACCGGTGGGCCGGCTGTTCGACCTGGACAGCGGCTTCCTGCGCGGCATCGGTGCCTTCCTGACCGTCTACGGCATCGTGGTGGCGGCGCTGGCCGCCAGGCCGCTGCCGTCGGCCGGGGCCACCAAGGCGGTGATCGAGGTCAACGCCCTGTGGGCGGTGGCCAGCATCGCCGCGGTCGTCTTCGGCTGGGTGGACGCCAACACGGTGGGCACCGTGTGGATCCCCCTGCAGGCGCTCGTGGTCGCCGGTTTCGCCGCGCTCCAGCTCAGCGGGCTGCGCAAGGCCCACGGCTGAGCGAGGCGGCCGGCCCCCCGCGCGCCGGCCGTCTCTCCGGCCCGGCGGCCCCCTGCCGTCCCGGCCCGCGCCCCTGCCCCCGGCGCGGACCGGGACGGCACACGCGCGCAAGGACCGGGCACACCCCCCGGGGCCAGGCCCCCCTCCCGGATGCCCGCGCACCCGGCCGGCCGCCCCGGGGTGTATCCACGCGCATAGGACGGCGCCGCGCCCGCACCCCCCCCTTCCGGGTGGTGCGGGCGCGGCGCCGTCCCCCCCTTCAGGGGCGGGCCAGGGGGCGGGCGGCTACGGGCCGGCGAACTCCAGCAACTGCCGGCTCAGCCGGTCCGCGTGGGTGGCGAACAGCCCGTGCGCGCCGCCCTCGTAGACCACGGTCCGGCTGCCGGGGATCAGGGACGCGGTGCGCCGCGCGCACAGCTCCAGCGGGGCGCTGGGGTCCTGGTCGCCGTGGACGATCAGGGTCGGCACGTCGACGCCGCGCACGTCCTGGCGCAGGTCCTCGGTGAACAGGGTGCGGGTGACCTCCACGGTGGCGCGCGGGGAGCTGTCGAGGGCCTGCTGGGCCATCCACTCCATCCAGTGGCCCGACAGCGGGATCGTCTCGGGCGTGGCCTGCGGGCCGCCGAAGAACACGCTGGTGATCTGGGCGAGGTAGCCGGCCCGGTCCGCGCTCATCGCGGCGGTGGTCTGTTCCAGGACCGAGACGTCGATGCCGTCGGGGTTGTCCGCGGTGCGCAGCAGGTAGGGCGTGGTGGCGCACACCAGGGCCAGGCGCGCCACCCGGTGGGAGCCGTGCCGGGCCAGGTAGCGCACCGCCTCGCCGCCGCCCATCGCGTAGCCGACGAGCGTGACCTCCCGCAGTTGCAGGTGGTCGATGAGACAGGCCAGGTCGTCGGCCAGGGTGTCGTAGTCGTAGCCGTCCCAGGGCCGGTGGGAGCGGCCGAAGCCGCGCCGGTCGGGCAGGATGCAGCGCAGGCCGTGCCCGGCCAGGTAGGGGGCCTGGAACTCCCACATGCGGGAGTTCATGGTGGCCGAGGCCAGGAGGACGACCGGCCGGCCCGTCCCCCAGTCCTCGTAATACAGCTGTGTGCCGTCCTTGGCCGTGACGAAGGGCATGGTGACCTGCCAGAAGAAGGGGGAGGGATGGGGGG
>NZ_WYCT01000565.1 GCF_011008945.1 Streptomyces harenosi
ATAAGAGACAGGGGTGACTGCGGTGCGGGGGGCGGGGGTCTTGTCCGTCGTGTCGTTCATGGGGACCAGACTCGTCGGCGGGAACAACCGTCTCAAGTACGTACTTTGCAGTGGGTGGTTACCTTGAGGAAAGCGTGCAGGCAGCGGGAAGGGCGGGTGCGGCGATGGGGACGGCACGGCGGCCGGGGGCGTACGTGTGCGGGGTCGACGCGGCGATGGACGTGATCGGCGGCAAGTGGAAGGTCCTGATCCTGTGGGCGCTGGGGGAGCGGCCGTGCCGCTTCGGCGCGCTGCGCCGGGAGCTGCCCGGCGTGACGGAGAAGGTGCTCGCCGCGCACCTGCGGGAACTGGAGGCCGACGGGATCGTGCACCGCGAGGAGTACGACGAGGTGCCGCCGCGCGTGGAGTACTCGCTCACGCCCCGGGGCGCCGCCCTCAACGACGCGCTGGCGCCGCTGGGCGCGTGGGGCCGCGAGCACGTGCTCGGGGACGCCTACCGGGGGGCGGCCCGGGGGCCGGTGGCGGCCCCGCCGACGCCGGTGGCCGCTGCGGCCCCGGAGGTACCCGAGGCCACGCAGGCCCCGGTGGTCCCGGGGGCTCCGGTGGCCTCAGGGGCCTCGCCCGCCCAAGGTGCCTCTCCCGCCGCGGAGACCTCTCCTGACTCGGATGCCTCCCCGGCCCCGGACGCTGCTGCGGCCCCGGCAGGCCGTCCCGCTCCGTTGGGCTCTGCGGCCCCGGCAGGCCGTCCGGCCCCGGCGGTCTCCGGCGCCCCGCGGGTACCGGCGGCCGCCGCGGCCCCGCGCGCTGCCTCCCGGGGGCCGGGGGGCCCGGCGGACTCCCGGGGGCCGGGGGGCCCGGCGGCCCGTCCGGTGCCGCGGGTCTCAGCGGCTGCCCGTCAGGTGCGCGAAGACGACGACGTTCCCCTGGTAGCCCGTGGCGGGTGACCAGCCGCCCCCGCAGGTGATGACCCGCAGCTCGGGCCGTTTCGCCGCCCCGTAGACCTTCTTGTCGGGGAAGTCCCGCGCGTCGTACACCTCGACGGCGTCCACGGTGAACACCGCCACGCCGCCGTCGCGCCGGTCGACCTCGATCCGGCCGCCCTTGCGCAGGGCGCCGAGGCGGTAGAACACGGCGGGGCCCTCGGCGTCGTCGACGTGCCCGGCGACGATCGCGGTGCCCGTCTCACCGGGCGTGGTGCCGGCCTCGTACCAGCCGGCGAGGTTCTTCTTCCCGGCCGGCGGCACCTCCAGGCTGCCGGTGCGGGTCAGCCCCAGCCCCATGAGCGGGGCGTCGACGCGGATCGCCGGGATGCGGATGCGGTCGGGCGGGGAGGGCGGCAGCGCCGGGGCGGCGGGCACCTCGCCGGCCCGGCCGGTACCGGACCCGGCGGCGGTGCCCGTGCCGGCCTGTGCCGCCGACGGCTGCGGCGGCGCGTGGGTCCTGGCGCCGCTGGCCAGCAGCCAGGCACCCGTGCAGAGGGCGAAGGCGGTGACGGCCGCTATCGCGGTGTTGCCGACCCTGCGCATGACGCCCCCTCTTCTCGGGTTCCCTTCGGCCCCGGACCCCCTCCGGGCCGCGAGGGGCGGTCGGACCCGGAGGGGGAGGGGAGTGCGGTACCGGCGGACGGACAGCGGAGGGTGTCCGTCAGATCCCGTCGCCTCTCGCCCGGCGATGCAGGAGCCAGGTACCGCCCGCGGCGGCGACGGCGAGCGCCGCCACGCCGGCCGCGGTCCGTACGGGGTCGGGGCCCAACGCGCCGCCGACCCCCGTCTTCACGCTCCCCCGGGGGTGCACCTGCTCACCGGGGGCTGACAGCGCGACCACCAGGTCGCCGGTGATCCGGCGGCCGCTCGCGGCGCACGTGGCGGCGATCTCGTACGTGCCCGGCTGCGCGCTCGGCGGCACCCGGAACTCCCCGGCCGACTCGCCCTCGTGGGCGGTCCCCGCCAGGGTGAACGAGCCGGCGCCCACCGCGCTGGCGTCGCCCGCAGCGGTGCCGTTGCCGCCGCACGCCGTCGTGCGCACCGCCGCCCGGTCGCCCGGCACCACCGAGGACGGGCGCACCCTCAGCTCCCCGCCCC
>NZ_WYCT01000566.1 GCF_011008945.1 Streptomyces harenosi
GCGGGGACCGGCGGGGGTCCTGGGCTCGGCTATCATCCGCAGCCGGTCGGGGAAGACGTGCGTCGCCTTGGCGACCGGGCGGACGCGGTCGCCCTGGACGGGACGCAGACGCCAGCGGGAGGCGATGACCGCGACGGCGACGGCCGTCTCCATGAGGGCGAAGTTGTCGCCGATGCACTTGTAGGTGCCGAGCGCGAAGGGAACCCAGGCGCCCTTCGGCACATCGCGCGTGGTCTCCTTCGACTCCCAGCGGTCGGGGTCGAGCTTCTCCGGATCACGGTACCAACGGGGGTCCCGCTGGAGCGTGTACGAGCTGTACATGACTTCCACATCGGCCGGCAGCTCGTGCTCCCCGAGCCGGACGGGGCGCACGGTGCGCCGTGAGCCCACCCAGCCGGGGTACTTGCGCAGCGCCTCCTTGACCAGACGCTGGGTGTAGGGCAGGCGCGGGAGGTCCGCGCTGGTGGGGAGCCGGCCTTCGAGGACGGTGTCGAGTTCGGTGTGGAGCCTCTGTTCGATGAGGGCGTCGTGAGCCAGTTCGTGGAAGATCCATGCGGTGAGAGCGGCCGGTCCGCCGATTCCGGCGACCGCGAGCCCCATGATCTCGTTGTGCACCTCGTCGTCCGTCATGGTGTTGCCCTCGGCGTCCCGCGCGCGCAGCATCGTCGAGAGCAGGTCGCCGTGATCGCGTCCGTCGGCACGGTAGGCGGTGACCGCCTCCCGGATGGCGGCGCTGGTGCGGCCCATGTGGCGCTTGGCAGCAGTGGGCAGGGAGGTGTAGAGGTGCGGGGCGAGCGCGCTCAGCCTGGCCACCTTCAGGATGTCGTGGCCCGTGGTGCGCAGCTCCGCTTCGGCCGCCGCACCCAGGTCGGACTGGAACAGCGCCTTCGTGATCATGGCCAGTGAGAGGTCGCTCGCCATCTTGGGGACATCCACGACCTGGCCCGCCCGCCAGGACCCGGCGGTCTCCTCGGCGGCGGCGGACATGCTGATGACGTAGTGGTCGAGCTTGCCCCGGTGGAATCCGGGTTGCATCATCCGCCGCTGGCGGCGATGCGAGTCCCCGGAGACGGCCACGAGGATCGGGCCGATGAACCGGCTGGCGCCCGCCGCGCCCTTGCCGCGGGTGAAGTCCGCCGCGCCGGACACCAGCATGGTCCGCACGAGTTCGGGGTGGGTGGCGAGGTAGACGGTGTTGGGACCGAGGCGGATGCGGAAGAGGTCCCCGCGTTCCGTGGTGGCGGACAGGAATCCCAGGGGATCGCGGAGGAGGGCCGGCAGGTGGCCGAGGACCGGCCAGGCACCGGGGGCCTCGGGGATCGTCGACGGAGGTGAAGACACTGATGCTCCTGAGGGGAAGGGCCGGACGAGCCGGCGCGGGCGGGATGAGGTGTGCAGTGGGCAGGTGGTCGCGTCTCCGGTGGCCGGCGGCGCGGTGGTGGCTCAGGCGGACCCGGTTTCCGTTTCCTGGTCGATGAGCGCGAACATCTCCTCGTCCGTCGCCTCCCCGAGGTCGGGGCGGGGCGTCTCCTCTCCGCCGAGCGCCTGGGCGAGTGAGCGAAGCCGCGACGCCAGCCGTGACCGGGCTTCGCCGCCCAGGCCCTCGGCACCCGGCAGCGGTGACACGGCGGAGGAGAGCGCCGCCTCCAGTCGTCCGAGCTCCGCGAACAAGGACAGCTCGGGTGGCGCCGTGTCCGCGTCGTCGGGGAGGAGCCGGGTGAGCAGGTGCCGGGTAAGTGCGGTCGCGGTGGGGTGGTCGAAGGCGAGGGTGGCGGGCAGGCGCAGGCCGGTGACGCGGGCGAGCCGGTTGCGTAGTTCGACGGCGGTGAGGGAGTCGAAGCCGAGGTCCCGCAAGGCCGAGTCCGCGGGGACCGCCTCCGGTGCCTGGTGGCCGAGGACCGTGGCGATCTGGGTGCGGGCCAGGGCCAGGAGGGTGTCGTGCTGCTGCTCGGGGGTGAGGGTGGCCAGGCGGTCGGCGAGGGAGCCGTCCGCGCCTGTGCCGCTGTCGGTGCCGGTGTGGGCGGTGCGCCGGTGCGGGGCCGGGAGAAGGTGTTGCAGGAGGGGTGGTGTGGGGTG
>NZ_WYCT01000567.1 GCF_011008945.1 Streptomyces harenosi
AACCCGCCCCGGCCTTCCACACCGCCAGGACCGCCACCACCATCTCGACCCCACGCGGCAGGCACACCCCCACCAACGACTCCGCACCCACCCCCTGACCGACCAGATAGTGAGCCAAACGGTCGGCACGAGCGTCCAGCTCGGCGTACGAAACCGACTCCGCCTCACCAACCACAGCCACCGCATCCGGCGTCCGGGCCACCTGCGCCGCGAACAGCTCCGGCACCAACCCCGACCCAAGGTCAGCAGCCGTGTCATTCCAGTCGACCAGCACCCGACGCCGCTCACCCTCACCCAGCACGTCCAGCGCGCTCAACCGCGTACCCGGATCGGCGACCAGCAGCCCAAGCACGCGTGCCAACCGCTCGCCCAGCCCCTCGACCGTCTCCCGGTCGAACAGGTCCGCCGCCGCGACCACCGAGCCCCACACCCCGGCCGGGGCGCCCTGCTCGTCGAATGCCTCGGAGACACGGACTTCCAGGTCGAACTTGGCCGCCGTCTTCGCGACCGAGAAGCCTCCGGTCCGCGCGCCGGGGAGGTCGAGTACGGCCTCGGCGTTGTTCTGAAGGTCGAGCTGGACCTGGAACAGCGGGTGCCGGGCCATCGAACGGCTCGGCGCCAGCTCCTCCACCAACCGCTCGAACGGCACCTCCTGATGCGCCAGCGCCGACAGACTCGTCTCCCGAACCCGCCCCAGAACCTCCCGGAACGTCGGGTCACCCGACAGGTCCGTCCGCACCACCAGCGTGTTGATGAAGAAACCGACCAGCTCATCCAGCGCCTCGTCCGTACGCCCGGCGTTCGCCGAACCGATCGGGATGTCCGTCCCCGCACCCAGCCGCGACAGCAGCATGGCCAAAGCAGCCTGCAGGACCATGAACGTGGTCGCGCTCTCGGCCCGCGCCACCTTCACCAGTTGTGCGTGCACCTCAGCCGGAACCATCAACGGCACACGATGACCCACGTGGGAGGCCACCGCCGGACGCGACCGGTCGACAGGAAGCGGCAACTCCTCCGGCAACTCCGCCAACGCCTCGCGCCAATACGCCATCTGTCGGGAGATCACACTCTCCGGGTCGGCCTCGTCACCCAGCAACTCCCGTTGCCACAACGCGTAGTCCGCGTACTGCACCAGCAGCGGCTCCCACCCCGGCTCCCCGTGCCCACACCGGGCCACGTAAGCAGCGGACAGATCCCGGGCCAACGGACCCGTCGACCAGCCGTCACTCGCGATGTGATGCATCACGACCGCAAGAACCCGTTCACCCTTACCTGCCTCGAACAACGTGGCCCGGATCGGCACCTCGGCAGTGAGGTCGAACTCGCGCCCGGCGGCCGTGGCAACAGCCCCCTCCAACTCGTCGGCGGGGACAGTGATGACCGCCATCTGCCAGTCCAGATCGTCGAGTTCGATGACCTGCTGATACGGATCGCCGTCCTCGCCCGTCGGGAAGACGGTCCGCAGCACCTCGTGCCGCCCGATCACGTCCCGGAAGGCCAGACCGAGCGCGTCCCGGTCCACCTCGCCCGCCATCCGCAGCACGAACGGAATGTTGTAGGTGGCGCTCGGCCCCTCCAACTGGCCGATGAACCACAGCCGCTGCTGGGCGAAGGACAGCGGCACCAGCTTCGGCCGCTCCCCTGCCGTCAGCGCCAGCCGTGCCTGCCCGGCGCCCGCCAGGCCGGCCGCGAGACCGGCAACCGTGGGCGTGTCGAACAACGCCCGCAACGGCACCTCGACGCCCAGGACCGTACGGACCCGGCTGACCAGACGCACAGCGAGCAGCGAGTGGCCGCCCAGGGCGAAGAAGTCGTCGTCCACCCCCACCTCGGACAGACCAAGGACCTGCGCGAACACTCCGCACAGCAACTCCTCCTGGAGCGTGGCCGGGCCCCGGCCCCCGCTCCCGGCGGCGTACTCCGGGGCGGGCAGGGCCTCGCGGTCCAGCTTGCCGTTGGCATTCAGCGGCAGTGCGTCCAGGACCACGACCGCCGAAGGGACCATGTAGGACGGCAACCGGTCGCTTCCGAACTCGGCTATCCGTACGGGAAGTTCGGCCGGGTCG
>NZ_WYCT01000568.1 GCF_011008945.1 Streptomyces harenosi
TCTAGCTTCGTCGGCAGCGTCAGTGTGTATAAGAGACAGGTTCCCCGGGCCGCGGGCAGAAACCCGCGACCCGGCCACCCGGCCACAAGGCCCCAGGGCCGCAAGGGCACGGCCTGCCCGCGCCCCCCCTTTTTCTTCCGGTACCGAAGAAGACGAAGAACCACCCCCTTTTGTGAACGGAGTTGGATCCATATGGGCACCTCATCGGGCCCCCCGTCCGTCGGCGTGTTGCTGCCGACGCGGGAGCAGGCCATCAACGGCAGCTTCGCCGCGGCGCCGCTGCTCGACTTCGCCCGGCAGGCCGAGCAGCTCGGCTTCGACTCGCTGTGGGCGGGCGACTCGCTGATCGCCCGGCCGCGCCTGGACCCGCTGGTCGTGCTGTCCGCCGCGGGCGCGGTCACCAGCCGCGTCACCCTCGGCACCGCCGCCCTGACCCCCGCGCTGCGCCACCCGCTCACCGGCGCGCACCAGGCGGCGAGCCTGGACCACGTCACCGGCTCACGGCTCGTGCTCGGCCTGGGCTCCGGCTTCCCGATGCCGGAGACCGAGGAGGAGTTCGCCGCCGTCGGCGCCTCCTTCGCCGGCCGCGCCTCCCGCCTCGACGAGATCGTCTCGCTGTGGCGGCAGGCCTGGCGCGCCAGGCAGACCGGCGCGCAGGCCGACTTCACCGGCCGGTACTGGCAGGCCACCGGCCTGGACCGGCTGCCCGCACCGCACCGTGCGGGCGGCCCGCCGCTGTGGCTCGCCGGCAGCGACACCCCCCGCGTCCTTCAGCGGGTGGCCCACCACTACGACGGCTGGATGCCCTTCCTGCCCAGCGCCGACGACTACGGCCGGGCCTGGCGGCGCATCGGCGAACTGGCCACGGCGGCCGGCCGCCCGGCCGGCGCCATCACCCCGGCGCTGTACGCGACGATCACGGTCGACGAGGACGCCGCCGCCGCCCGCGCCGAGCTGGAGCACTACATCGGCCACTACTACGGGCGCACCCTGGAGCAGATGGCCGCGGTGCAGTGCTACGCCTGGGGCAGCGCCGAGGAGTGCGCCGAGGCGCTGGCCGCCTACGTGCGGGCCGGTGCCCGGCACCTGATCATCCGGATCGGTTCGCTCGACGGCGAGCCGCAGCTCAAGCAGATCGCCGACGTGGTGCTGCCCCGGCTGAAGGAGGTGTCCCGGTGAGCGGCTACGGCCAGGACATGTCCACGGCCGGGTCCTGGTTCCACCCCGTCCAGGCCGACCCCGACGCCTCCATCCGGCTGTTCCTGCTGCCGCACGCGGGCAGCGGCGCCATCATCTACCGGGACTGGCCCCAGCTGCTGCCCCCGGAGATCTCGGCGCAGGCGGTGACCCTGCCGGGCCGTCACAACCGGCGTGATGAACCCACCTTCGAGGACTTCGAGCCGCTGCTGGACAGCCTGTACGAGGCGGTCCTAGACGAGCTGGACGACGACCGGCCCTTCGCGATCTTCGGGCACTGCCTGGGCGCCCAGCTCGGTTTCCGGGTGGCGGTGCGGCTGAAGGAGGAGGGCGAGCGCCAGCCGCTGGTGCTGGGCATGTCCGGCTGGTCGCCGGTGGGCTTCTTCAAGCCGACCGAGGAGCAGAGCCGGATGCCGGACGACGAGATGCTGGAGTGGATCAAGAAGCTGGGTTCGTTCCCCGCCGAGGTCTACGACAACCCCGAGATGCTCGCGCTGGTCGTGCCCGCGCTCCGCGCCGACCTCAAGGTCTCCGCCCAGTACGAGGACGACGGCGCAACGGTGTCCTGCCCGCTGGCCTCCTACGGCGGCGACAGCGACCCGCTGCAGCAGGATGCGGACGCGATGAGCCACTGGGCCGGCCGCAGCCCGCAGTACCTGGGCCACCGCGGCTTCACCGGCGGCCACTTCTACATCGACAACCACGCCCTGGCGGTGACGGCGGACTTCGCCCGCCACCTGAGGAACCACGCGGCGCAGACGGTGCACTGAGCAGCCGGCGCCGCCCACCGGTCCCGGCCCGGCCCCCCCCCGGCGCCGGGACCCCGC
>NZ_WYCT01000569.1 GCF_011008945.1 Streptomyces harenosi
GGGAGGAGGTGGACGGGCGACTGGGTGAGGCGGTCAAGGCGTTCGCCGGTCAGCGGCTGCCCGAGTACATGGTCCCGTCCGCGGTCGTCGTCCTGGAGGCGCTCCCGCTGACGGCCAACGGCAAACTGGACCGCACGGCCCTTCCCGCCCCCGACGCCTCCGGCTCGGCCGGAACTGGACGCGCACCCGCCACCCCCGAGGAAGAAATCCTCTGCGCAGCCTTCGCCCAGGTCCTCAGCCTGGAGCGGGTCGGCGTCGACGAGAGCTTCTTCACCCTCGGTGGTCACTCGCTGCTCGCCGTTCGGCTGGTCAGCCGGATCCGCGCCGTGCTCGGCGTCGAGCTGGACCTCGCGGCGCTGTTCGAGGCGCCGACTGTCGCGGGACTCGCGGCCAAGCTCGCCGGGGCCGGTGCGGCCCGCAAGAGGCTGACGCCGATGGAGCGTCCTGACCGGACCCCGCTCTCCTTCGCGCAGCAGCGCCTCTGGTTCATAGGGCAGTTGGAGGGTCCGAGCGCGGCCTACAACGTTCCGGTGATGCTGCGCCTGTCGGGCCGGTTGGACCGGGAGGCGCTCGGTGCGGCCCTGCGGGACGTGATCGGCCGCCACGAGGTGCTGCGCACGGTGTTCCCGGTCGCGGACGGCGAGCCGTACCAGCGGGTGATCCCCGTCGAGGACCTGACGTGGGAGCTGCCGCTGGTGGAGGTCGCTCCGGAGGACTTGGACGACGCGGTCGTCGCCGCGGCCGACTACTCTTTCGACCTGTCGACCGAAGCGCCCTTCCGGGCCTGGCTGTTCGCCGCCGGGCCCGAGGAGCAGGTCCTCGTCGTGGTCATGCACCACATCGCGAGCGACGGCTGGTCGAAGGGGCCGCTGGCCAAGGACCTCTCCACGGCGTACGCGGCGCGGTGCGAGGGCCGTGCCCCCGAGTGGGAGCCGCTGCCCGTCCAGTACGCGGACTACGCGCTGTGGCAGCGAGAGCTGCTCGGCGATGAGATCGACCCCGGCAGTCTCATGGCGTGCCAAGTCTCCTATTGGCGACAGACGTTGTCCGGAGTGCCGGAAGAGCTGGACTTCCCGGCCGACCACCCCCGTCCGCCGGTCGCCTCCCACCGCGGCCACCGCGTGCCGGTGGCGGTCTCGGCCGACGTGCACGCACGGCTGCGGGAGCTGGCACAGGCCGAGGGCGTCACCGTGTTCATGCTGCTCCAGGCCGCATCCGCCGTGCTGCTGTCGAAGCTCGGCGCGGGGACGGACATCCCGATCGGCTCGGCGAACGCCGGCCGCACGGACGTCGCTCTGGACGACCTGGTCGGGTTCTTCGTGAACACGCTGGTGCTGCGTACGGACCTGTCGGGCGACCCGACGTTCCGGGAGGTCCTCGGTCGCGTTCGGGAGACGACGCTGTCGGCGTTCGCGCACCAGGACGTGCCGTTCGAGAAGCTGGTGGAGGAGCTGGCGCCGACGCGTTCCCTGGCGCGGCACCCGCTCTTCCAGGTCATGCTCACCCTGGAGAACAACGCCGAGGCGGTCCTCGACCTGCCGGGCTTGCGCACGGGCGGGGCGGCCCCCGGCGAGGCGTCCGCCCCCGGGCAGGCCGCGGCCAAGTTCGACCTGGCCGTCGAGGTCGCCGAGGCATTCGCCGCCGAGGACGCCCCGGCCGGGCTGCGCGGCTCGGTGGTCGCGTCGGCGGACCTGTTCGAGGCGGACACGGCGGCGCGGCTCGCCGAGCGCTGGGTCCGCGTCCTCGAGCTGCTGGTCACCGACCCGCAGGTCCGCCTGAGCACGGTTGAGGTGCTGGACGAGGCCGAGCGAGGACTGCTCCTCGGCGAGTGGAACGACACGGCTGCCGAGGTGGCGTCCGGTTCCGTTCCGGAGCTGTTCGAGGCGCAGGTGGCGCGGACGCCGGAGGCGGTCGCGGTGGTCTCGGGTGGTGTTGAGGTCTCGTACGCGGAACTGGAGGCGCGTGCCAGTCGGTTGGCGCGTCATCTGGTTGCGAAGGGCGTGGGCCCGGAGTCGCTGGTGGGGGTGTGCCTGGAGCGTGGTGTCG
>NZ_WYCT01000056.1 GCF_011008945.1 Streptomyces harenosi
GAGGGCTGGAGCTGCCCCCTGGTGACGAGGGTCACGAGGGGAACTCCGCGGACGTCCCGCCCGGTGCGGTGTCCCTGGCGCGGCCGATGAACGTGGGCGCGATCGGCCCGGAACTGGACTGGGACGCGGAGGCGTGGCACGAGGTGCGCACCCGCGCCCAGCGGGCCGGCCGGGCCTACATCTGGCTGAACCTGGTCGAACAGCGGCTGCGCGCGGTCGTGGCCGCCGTGCTGCGGCCGGTGTACGAGCCCGTCCACGGCGACGAGTGGGTGGTCGCCGCGGCCGGGCCCGCCGGACAGGAGTGGGTGCAGCGGGCGGTCGCGGTACGGGAGGTCAGCCGCCGCAAGGGCTACCTGCTCGACCCGGCCGACGACAACGTGCTCAGCTTCCTGACGCTGCCGCAGTTGCGGGAGCTGATGGTGCAGCACTGGCCCTGCTTCGAGCCCTACATCGACGAGCGGCGGGACCTCGAACTCGCCCTCGACGAGCTGGAGGTGACCCGGAACGTCGTCTCCCGCAACCGGGCGCTGTCAGAGGCGGTGCTGAACCAGGCCGAGCGGGCCTCGGCCCGGCTGCTGGAGATCCTCGGCGCGGGCGGCGACGTCCCCTCGGCGCGGCGGCTGCCCGTCGACGCCGTCGAGGATCTGGTCGGCGACCGGTACGCCGACGTGGTGGCGGTCCACCCCGACCGGGTACGGCTGCTGCGCCAGTTCCCCGCCGAGGACATCTTCGGGGCCGCGCGCCGCCTGGACGCCATCGGCATCGGGCTCAACCTGCTGGTGCAGAACTTCTCCGGGCGGCGCCTGGTGCGGCTGGCCGAGTCCGGGTGCCGGGTGCGGCTGCTGTTCCTCAACCCGGCGTGCAGCGCGGTCAAGCGGCGCGAGCGCGAACTCGGCATCAAGCGCGGGGAGCTCAGCCGCGCCGTCGAGACCAACATCCTGCACATGCGCCGGGTGCGGTCCCGGCTGCGCGACCAGGGCGCCTTCGAGATCCAGGTCTTCGACGAGACGCCCCGTTTCACGGCCTACCTCGTCGACGGCGACGGGGCGGACGGCATAGCGGTGGTGCAGTCGTACCTGCGCCGGACGCGGGGCATGGAGGCGCCGGTCCTCGTGCTGCGCAATGGGAGCAAACTGGTCAAGTCGGACCATGTGGACGAAGGCGGGCTCTTTCCCACCTATCGCGAGGAGTTCGAACTGATGTGGGCGGACTCGCGGCCCGTGTCGTGAGTCACCCGCGCGGGCGCTCCACCCGTCACTCACCGGGTGCCGCGCCGGGCGCCGGCCAGGGCGGTTCGAGGGGCCCGGGCCGGGCGGGGGCGCGGCCCGAGCGGCAGGCGGGCCCCGGATTGTCAGTGGCGCGTGCGAAGGTGGAAGCCACCGGGGGAACGCATCACCGAGAAGGGGGGCCGCCATGGGCTGGCACCGGGAGCCGCTGATCGGCTTCGACCTGGAGACGACGGGGACCGACCCGTACGAGGCACGCATCGTCACGGGCGCCGTGATCGAGGTCAGGGACGGCGAGCCGGGCGGGCGCCGGGAGTGGCTGGCCGACCCGGGTGTGGAGATCCCGGCGGACGCCGTCGCGGTCCACGGAATCAGCAACGAGCGGGCGGCGACCGAGGGCAGGCCGGCCGACCGGGTGGCGGACGCCATCGCCGGTGTCCTGGTGGACCACTGGCGCACGGGCGTCCCGGTCGTCGCCTACAACGCGGCCTTCGACCTCACGCTGCTCTCCGCCGAACTGCGGCGGTACGGACTGCCGTCCCTGCGGGACCGCCTGGGCGGCGCGGACCCCGCCCCCGTCATCGACCCGTACACGATCGACCGCGCCGTCGACCGCTACCGCCGCGGCAAGCGCAACCTGGAGGCGGTCTGCGCCGAGTACGGTGTCGCCCTCGGCACCGCCCACGACGCCACGGCCGACGCCCTCGCCGCGGCCCGGCTCGCCCGCGCGATAGCCCTGCGCCACCCCAAGGTCGGGGCCCTCGGCCCGGCGGAGCTGCACCGCCGTCAGATCGAGTGGTACGCCGCGTGGGCGGCCGACTTCCAGGACTTCCTGCGCCGCAAGGGCGACGCGGGCGCCGTCGTGGACGGCACCTGGCCGCTGCGGGAGCCGGCCCAGGAGCGGGTCTGAGCGGCTCGGGCGCCGCCCGTCAGAAGGGGTACCAGCGCACCGCGGTGTCCCCCTCCCGCAGCGACGCCACCCGCCGCCGGAACTCCGCCAGCGCCTTGGGGTTGTCCGGCGCGTGCTGCGCGACCCACGCGCAGCTCGCCGTCTCCCGGGCGCCGCGCAGCACGGCGCATCCCTCCCACTCCCGTACGTCCCAGCCGTAGGCGGCGGTGAACGCGTCGTACGCCTCGGCCGGGAGGCCGTAGCGGTCCCGGGACAGGGCCATCACCACCAGATCGTGCTCGCGCAGGTCGCAGGAGAAGGTCTCCAGGTCGACCAGGACCGGCCCGTCGGGCCCCATGTGCACGTTGCGGGGCAGCGCGTCGCCGTGGATGGGACCCGGCGGCAGCAGCGGGGTGAGCGCGGCGGCGGCCGCGGCGAAGCCGTCGCGGCGCTCGCGCAGATACGCCGCGTCCGCGGGGTCGATCGCCTCGCCCGCCAGGCGCAGCCAGCGTTCCACGCCGCCCAGCAGGTCCCGGGGCGGCAGACCGAAGGAAGGGGCGGGCAGGGCGTGCACGAGGCGCAGCAGCTCGGCCAGGTCCCGCGGCTCGGCGGGCCGTACGGGACCGGGCAGCCGGTGCCACACGGTCACCGGGTGGCCCTCGACCAGCGCGGCCTCCGGCTTCGCCGCCCGCACCGCCGGCACGCCCGCCTCCTGCAGCCACACCGCGACGGCCAGCTCCCGGCGCGCGCGGTCCAGCAGTCCGGCGTCGCGCCCCACCTTGACGACCAGATCGCCGACGGCGAACACCGCGTTCTCGCCCAGGGCGAGCAGCCGCGCGTCCCGTGCCGCACCGGGCACCACTCCCGCCCCGGCCAGTACGTCCCGCGCCCGTGCCTCGTCCATCGTCCGCCTCCGTGTCCTTCGTGCTCTCGTGCCGTGGTGCCGTGGTGCTCTCGTGCTGTGCGGCCCGCCGGCCAGTGTCGCACCGGCACCGGCCGGGCGGTGTGCGCGGTGCCTTGACGGGGCACCGCCCCTTCACGACCATGGCCAGGCCGTCCGCGCCGCGCAAAGAGGGGCTGATCAGGTGAGTGGGGCGACCGAGGTGAACGGAGCGCGGCGCCGTGCGCCCGGCACCGGGCGGCCGCCCGGCGGCCACGGCGCGTGGTTCCTGGTCCTGCCCGCCCTGATCCCGATCCTGGTGCTCAGCGTCGGTCCGCTGCTCTACGGCATCCTGCTGGCGTTCACCGACGCCCAGTCGGGCCGGACGCAGCCCACGCGGTGGATCGGCGCCCTCAACTTCCGGGACCTGGCCCGCGACACGCTGTTCTGGGAGTCCTTCCGCATCGGGCTGGTGTGGGCCGTGGCGGTGACCGCCGCCCAGTTCCTGCTCGCGCTCGGCCTCGCCCTGCTGCTCGACCAGGACCTGCGCCTGCGCTGGCTGGCCCGCGCCCTGGCGATCGTGCCCTGGGCCATGCCCGAGGTCGTCGTCGGCATCATGTGGCGGCTGGTCTACAACCCGGACGCCGGCATCCTCAACGAGACCCTGCGCGACCTCGGCCTCGGCGACGGCCGCGACTGGCTCAGCGGCCTGGCGACCGCCCTGCCCGCCGTGATCGTCGTCGGCATCTGGGCGGGCATGCCGCAGACCACGGTCACCCTGCTCGCCGGGCTCCAGAACACCCCGCGCGAGCTGCACGAGGCCGCCGCCGTCGACGGTGCCGGCGCCTGGCGCCGCTTCCGCGCGGTCACCTGGCCCGCCCTCAGACCGGTGGCGCTCGCCGTCACCGCGCTCAACCTGATCTGGAACTTCAACGCCTTCGCGCTGGTCTACGTGCTGACCAGCGGCGGCCCCGGCGGCCGGACCCGCCTGCCCATGCTCTTCGCCTACGAAGAGGCGTTCCGCTACGGGCAGTTCGGCTACGCGGCGGCGATGGGCTGTGTCATGGTCGCCGTGATCTCGATTCTGCTGGCCGTCTTCCTCGTCGGCCGCCTCCGGGGAGGTGAGGACGCGTGAGAACCCCCACCGCGGCCCGCGCGGGCCAGTACGCGGCGCTGCTGGCCTACCTCGTCTTCCTCGCCCTCCCCTTCCTGTGGCTGGTGTCCACGGCCTTCAAGCCCCCGCGCGAACTGGCGAGCCTGCACCCCACCTGGATCCCCGAGGACCCCACCCTCGCCAACTTCCGCCAGGCGTTCGAGGAACAGCCGCTGCTCCGGGCCGCGCTGAACTCCCTGGCCGCCGCGGTGGGGGCGGCGGTGATCGCCGTGCTGATCGCCACGCCGATGGCCTACGTCATGGCCCGGCGGCGGGGCCGGCTCACCAGGGCGGCGACCGGCTGGGTCGTGATCAGCCAGTCCTTCCCCTTCGTCCTGCTGATCATCCCGCTCTTCCTGGTGCTGAAGCGGCTGCGGCTGGTCGACTCCGTGCCGGGACTGGTCATGGTGTACGTGGTGTGGGCGCTGCCGTTCGCGCTGTGGATGCTCTCGGGGTACGTGCGGGCCGTGCCGGTGGAGCTGGAGGAGGCGGCGGCGGTCGACGGGGCCGGGCGGGTGCGGACCCTGGTGTCGGTGACCGCGCCGCTGCTCGCGCCGGGGATCGTGGCGACCGCGCTGTTCGCGTTCGTCACCGCGTGGAACGAGTTCTTCTTCGCACTGGTGCTGCTGAAGACACCGGAGAAGCAGACCCTGCCGGTGGTGCTCACCCATTTCATCGGCGCCGAGGGCGTCGCCGACCTCGGCCCGCTGGCGGCGGCGGCCTTCCTCGCGACGCTGCCCTCCCTGGTCGTCTTCGCGCTCATCCAGCGGCGGATCACCAGCGGCATGCTCGCCGGGGCGGTGAAGGGCTGATGCGGACCGCGATCCGCGCGGCGCTCGCCGCCGCCCTGCTGCTCCTGGCGGGCTGCTCCCCGGACGGCACCCGGGACGACGGCCGGATCACCCTCCGCTTCCAGTCCCTGGCCTGGCAGCAGGAGTCGGTGGCGGCCACCAGGGAGCTGGTGCGCGAGTGGAACGCGGCCCACCCCCGGGTACGGGTCGCATACGTCCAGGGGAGCTGGGACAGCGTCCACGACCAGCTCCTGACCGCCTTCGAGGGCGGTGAGGCGCCCGACATCGTCCACGACGCCGCCGACGACCTCGCGGACTTCGCCTACGGCGGCTACCTCGCCGACCTGACTGGTCTGCTGCCCGAACGGCTGATGGCGGACATCCCCCGGCGGAGCTGGGAGACCGTCACCTTCGGCGACGGCGTCTACGGCGTGCCGTTCCTCCAGGAACCGCGGGTGCTCGTCGCCAACGCGGCCTGGCTGCGGACGTCGGGCGTCCGGATTCCGACCCCGGAACGGCCCTGGACGTGGGCGGAGTTCCGGCAGGTGACCGAGCGGCTGAGCGGCGACGGGAAGTACGGCGTGGCCTGGCCGCTGAAGGAGCCCGTGTCGGCCACGCTCAACCTGTCCCTGACGGCCGGCGGCCGGCTGTTCCACCGCGGCCCGGACGGCAAGGTCACCATCCGCTTCGAGGCGGGCGACCAGGTGGTGCCACGCACCGTCCACGACCAGGTCAACACCGACCGCAGCGCGCCCGCGTCGACCCTGGGCAGCGGCGGCTCCGACACCCTGCCCGGCTTCTTCGCCGGGCGGTACGCGATGGTGCCGCTCGGGTTCTCCTACCGCCAGCAGATCGCGCAGCAGGCCCCGGAGGGCTTCGAGTGGCAGGTGCTTCCCGCCCCGGCGGGCAGCGAGGGACTCGCCCAGGGCGTCAGCCCGCAGACCCTGTCCATCGCCGAGGACAGCCCCCACAAACAGGAGGCCGCCGCCTTCCTGGATTTCCTGCTGCGCCCGCGGAACATGGTGCGCCTCGCCCTCGGGGACTGGATGCTGCCCACCGGCACCCGGGCCCTTGCGGACCCCGCCCTGCACACCGCGGAAGACGGCTGGGCCACCGGGACGGCCCTCGCCCGCCACCTCCGCCCGGCGCCCGCCCAGTCGGTGCGCGGATATCCCGAGTGGAAGGACAAGGTGGCGACCCCGGCCCTCCAGGAGTACTACAGCGGAGCCATCGGGCTGCCGGAGCTGCGCGAGCGGCTGGAGGAGGACGGCAATCTGGTGCTCGCCCGCTACCAGCGCTGAGCGGCGGGGGCGGGCGCCCGACCGTAATTCGATTGTACGAGACGTCTCGTCTTGCCTATGGTGGGGGTCATGACGCACCGCGCCCACATCGCCATGTTCTCCATCGCCGCCCACGGCCACGTGAACCCGAGCCTGGAGGTGATCCGCGAGCTCGTGGCGCGGGGACACCGGGTCACGTACGCCATCCCGCCGGTCTTCGCGGAGAAGGTCGCCGCCACCGGCGCCGAACCGAAACTCTGGAACTCCACGCTGCCGGGCCCCGACGCCGACCCCGAAGCCTGGGGGTCCACCCTGCTGGACAACGTCGAGCCGTTCCTGGACGACGCGATCCAGGCGCTCCCGCAACTGATCGAGGCCTACCGGGGGGACGAGCCGGACCTCGTGCTGCACGACATCACCTCCTACCCGGCCCGCGTCCTCGCCCACCGCTGGGGCGTGCCCGCGATCTCCCTCTCGCCCAACCTCGTCGCCTGGGAGGGCTACGAGGAGGAGGTGGCCGAGCCGATGTGGGAGGAGCCGAAGAAGACCGAGCGCGGCCGGGCCTACTACGCCCGCTTCCAGAGCTGGCTGGAGGAGAACGGCATCACCGAGCACCCCGACCCGTTCGCGGGCCGCCCGCCCCGTTCCCTGGTGCTGATCCCGAAGGCGCTCCAGCCGCACGCCGACCGGGTCGACGAGACCGTGTACACCTTCGTCGGCGCCTGCCAGGGCGACCGCGACGCCGAGGGGACCTGGCAGCGCCCCGCCGGCGCCGAGAAGGTGGTCCTGGTCTCGCTCGGCTCCGCCTTCACCAAGCAGCCGGACTTCTACCGCCGGTGCGTGCAGGCGTTCGGCGATCTGCCGGGCTGGCACATGGTGCTCCAGATCGGCCGGCACGTCGACCCCGCCGACCTCGGGGAGGTGCCGGGCAACGTGGAGGTGCACTCCTGGGTGCCGCAGCTCGCCGTCCTGCGCCAGGCCGACCTGTTCGTCACCCACGCCGGCGCGGGCGGCAGCCAGGAGGGCCTGGCCACCGCCACCCCGATGATCGCCGTACCGCAGGCCGTCGATCAGTTCGGCAACGCCGACGTGCTCCAGGAGCTCGGCGTCGCCCGGCACCTGCCCATGGCGGAGGCGACCGCCGAGGAGCTGCGCGCGACCGCTCTCCGGCTGGTCGACGACCCGGAGGTGGCCCGGAAGCTGAAGGAGATCCAGGCCGGGATGGCCGAGGAGGGCGGTACGCGCCGGGCGGCCGACCTCATCGAGGCCGAGCTGGCGGCGAGCCGCCGGGACCGGCCGCGGCAGGCGTGACCCCGCAGGCCCGCCCCGCGACCAAGGACGCGGGGCGGGCCGCTGTCCGTCACCGGCCGCTGTCCGCCGCCGGCCGCTGACCGTCCGCCCGCCGCCCGGCGTCCGGGCCCGCCGCGCCACCGGCGGGGGGACTGCCGGGGGTGCGGCTCCCGTGCTCCGCTCACGCCCCGCCGCCGTCGCCACGGCCTCGTCGGACGCCCCCTAGAGTGGGCGGATGACGACGTATGCGGCGCTGCTGCGCGGGATCAACGTGGGCGGCAGCAGGAAGCTCCCGATGGCCGACCTGCGCACCCTGCTGGCCGGGCTCGGCCACACCGGCGTGCGGACCTATCTGCAGAGCGGCCAGGCCGTCTTCACGGCCGGGCACGGGGACGAGGAGTCGCTGGCCGCGGAGCTCACCCGGGCGATCGAGGAGCGGTTCGGCTTCACGGTCGACGTACTCGTGCGCGACCACGCCTATCTGCGGGCGGTCGCCGAGGCGTGCCCGTTCCCGGCCGCCGAACTGGAGGCCAGGCAGCTCCACGTCACCTACTTCTCCGCGCCGGTCGGCCCCGGACGCTTCGCGGAGATCGACCAGGCCGCCTGCCTTCCTGAGGAGTTCCGGCTGGGCGACCGCGCGCTGTACCTGTACGCACCGGACGGCCTGGGCCGCTCCCGACTGGCCGAGGCCCTCTCCCGGCCCCGGGTGAACAAGGGCCTGATCGCCACCACCCGCAACTGGAACACCGTCGTCAAACTCGTGGAGCTGACCGGCCCCTGAGCGCGCGCCCCGCCCGGGGCGGCGCCGGTGTCAGACCCCGACCACCGCCCGCACCGGCACCCTGGCCGCCTCGTACCGCTCCAGCAGCAGCCGGGCCACCTCCGGCGCCGGGCCGAGGACGTCGGCGAGGACGTCCGCTCCGGCGGCGCCCCGGGCGATGCGGTCCGGCAGGAAGCCGGGCGCCAGGACGTACGGGGCGACCGCCACCCGGGGGCAGCCCAGCGCCCGCAGCTCGCGCACCGCGTCCTCGGTGCGGGGAAGGGATGCGGAGGCGAACGCAGGCCGCACGGCGCACCAACCGGTGTGCCGCCACTCCCGCGCGATTGCTGCGATCACTGCGATCGCCTCCGGGTCGGTGGACCCCGCCGAGGCCAGCACGACCCCGGTCGAGGACTTGTCGGCGGGCGTCAGCCCCGCCTCGTACAGGCGCCGCTCCAGCGCCGCCGTCAGCAGCGGGGAGGGCCCCAGCACCTCGGCCTGCCGGACGCGCAGCCGGGGCGGCGCCTGCGCCAGGACGGCCGGGATGTCGGCCTTGGCGTGGAAGGCGCGGGTCAGCAGCAGCGGCAGGGCGACGACGTCCCGCACGCCCTGCGCCGCCAGGGACTCCAGGGCCCCCGGCACCGAGGGCACGTTGAAGTCGAGGAAGGCGGTCTCCACGCGCAGGCCCGGCCGCAGCGACCGTACCCGGCGCACCAGGGCGTGCACGGTCGCGGCGTGCCGCGGGTCGCGGCTGCCGTGGGCGATGACGAGCAGAACGGGAGCGGCCATGGCGTGCCTCAGTTCCTCACCAGCAGACCGCGGCTGCGCAGCACCCACCGCTCCAGCGGGCTGAAGATCAGCAGGTCGATGGCGATGCCGACGATCAGGATGAGCAGGATGGCCTCGAACACCATGGCCATGTCGCTGGCGTTGCGCCCGTTCTCCAGGAGCTGGCCCAGACCGACCCCGAGGTCGGGGAAGGAGGCGATGATCTCCGCGGCCATCAGCGAGCGCCAGGAGAACGCCCAGCCCTGCTTCAGGCCCGCCACATAGCCGGGCAGCGCGGCCGGCAGCACGATGTGCCAGGTGCCCTTCAGACCGGTCGCGCCCAGGGTGCGGCCCGCGCGCAGGAAGAGCGGCGGCACCTGGTCGACGCCGGAGACCAGGCCGTTGGCGATGGAGGGGACCGCGCCCAGCAGGATGACCGCGTACATCATCGAGTTGTTCAGGCCGAGCCAGATCACGGCCGGCGGCACCCATGCCACCGAGGGCAGGGACTGGAGCCCGGACAGGATCGGGCCGAGGGCCGCGCGCACGAACTTCACCCGGGCCACCAGCAGACCCAGCGGGGTGCCGATCAGCAGGGCGAGGCAGAAGCCGAGCAGGCCGCGCGAGACGCTGGTCCAGATGTAGCCGAGCAGCTCGCCCTGGAGCCAGGCGTCCCGGACCACGTTCCACACGTCGGCCGGGGCGGGCAGCTTCGACGGATCGTCGACGACCTTGAAGGAGACCAGCGCCTGCCACACCGCCAGTACCAGTGCCACGGCGAGCACCGGCGGCAGGATCTTCTCCGTGAGCGTCTGCCGGAAGGGCTTGCGGCCCTGCGGGACGGTCTCCAGCGCGTCCAGGCCCGCCTCCAGGCCGGCGAGGTCGCCGCCGTCCTTGGCGGCGGCGGTCGTCGTCTCAGTGCTGGCCATGGCGGCGGATCTCCCCACGCAGTTCTTCGGTGATCTCGACGGACAGCTCCGCCACGGCGGTGTCCTCGATGCGGCGCGGGTGCGGGATGCCGACCGTCCACTCGCGCGCGATGCGCCCCGGACGGGAGGACAGCAGCACCACGCGCTGGGCGAGGCGGACGGCCTCGCGCACGTTGTGCGTGACGAACAGCACCGACAGTCCCGTCTCGCGCCAGATCCGGGTCAGCTCGTCGTGCAGCACGTCCCGCGTGATGGCGTCCAGCGCCGCGAACGGCTCGTCCATCAGCAGCAGCCGGCTCTCCTGCGCGAGCGCCCGGGCCATCGCCACCCGCTGGCGCATCCCGCCCGACAGCTCGTGCACCCGCTTGCCGTGGGCGCCCCCCAGCCGGACGAGTTCCAGCAGCTCCTCGGCCTTGCCGCGCCGCTCGTTCTTCGGCACGCCCCGCAGCTTCAGGGCGAGTTCGATGTTCTTGCCCGCGGACAGCCACGGGAACAGGGCGTGCTCCTGGAACATCAGCGCCGGGCGGCCGTCGGTCGTGATGGCGCCGGCGCTGGGCCGGTCCAGGCCCGCCACCAGGTTCAGCAGCGTGGACTTGCCGCAGCCGGAGGCCCCCAGGAGGGTGACGAACTCGCCGGGCGCGACATCGAGGCTGATGTCGTCCAGCACGAGCTGCTGTCCGGCGGGGCCCGCGAACGACTTCGAGACGTGCTCGATCCGGGCGGCGCTTGTCGCCGTCTCCATGCCGTCGGCGGCCTTGGCGAGGGTCGTGGCCATGGTCGTCACCTCCTGGGAACTGGTCGGGGTCCGGGCTTACTTCGCGCCGAGGCCGGCGTCGTCGACCGCGGGCTCGCCCGCGGCTTCGAGCACCTTGTTGAGCAGCGTGAGGTCGTAGATGCCCTCGAGGTCGGGCTTCTCCAGCAGACCCGCCTTCACCGCGTGCTCCGCCTGGGCGTCGAGGGTGGCGGCCAGCGGGTCGTCGGTGACCTGGATCGACTTCCACGCCGGGTCGAGGACCTCGGCGGGCAGCGCCTTGCCGGTGTCGGCGGCCAGCTGCTTGTTCGCCGCGGCCTTGGCCTCCTCCGGGTTGGCCTTGATCCACTTGTTGGTCTCGACCGACGCCTTCAGCACGGCCTCGACGGCCTTCGGGTGCTCCTTGAGGAACGTCTGCGACACGATGATGTTCGTGATCACGAACTTCCCGTCCGGCCACAGCGACGCCTCGTCGAGCAGCACCTTGCCGCCCTCGGCGACCAGCTTGGACGCGGTCGGCTCGGGCACCCAGGCGCCGTCGATGGAGCCGGCCTTGTAGGCGTCCGGGGTGACCTTGTTGTCGCTGCGGACGACCGTCACATCGCCCTTGCCGCTCTGGGCGTCGACCTTCCAGCCCTGCTCGGCGGCCCAGTTGAGGAACGCCACGTCCTGGGTGTTGCCGTGCTGCGGGGTCGCGATCCGCTTGCCCTCGACGTCCTTCAGCGACTTGATCTTGTCCGGGTTGACCACCAGTTTCACGCCGCCGGAGGCCGAACCGCCGATGATCCGCAGGTTCTTGCCGCGGGACTTGGTGTACCCGTTGATGGCCGGGGACGGGCCGATCCAGCCGATGTCGATGGAGCCGGAGTTGAGGGCCTCGATCTCCGAGGGCCCGGCGTTGAAGACCGCGTACTTGGCCTTGGTGGCGCCCAGCGCCTTCTGGAAGAAGCCCTTCTGGTTGCCCACCAGCGCGGTCGCGTGGGTGACGTTGCCGAAGTAGCCGATCCTGACGGAGTCCAGTCCGTCGATCTTCTCGGCTCCGGCGGCGATCTCGGCGGCGCCGTCGTCCTTGGCCTGGGAACCGTATCCGCAGGCGGCGAGGGCGAGCAGGGGCAGGGCGGCGACGGCCGCGAGGGAGCGGCGCAGGGCGGTGGTGGCAGGCACGGGAGGTGTTCCTCTCGTTGGCCCGGCGGTCACGACCCCCCACCGTGGGGTCAGGTCGTGGCCGGGAGATCGGCAGGTCTTCGGCTGTGCGGACATGCGGTGCGGGCGCGCGGGCAGTGCGCGTACGTCACCGTCCACATCGCGCCACTCCGCCCTGCCCGCTGCCGAGGGCGCCGCTGCCGACGCGGCCGCCCTCCTTGGCGAACGTGGAGTAGAAGTCGGGGGAGCTCATGCTCAGAAGTCCCACCCGTCGTCGTCCGCGTCCCTGACCGGCTCGGGGGCGGCGAAGGACTCGCCGACCATGCCCGCGGTGAGCGTGGTGCCGTCGCTGGGGTCGATCAGGATGAACGAGCCCGTGCGGCGGGAGTCGGCGTAGGAGTCCAGCGGCAGCGGCTCGGCGGTGCGGATCTTGACCCGGCCGATGTCGTTGGCGGCCAGCCGGCCCGGGTGCGGGTGCAGGGACAGGTCGTCCAGGGTCAGCCGGGACGGGATGTCCTTCACGATCGCCTTGACCGTGCGGGTGCCGTGCTTGAGCAGCACCCGGTGGCCGACCGTCAGCGGCTGGTCGGCGACGTGGCACACGGTCGCCTCGACGTCCTGCGTGGTCGCCGGGGCGTCCTTGCTCGGCACGATCAGGTCGCCGCGGGAGATGTCGATGTCGTCCTCGAGCAGCAGCGTCACCGACTGCGGCGTCCAGGCGACGTCGACCGGCTCACCCAGCAGGTCGATGCCGGTGACCGTCGTCGTCCGGCCCGAGGGCAGGACGGTGACCACGTCGCCGACGCGGAAGGTGCCGGCGGCGATCTGGCCGGCGTACCCCCGGTAGTCGGGGTGCTCCGCGGTCTGCGGGCGGATCACGTACTGCACGGGCAGCCGGGCGTGGCAGTGCGCCAGGTCGTGGCTGACCGGCACCGTCTCCAGGTGCTCCAGCACCGTCGGGCCGCCGTACCAGTCCATGTGCGCGGACGGCTCCACCACGTTGTCGCCGGCCAGCGCGGAGATGGGGATGGCGGTGACCTCGGGGACGCCCAGCTCGGTGGCGTACGCCGTGAACTCCTCGGCGATCTCGGCGAAGACCCGCTCCTCGTAGCCGACGAGGTCCATCTTGTTGACGGCGAGGACGACGTGCGGCACGCGCAGCAGCGCGGCGATCGCGGCGTGGCGGCGGGTCTGCTCGACCACCCCGTTGCGGGCGTCGACCAGGATCACCGTCAGCTCGGCCGTCGAGGCGCCCGTGACCATGTTGCGCGTGTACTGCACATGGCCGGGCGTGTCGGCGAGGATGAACCGGCGGCGCGGGGTGGCGAAGTACCGGTAGGCCACGTCGATGGTGATGCCCTGCTCGCGCTCGGCGCGCAGGCCGTCCGTCAGCAGCGCCAGGTCCGGGCCCTCCTGGCCCCGGCTCGCCGAGACGCGCTCGACGGCCTCGAGCTGGTCGGCCAGGACCGACTTGGAGTCGTGCAGGAGGCGGCCGACGAGGGTGGACTTGCCGTCGTCGACGGAGCCGGCGGTGGCGAACCGCAGCAGGGTGGTGTCCGAGAGCGCCTCGGTCGTGGTCGTGCTCATCTCTAGAAGTACCCCTCGCGCTTGCGGTCTTCCATCGCGGCCTCGGAGAGCTTGTCGTCGGCGCGGGTGGCGCCGCGCTCGGTGAGCCGGGAGGCGGCGATCTCGGCGATCACCTTCTCGATGGTGTCGGCGTCGGAGTCGACCGCCCCGGTGCAGGACATGTCACCGACGGTCCGGTAGCGGACCAGCCGCTTCTCGACGGTCTCGCCGTCCTTCGGGCCGCCCCACTCGCCGGCGGTCAGCCACATGCCGCCCCGCTGGAACACCTCGCGCTCGTGCGCGTAGTAGATCTCCGGCAGCTCGATGCCCTCGCGGGCGATGTACTGCCACACGTCCAGCTCGGTCCAGTTGCTGAGCGGGAAGACGCGGACGTGCTCGCCGGGCGCGTGGCGGCCGTTGTACAGGTTCCACAGCTCGGGGCGCTGGCGGCGCGGGTCCCACTGCGAGAACTCGTCGCGCAGGGAGAAGACCCGCTCCTTGGCCCGCGCCTTCTCCTCGTCGCGGCGCCCGCCGCCGAAGACCGCGTCGAACTTCTCGCTCTGGATCTTCTCCGTCAGCGGGAGGGTCTGGAGCGGGTTGCGGGTGCCGTCGGGGCGCTCCTTGAGGACGCCCCGGTCGATGTAGTCCTGCACCGAGGCCACGTGCAGCCGCAGCCCGTGCCGGGCCACCGTGCGGTCGCGGTAGTCGAGCACCTCGGGGAAGTTGTGCCCGGTGTCGACGTGCAGCAGCGCGAAGGGGACCGGCGCGGGCGCGAACGCCTTGAGCGCCAGGTGCAGCATGACGATGGAGTCCTTGCCGCCGGAGAAGAGGATCACCGGGTTCTCGAACTCCCCCGCCACCTCGCGGAAGATGTGCACCGCCTCGGACTCCAGGGCGTCCAGGTGGGAGAGGGCGTAGGGGCTGCCGGTCTCCTCGGTGACGGTGGCGACAGCGCCCGTCGTACCCGTCATGCCGGTCATGCCAGTCCCCTTTCGCTGAGCAGGGCGTACACCGACGCCGCGGACTCCTGCACGGTCTGGTTCTGGGACTCGATGCGCAGGTCGGGCGCCTCGGGCTCCTCGTACGGGTCGTCGACCCCGGTGAGCCCGGTCAGCTCGCCCGCGGCCTGCTTGGCGTACAGGCCCTTCACATCGCGTACGGAGCACACCTCGACCGGGGTCGCCACGTGCACCTCCAGGTAGGGCGTGCCGTGCGCCTCGTGGCGCTTGCGCACCGCGTCGCGGCTGTCCGCGTAGGGCGCGATCACCGGGACCAGCGCCGTCACGCCGTTGCGGGCGAGCAGCTCGGCGACGAAGCCGATGCGCTGCACGTTGGTGTGCCGGTCCTCGCGGCTGAAGCCGAGGCCCGCCGAGAGGAACTCGCGGATCTCGTCGCCGTCGAGGACCTCGACGCGGCGGCCCTCCTCGCGGAGCCGTCCGGCCAGCTCGTGGGCGATGGTGGTCTTGCCGGCGCTCGGCAGACCCGTGAGCCAGACGGTGGCTCCGGTGGTCACGTGTTTCTCCTGGGTCGCGGTCGGGGCGACGGCCGCGGGAGCCGCGGTCGTCGCGTCGGTAACAGCAGTAACAGCGGGAGCTGTGGGCGCCGTGTGCGTGCCTGTGGCCGTCATGTGTGCAGCCCGCACTCGGTCTTGCCCCGCCCCGCCCAGCGGCCGGCGCGCGCGTCCTCGCCCTCGAGCACCCGGCGGGTGCACGGCGCGCAGCCGACGGAGGCGTACCCGTCCATCAGCAGCGGGTTGGTCAGGACGCCGTGCTCGGCGACGTAGGCGTCCACGTCGTCCTGGGTCCAGCGGGCGATGGGGGAGACCTTGACCTTGCCCCGCTTGGCGTCCCAGCCGACGACCGGGGTGTTCGCCCGGGTCGGGGACTCGTCGCGGCGCAGGCCGGTCGCCCAGGCCACGTAGTCCCTCAGGCCCCGCTCCAGCGGCTCGACCTTGCGGAGCTTGCAGCACAGGTCGGGGTCCCGGTCGTGCAGCTTGGGGCCGTACTCGGCGTCCTGCTCGGCGACCGTCCGGCGCGGGGTGAGCGTGATGACGTTGACGTCCATCACGGCCTCGACCGCGTCGCGGGTGCCGATGGTCTCCGGGAAGTGGTAGCCGGTGTCGAGGAACACCACGTCGACGCCGGGCATGGCGCGGGAGGCCAGGTGGGCGACGACCGCGTCCTCCATCGAGGAGGTCACGCAGAAGCGCTTGCCGAACGTGTCGGCGGCCCACCGCAGGATCTCCAGGGCGGAGGCGTCCTCCAGGTCCCGGCCCGCCCGCTCGGCCAGCTCCTTCAGCTCCTCGGCCGTGCGCTCGTGCTGAATCGCCGTCATATTCCGTCCCCTCCCGTGGAGTTGGGCTGAAGTCCCCGGGTCAGCAGCCCGAGGAACTTCAACTGGAATGCGCGGTTGCACCCGGCGCATTCCCAGGCGCCGTGACCCTGCTCGTTCGGGCGCAGGTCCTCGTCGCCGCAGTAGGGGCAGTAGAAGGGCGCCGCGCGCTCGCTCACGACAGCGCCTCCTCCGAGGCGCGGGCCGCCCAGGCGGCGAACCGCTCGCCGTCCTCGCGCTCGGCCTGGTAGCGCTTGAGGACCCGCTCGATGTAGTCCGGCAGCTCCTGCGCCGTCACCTTCAGGCCGCGCACCTTGCGGCCGAAGCCGGCCTCCAGGCCGAGCGCGCCGCCCAGGTGCACCTGGTAGCCCTCGACCTGCTCGCCCCGGTCGTCCAGGACGAGCTGGCCCTTGAGACCGATGTCCGCCACCTGGATGCGGGCGCAGGCGTTCGGGCAGCCGTTGAGGTTGATGGTGATCGGCTCGTCGAAGTCCGGTACGCGGCGCTCCAGTTCGTCGATGAGCGAGGCGCCGCGGGCCTTGGTCTCGACGATGGCGAGCTTGCAGTACTCGATGCCGGTGCAGGCCATCGTGCCGCGCCGGAAGGGGGAGGGGCGGACGGTGAGGTCCAGCGCCTCCAGTTCCTCGACGAGGGAGTCGACCCGCGCCTCCTCGACGTCGAGGACGATCATCTTCTGCTCGACGGTGGTGCGGACGCGGCCCGAGCCGTGCGCCTCCGCCAGCTCGGCGATCTTGGTCAGGGTGGCGCCGTCCACCCGGCCGACGCGCGGGGCGAAGCCGACGTAGAAGCGGCCGTCCTTCTGCCGGTGCACGCCGACGTGGTCGCGCCAGCGCTCCACGGGCTGTGCGGGCGCCGGGCCGTCGACCAGCTTCCGCTTGAGGTACTCGTCCTCCAGGACCTGGCGGAACTTCTCCGGGCCCCAGTCCGCGACCAGGAACTTCAGCCGGGCGCGGTTGCGCAGCCGCCGGTAGCCGTAGTCGCGGAAGATGGACACGACGCCCTCGTGGACGTCCGGGACCTCCTCCAGCGGCACCCAGGCGCCCAGCCGCACACCGATCTTGGGGTTGGTGGACAGGCCGCCGCCGACCCACAGGTCGAAGCCGGGGCCGTGCTCGGGGTGGACCACGCCGACGAAGGCCACGTCGTTGATCTCGTGCGCCACGTCCAGCAGCGGCGAGCCGGAGATCGCGGTCTTGAACTTGCGGGGCAGGTTCGAGTAGGCCGGGTTGCCGATCACCCGGCGGTGGATCTCGTCGATGGCCGGGGTGCCGTCGACGATCTCGTCCTCGGCGATGCCGGCGACGGGCGAGCCGATGATGACGCGCGGGGTGTCGCCGCACGCCTCGGTGGTGGACAGCCCGACGGCCTCCAGCCGGTTCCAGATCTCGGGCACGTCCTCGATCCGGATCCAGTGGTACTGGATGTTCTGCCGGTCGGTGATGTCGGCGCTGCCGCGCGCGAACTCCTGGGAGATCTCGCCGATCACGCGCAGCTGCCGCGTGGTGAGCCGTCCGCCGTCGATGCGGACGCGCAGCATGAAGTACTCGTCCTCCAGCTCCTCCGGCTCCAGCACCGCGGTCTTGCCGCCGTCGATGCCCGGCTTGCGCTGGGTGTACAGGCCCCACCAGCGCATCCGGCCGCGCAGGTCGTTGGGGTCGATCGAGCCGAAGCCCCGCTTGGAGTAGATCGTCTCAATGCGTGTCCGCACATTGAGACCGTCGTCGTCCTTCTTGAACTGTTCGTTGCCGTTGAGCGGGGTGAAGTGACCCACGGCCCACTGACCCTCACCGCGGTGACGGCTCACCTTGCGGCGGGGAGTCGCGGCGGCAGGGTTCTGCGGGGTGGCGGCCATGGCTGATACGTCCTTCGGGACAGCGACGGATGGGGCCGGCGCGTGGCGCCGTCGAGGAAAAGTGCTGGTCGGGTGATGGGCGGGCGGCTCTGGCCGGCGCGGGAAGGCGCACGGGCACGCGTGCGCTCCGTTGCGCACGGCGGGAGACGATGCGAAAGATCCGGGACTGCCGGGTGCTGCCGGAGAGGCGCTCAGCGGGCCGGACAGATGGCGCTGGACATGCGGCCGAGGTCGACGTGGCGTCGACTCACCAAGGCAATTCCAGTTCCAGGCATGACGGAAGCGTGGCATGGCGATCTGGACACAGTCCAGCTTCGTCCAAAATGCAGACACCCTTGTCTCGCAGAGCGAGACAAGGGTGTCGTCGGTCACATGCCCCGGGCGGATTCCCGTCGGAGCAGGTCAGGCGGGGAACGCCCCGGGCCAGGGCCCGGGCACCGGCACCTCGCGCTCCTCCGTCACCTTGGTGTCGAACAGCCGGAAGCCCCGGCGCAGGTAGTTGTCCATCGCGAACTCGCCGTCCTGGCTGCACGTGTGCAGCCACACCCGCTTGGTCTCGGCCAGGCCCGGCCAGCGGTCCGCGAGGTCCCAGGCGCGGGCGGTCGCGCAGCACAGCAGATGGCCGCCGATGCGCCGCCCCCGGAACGCGGGGATCAGGCCGAAGTACTCGATCTCCACCACGCCGTCGTCCCCGGGGGTCAGTTCCGCGTAACCGGCGGGCGTGCCCCGGTCGTAGGCAACCCAGGTCTCCGAGCCGGGCCGCTGGAGGTGCTCCTGCCACTGCGCGTAGGTCCACCCCAGCCGGTCCGTCCACCGGATGTCGCCGCCGACCGCGGTGTAGAGGAAACGGCTGAACTCGGGGGAGGGCACCTCCGAGCGGACGATCCGGACGTCTCCCTCGGGGGCGGCGGCCGGAAGGAGGTCCGCCGGGGAGGTCTGCTCCAGAGACCAGGTGGTCACGGCGATGTGGTTCATGGCGGCCAGGGAATCATCCGCCGCGGAGATCTGTCGACCCGTGCCCGGGCGGGCCCGTCGCCCGGCCCCGGGCGGCGACCGCTCCCGGCCCGGCGGCTCCGTGCCCGGCAACGGGCCCGGCCACGGGCGGTGCCGCGCGGCCCCGTGAGAGGGGCCCGGGGTCAGTGGAGGGACGCGTCGAGCGAGGACAGCGGCAGGGCGAACAGCATCCGGCCGGACTGCGACCAGACCTCGCCGGTGTCCTCCCGGTGGGCCAGGGAGCGCGCGTCGGCGCTCCAGCAGTGGCGCGAGCGGTCGGCGCCGCACTCGACGACCTCGGCGCCCTCGCCGGTCAGCCGCCCCAGGGCGGCGCGGCCCCCCGGTGCCCCGGCCGTGTGCGAGAGGTACCAGGCGCCGCGGGCCGAGCCGGCCGGGCGGTGCGCCAGGACGCCGCCGATCCCGGTGGCGCGGGTCTCGTACGCCTCGACCGCGTCGACGTGCCCGGCCCGGTCGGCGGCGAGCGGCCCGGCGGGCGCCGGTCCCTCCCGGAGCGCGTAGCGCCACAGCCGGGCGGGCCGGGCGGCGTCCGAGGGCACCCGCTCGGCGGCCACCAGGCTGTCGGGGGTGGTGGTGCGGTCCAGGGAGAGCGCCGCGGGGCGCGGGCCGCCCGCCGCGGGGCGGTAGGCGGCGACGGCGGGCAGCACGTACTGGTAGCCGTGCGCCGACCAGCCGCCGGGCACCCGGCCGACGGCGTCGCCGCCGATGCCGGCGCGCAGCAGGCGGTCCAGGTCGTACACGTACAGCGCGGCGCGGTCCCCGGCCCCGGCGGTGACGAGCAGCTTGTCCCGGTACCAGGTCATGCCGGAGACGGGGGAGGCGAGGCCGCGGTAGTCGCGCCCGCCGTCGACCGGGACCACGAGCAGGGCCGAGACATGGCGCGGCCGGCCCGGGGCGTCGGCGTCGACGAAGGCGACCCGGGACAGCGCCCGGCCCGCGTCGTCCGCGCCCGTGCCCCCGCCACCGCCGTCCGCGCGGCCGGTGCCCGTCCCACCGGCGTGTTCCCCGCCGGTGGCGCCCGTGCCGGGGCCGGGCTCCGGGGCGCGGCCGTCGTCCGCGCCGCCCCCGTCCTCGGACGTCCAGGCGGAGACGACCACCCGGTGTCCGCCCCAGCGGCCGTCCGCGCCCGCGCCCGCCGAGGTGGTGACGGCACCGGGCCGCCACCCGCGGACGTCGGCCTCGTCCCAGCAGTACGCCCGGGTGGCCGCGGGGGCGACGGGCAGCGCGGCGCGCTCCCCGGCCCCGCAGTCGGCGGCGTCGCGCAGCTGCCGTCCGGCGGAGCCGAGGACCGCCTGCGCCGTGGCCGGGCGGCCCATCGCCGCCGAGAGCCGGTCGAGCCAGGCGGCGGGCACCGCGTGGCCGGTGAGGCGCAGCTCGCCCCGCGCGGCGGGGGAGCCGAGCGCCCGCAGCGCGCCGGGGCCGTCGGCGACCTCGGCCTGGGAGGCGCTGATCAGGGTGGCGGCGGCGGTGAGGGAGAGGGCGGTGCCGGCCAGGACGGCGCGCAGCGCCCGGCCCTGCCGGCGTCGTCGGTGCCTGCCGCGATGCTTCATACAACCTCCACAGGCACCGGGCCAGGAGCGCCTGATGGTCCCGCGTCGACCGAGAAGCAGGGGGGTGACCCACAGGGATGCTACGGCAGGCGCGCCCGGCGCGGGCCGGGACCGCGCAGATATGCGGAACCCGCGCGACCGCCAGGTCACGGCGGGGGCGTCCGCCGCCGCGTCACCGCCGGTGCCGCCGAGTGCGGCAGCAGGTCGCGCGGGTCGTCCGGCAGGAGCAGCCGCACCTGCGCGTCCTCGTGGAAACGGTACGGCCGGTGCTGGAGATGGGCGCCGAGGTACCGCCGTACCCGCGACATCTCGGCCCGCACCGTCACCGTGCGGGCCGGGTCGCCGAACAGGTCCGCGGCGAGCCCGGCGGCGCTGCGGCCGGTGCGGTGGACGGCCAGCAGGTAGAGCAACTCGGCGTGCCGGGGGCTCAGTTCGCGGCTCCAGGAGCCCGCGCCGCCGGACACCTCCACCGACCAGCGGCGCGGCCGGCGCAGATCGACCACGATCCGCGCGTCCCCGGCCGTGCCGGCATCCTCGCCCGCCGCCCGTACCAGCCAGCCCCCGGCGAGCGGCTCCAGGGTGCACGGCCCCAGCACCGGCAGCCGCACACCGCCCGCCGACGGGGACGCGGGCAGCGCGACGCGCGGCGTCCAGGGCATCCCCGTCACGGCGGCGGTCCAGCCGTCCCGGTCCACCACCGCCGCGTGCCCGCCGACGCGGGCCAGCACCGGCGCCCCCACCGCCCGCAGCCGCTCCAGCGACCGCGTGTGCAGCTCCCGCAGCCGGGCCTCGGCCAGCCTCGCCACCGACTCGACCCAGGCGAGCGTGGCCGGGTGCATCGTCTCCAGCGGCCCGCTGACGTCCACCACGCCGATCAGCCGGCCGTCGCGCGGGTCGGTGAGGGGCGCCCCGGCGCAGGTCCAGGTGGCGTGGGAGCGTACGAAGTGCTCGGAGGCGAAGACCTGCACGGGCCGCCGGGTGACCGCGGGCGTGCCCACCCCGTTGGTGCCGACGACCTCCTCGCGCCAGTCCGCGCCGAGCTGGAACCCCAGCCGGTCGGCCTTCCGCAGCACCGGCGCACTGCCCTCGCGCCACAGCACCCGGCCGTCCTCGTCGGCGACCACCATGATGTGGTGGGCGACGTCCGCGACCGACAGCAGCCCCTGCCGCAGCACCGGCAGCACCGTCCGCAGCGGTGACCGCGCGCGCCGCCGCTCCAGCTCCTCGCGGGACAGCAGCCCGGTCCGGACGTCGTGGTCGGGGTCGACCCCGCCGCGCAGCATCCGCCGCCACGACTGCTCGATCACCGGACGCGGCGGTACCGGCGCGCGCCGGCCGGAGAGCCGGGCGGCGCGGACCTCGCTGAGCACCCGCGCCGCCCGGGCCGTGTCCACGGCGGCGAGCTGCGTCACGTCCACCGGCGAGAGCGCCACTGGTTTCCGTCCTCCCCGAGCAGGGCCCGGGCACCGCGGCCGCCGCGTGGCGGCCGGCCGCTTCTCCCGGCGTCCGTCGCGTCCCATACTGCCGTCTGGCCGCACGGAGCGACACAGCGGGCGCGGGGGCGTCTCCCCCGTACCGGCGGAAAGGGTGCAACCCCCTGCAACCCTGGTGGACGGCCTCCGGCGGACGGACACTTGAGCGACGCCGTCCGGTATGGCGTTCACGGCCTTGACCTGGCCCGTGAGGCGGGGGTGGTGCCGTGTCGGCGCAGCACCACCCCCGCGGCACGCGAGGGCGCGCGCGGTCCCCCGGCGCCCCCGGCAAACGATCCCGTTCCGGCGCCCGGCGGCGGCCCCGGCGTCAGGAGACGGGCCGCGCCCGCTCCACCACCGAGGCCAGGTCCAGGGTGGCCGGCAGCGTGCCGAACGAGGCGCCCCCGTCGCCGCCCAGCCGTGCGGCGCAGAACGCGTCGGCGACCTCCGGCGGCGCGTACCGCACCAGCAGCGATCCCTGGAGCACCAGGGCGAGGCGCTCCACCAGCCGCCGGGCCCGGCCCTCCACGGCCTGGAGGTCGGACAGCTCGGTCAGCAGGTTCTTGATCGCCGCGTCCAGCCGGTGGTCGGCGCCGCGCGCCCGGCCCACCTCCGTCAGATAGGCGTCCAGGGTCTGCGGCCGGCGGCCCAGCGCCCGCAGCACGTCCAGCGCCTGGACGTTGCCCGCGCCCTCCCAGATCGAGTTCAGCGGCGACTCCCGCACCAGGCGCGGCATCCCCGACTCCTCGACGTACCCGTTGCCGCCCAGGCACTCGGCCGCCTCGACCGCCACCGGCGCGCAGCGCTTGGTCACCCAGTACTTGGCCGCCGGCACGGCGATCCGCAGCAGCGCCCGCTCCTGCTCGTCGCCGCCCGCACCGGCGTCGTACGCCGCCGCCAGCCGCAGCGCCAGCGTGGTGGCCGCCTCCGACTCGATCGCGAGGTCGGCCAGGACGTTGCGCATCAGCGGCTTGTCGAGTAGCCGGCCGCCGAACGCCTCGCGGTGGGCGCAGTGGTGCACCGCCTGCGCCACCGCCTGCCGCATCAGCCCGGCCGAGCCGAGGACGCAGTCCAGCCGGGTCGCCGCGACCATCTCGATGATGGTCCGCACGCCCTGCCCCTCCTCGCCGACCCGGCGCGCCCAGGTCCCGGCGAACTCGACCTCGGCGGAGGCGTTGGAGCGGTTGCCCAGCTTGTCCTTGAGCCGCTGGATCAGGAAGACGTTGCGGGTGCCGTCGGCCAGTACGCGGGGGACGAGGAAGCAGGTCAGCCCGCCCGGCGCCCGGGCCAGCACCAGGAAGCCGTCCGACATCGGCGCCGAGCAGAACCACTTGTGCCCGGTCAGCTCGTAGGCGCCCTCCTCGGCCAGCGGCCGGGCGGCGGTGGTGTTGGCCCGGACGTCGCTGCCGCCCTGCTTCTCCGTCATGCCCATCCCGAACAGCACCCCGGCCTTCAGGTGCGCGGGCCTGAGCTCGCGGTCGTAGACGGTGGAGGTCAGCCGGGGCACCCACTCGGCGGCCAGCGCCGGGTCGGCGCGCAGGGCGGGCACCGCCGCGTGGGTCATCGACAGCGGGCAGCCGTTCCCGGCCTCGACCTGGGTCCACATCAGGAAGGCCGCGGCGCGCCGCACGTGCCCGCCGGGCCGGTCCCAGGCCGCGGTCAGCCCCGCCGCGACGCCCTTGCCGAGCAGCCGGTGCCAGGCGGGGTGGAAGTCGACCTCGTCGACGCGGTGGCCGTAGCGGTCGTGGGTGCGCAGCTTCGGCGGGTTCTCGTTGGCCTGGACGCCCCACTCCTGCACCTGCGCGGAGCCGCAGCTGCGGCCCAGCCCGGACAGCTCCGCCAGCGCCTCCTCGCGCAGGGCCGGGTCCAGATGCCGTTCCACGGCCGCTCTCAGGGCCCGGTCGGCGGTGAAGACGTCGTACCCGACGAGCGGCGGGGCCTGGTTCGTCACGCTGTGGGTGCTGCTGCCTGCCATGCCTGCGAACCTACCGCGCCCGCACCCGCGAGGGGAGTGCGCCCGGCCACCGGAATGGATCGTTCCGATCCGGTCCGGTTCCGGTGCGGTCCGCGGGTGAGGACAGTCGCTCGCGGCGGATACCTTTAGGACGTGCAGCCAGCAAGTGAAACCTCCGAGCGGCCCTCCGGCCGGCTCCACCGGGCCCGTGCCCTCTACCGGAACGTCTCCAAGCGCAGGACCGCCTGGCTGTTGCTCAAGGACACCGTCAACTCCTGCATGGAGTACCGCATCCTGGGCCTGGCGGCCGAGGCCGCGTTCTTCACCCTGCTCTCCGTGCCCCCGCTGCTGCTGAGCATCATCGGACTGCTCGGCTACGTCGACATGTGGACCGGCGCGGACACCATCCAGAGCCTGCGGGCCAACATCCTCGACGCCTCCCGGGCGGTCCTGTCCGACCGGGGCGTGCGCGAGATCGCCGAGCCGATCCTGCACGACGTGATGAAGGGCGGCCGGGTGGACGTGATCTCCATCGGCTTCCTGTTCGCGCTCTGGTCGGGCTCCCGCGCGGTGAACGTCTTCATCGACACCATCACCGTCATGTACGGACTCGACGGCGTCCGGGGCATCGTGAAGACCCGCCTGCTGGCCTTCGCCCTGTTCGTCGTGGCGCTGCTGATCGGCTCGGTGGCGCTGCCGCTGATGGTGGCCGGGCCGGACGCGGTGGTGCGGGTGGTGCCGTGGTCGGCGACGGTCGTGCAGGTGCTGTACTGGCCCGTCGTCATCGTCCTGTCGATCGTGTTCCTGACGACGCTCTACCACGTGTCCGTCCCGGTCCGCTCCCCGTGGATCGAGGACGTCCCCGGCGCGCTGGTCGCCCTCGCGATGTGGGTGCTGGGCAGCTTCCTGCTGCGCATCTACCTCACCAGCACCGTGGAGGGCCCCACCATCTACGGCTCGCTGGCCGCGCCCGTCGCCGTGCTGCTGTGGATCGGCGTGTCCGCCTTCGCCGTGCTGGTCGGCGCCGCGGTCAACGCCGCGATCGACCGGGTCTGGCCGGCCGCCGCCACCGCCGCGGCCCGCGAGGCCAACGAGCGGCTGCGCCAGGCGCAGGTCGCCGAGTACGTCGCCCGGGCCGCCGCGAGCGGCGCCGCCGACCCCGACATGCCCTCCGAGTTCCCCGAGCGCTGGTCGCGCTTCCTGCCGCCGGAGGACGTCACCGCCCGGCTGCGCGCCCACGCCAGAGCCACCCCGCCGCAGAAGCCGGAGGACTCCTAGGCACCCGTGTACACCGAGCGTGCGTCCCGGCTGAGCGGCGCGGTGGTGTGGACGAACGTCCCCTCCGGGCCCGGCGCCGCGCGCATCCTGCCGGACGGCTGCATGGACCTGCTGTGGCACGAGGGGCACCTGCTGGTCGCCGGCCCGGACACCCGCGCGTACCTCGCCGAGGGCCCGCCCGGCCGCTGGGCGGGCGTCCGCTTCTACCCCGGCACCGCGCCCGCCCTGCTGGGGGTGCCCGCCCACGAGCTGCGCGACCGGCGCGTCGAACTCGCCGACCTGTGGCCCGCCGCCCGGGTGCGGCGGCTGGCCGCCCGGGTGAACGCCGCCGCCGACCCGGCCGGCGCGCTGGAGCGGCTGGCGCTGGAACGGGCCGCCGCGGCCGGTCCGCCCGATCCCCTCCTGCGCCGGGTCGTGGCCGCGCTGGCCGCGGGCCGCCCGGTCGCCGAGACGGCCGACGCGCTCGGCCTGGGCGCCCGCGCGCTGCACCGCCGCTCCCTGGCCGCCTTCGGCTACGGCCCCAAGACGCTGGCCCGCATCCTGCGGCTGCGGCGCGCCCTGGCGCTGGCCGGGGACGGCGTCCCCCTGGCGGAGACCGCCGTCCGGTCCGGGTACGCCGACCAGGCCCACCTCAGCCGTGAGGTGCGGCGGTTGACGGGCCTGGCCCCGAGCGGGCTACTGGGCCGACGGTAGCGGCGCGAACAGGTCGACCCCGTTGCCGTCCGGGTCGTTGACGACGGCGTAGCGCTGCCCCCAGACGGCGTCCCAGGGCTTGAGCTCGCCCGGGTGACCGGCGCCGACGAGTTCCTCGTACAGCGCGTCCACCTCCTTAGGCCGGTCGCAGAGCAGGGCCAGCGAGGCCCGCCCGCTCCCGGTGGGCGGGCGCCACCCGGGGTGGAAGGAGCGGACGCTCTCCTCGGTGTCCAGCAGCAGCCGGACACCGCCGGGCAGCACGGCCTCGGCGTGCGGGGCCGTCTCGGCGCCCTCCGGGAAGGCGAAACCGAGGCGGCGGTAGAAGGTCACGGAAGCGGCCATGTCGGAGACGACCAGGCCGACGGCGTCGAATCGTGCGGTCATGGGGGAACCGTAGGAAGGCCGCCCGCACCCCGTCTTGAACGAATCGGACACACGCCCGGCAAGCCGCTCCGGCCCGCGCTTCCGTGCCGTCCCCGTCCCGCCAGGCCCTCCGGCCCCCGTTCTCGCGCCGTGCCGTCCCGCCAGGCCGCTCCGGCCCGCGCTTCCGCGCCCTCCCGCCCCGGCAGGCCGCTCCGGCCCCCGCTTCCGCGCCGTCCCGGTCCGCCCGGGAACATCCGTACGGCAAGATGACCGCATGATGCGTCGTCCCACGCGCCTGCTGCCCTCGGTACTGCTCCCGGTTCTCCTGCTGCTTGCGGCCTGCGGCACCGAGAAGGCGGGGTCCGGCCCGGCCGCGGGCCATCCGGGCGGGACCGCCGGTCACCCGGGCGGGACCGCCGGGCCCGCCGCGTCCGCGGCGCCGGCCGGACGCGGGGAGCTGGACGCCCGTGCCCGCGCGCTCGGCGTGGCGCCCGAACTTGTCTACGTCACCGAGGCGTCCGGCTACACCCTGGCCCAGCAGTCCGTCGGCGTGCTCGGCGACGACGGCTTCTCCGCCACCTACGTCGCACCGGGGACCGGCACGCAGCTCAGGCTCGCCGTCGAGAGGGGCTCGATCGACGCGGGCAACTGCCCCGAGCGGCCCGTCGGCGACCTGACCGGCGAGCCGGCGGCGTGCGTGCGCGACGGCGGCCTGTGGTACCGCACCGGCGCGGGGTGGCACGAGTACGCCGTACCCGGGGACGGGCACGTGGTGCGGGTCTCGGGCGAGGCGGACGCCGTACCGCGCGGCGTGCTGCGCGCGGCGGCCCGGGCGGCGCACCGTCCCGGCGCCGCCGAGGCGGCCACCCTCCTGCCGCCGGCGGCCCCCGCGGCCACCGAGCCCCCGGTCGAACGCGGCGACCTGCCCCCCTTCGGCGACGGGGCGCCCCGCAACGACGTGGGGGCGGGCGGCTGATGACCTCCCGGCTGCTCGTCTTCACCCGCACCGCCGACTACCGCCACGACTCCATCCCCGCCGGTGTCGCCGCCCTGCGCTCGCTCGGCGGTTTCGCCGTCGACCACACCGAGGACCCGGCGGCCCTGGAGGCGCCGCTGGAGCCCTACGCCGCGGTCGTCTTCCTCTCCACCAGCGGCGAGGTGCTCACCCCGGCGGGCCGGGCCCGGCTCGCCGCCTACGTCGAGGCGGGCGGCGGCTTCGCCGGGGTGCACGCGGCGGCCTGCACGGAGTACACGTGGCCGTACTACGGCGACCTGCTCGGCGCCCGCTTCGCCCGCCACCCCGCGTACCAGCCCGGCCGGCTCCTCGTCGAGGACCGCGGCCATCCGGCCACCCGGCACCTGCCCGCCGTCTGGGAGTTCACCGACGAGTGGTACGACTTCCACGCCAGTCCGCGCGGCACGGCGCGGGTGCTCGCCACCGCTGACGAGTCCTCGTACGAGGGCGGCGGCATGGGCGGTGACCACCCGCTGGTGTGGTGCCGGGAGCAGGGCGCGGGCCGGGTGTTCTACACCGCCCTGGGACACGCCGCCGAGGCGTACGCGGACCCGGACTTCCGCGCGCACCTGGGCGGCGGCATCGCGTGGGCGGCGGGCCGGCCGGACGGCCGGTAGCCGCCGGGTCCCGGCGGCGGCGTCCGCATCGGGGCGGTCGAATCCCTGTACGCGCATCGAGCGCAGGTGTACGGTCTCGGGCCGATGGGTTTTGGGAGCGCTCCCATCACGCTGCACCCGCTTCGTACGAGGAGGAACGCTGTGAAACGCATGCTGGCCTTACTGGCGACCTGTGCGACGGCCCTGGGTCTGTCGGCGCTGACCACCCCGCAGACCGTGGCCGCCCCCCGGGCGGAGGCCGCCACCGGCTGCCGGGTGGACTACACGATCACCAGCCAGTGGCAGGGAGGCTTCCAGGCCGGGGTGAAGGTCACCAACCTGGGCTCCCCCGTCACCGGATGGACCCTGAAGTTCACCATGCCGGACGCCGGGCAGAAGGTGGTCCAGGGCTGGAACGCCACCTGGTCGCAGTCCGGCTCCACGGTCAGCGCCACCGGCGTCGACTGGAACCGCACCCTGGCCACCGGCGCCTCGGCCGACCTGGGCTTCACCGGCTCCTTCACGAGCGGCAACCCCAAGCCCACGGCGTTCACGCTCAACGGCGTGCCCTGTACCGGCGCCGTCGAGGAGCCCCCGCCCGGCCCCGATCCCGAACCGGGCGACGGCACCCCCGTCGGGATCAACGGGCAGCTCCGCGTCTGCGGTGTGAACCTGTGCAACCAGTACAACCGGCCCATACAGCTGCGCGGCATGAGCACCCACGGCATCCAGTGGTTCAGCCAGTGCTACAACAACGCCTCCCTGGACGCGCTGGCCAAGGACTGGAAGTCGGACCTGTTCCGCATCGCCATGTACGTGCAGGAACAGGGGTACGAGACCGACCCGGCCGGCTTCACCAGCCGCGTGAACAGCCTGGTCGACATGGCCGAGGCCCGCGGCATGTACGCGCTGATCGACTTCCACACGCTGACCCCGGGCGACCCGAACTACAACCTCGACCGCGCCAAGACGTTCTTCGCCTCCGTCGCCGCCCGCAACGCGGGCAAGAAGAACGTGATCTACGAGATCGCCAACGAGCCCAACGGTGTGAGCTGGGCGGCCATCAAGAACTACGCCGAGCAGGTCATCCCGGTGATCCGCGCGGCCGACCCGGACGCCGTCGTCATCGTCGGCACCCGCGCCTGGTCCTCGCTGGGCGTCTCCGAGGGCTCCAACGAGACCGAGGTCGTCAACAACCCGGTCAACGCCACCAACATCATGTACGCGTTCCACTTCTACGCCGCGAGCCACAAGGACAACTACCGCGCCACGGTGAGCCGGGCGGCCGCGAAGCTGCCGCTGTTCGTCACCGAGTTCGGCACGGTGAGCGCCACCGGCGGCGGGACGATGGACCGGGCGAGCAGCGTGGCCTGGCTGGACCTGCTCGACCAGCTGAAGATCAGCTACGCGAACTGGACCTACTCCGAGGCCAACGAGAGCAGCGCGGCCTTCAAGCCCGGCACCTGCAACGGCACCGACTACAGCAGCAGCGGTGTCCTGACCGAGTCCGGCGCGCTGCTCAAGAGCCGGATCAGCACCCCCGACAGCTTCCCCACGAGCTGACGCCCGACGGGGCGCCGGCCCGGCCCGGCGCCCCGTCCTCTTCCTGGGAGCGCTCCCAGGAATCTCTCCCCCCACTAGGAGGCACACGTGCGCGTCCTGCTCCCACGATCACGGCGCCGGCCCTGGGCCGTGGTCCTCATGGCCGTCGCGCTGCTGGCGTCCGGTTTCACGGCGATGTCCGCGAGCGGCGCGGAGTCCGGCTGCCGGGTCGACTACACGGTGAACCGGTGGACCGGCGGCTACACCGCCCAGATCAAGGTCACCAATCTCGGTCCGGCGCTCAACGGCTGGCGGCTGACCTGGACCTACACCGGCGACCAGCGGGTGACATCGGCGTGGAACGCGACCGTCACCCAGACCGGCGCGTCCGTCGTCGCCGCCGACGCGGGCTGGAACGGGGCACTGGCCACGGGCGGCACCGCGGAGTTCGGGCTCCAGGGAACCTGGCGAACGGCCGACCCCGCACCGAGCGACTTCGCCCTCAACGGGGTGGCCTGCGGCGGTGGCGGCACCCCGTCCCCGACCACCGCGCCGCCCACCAC
>NZ_WYCT01000570.1 GCF_011008945.1 Streptomyces harenosi
CCCGTGTTCCCCGTCTTCCCCCGCCGTGTTTCCCCCGTGCCGCCGTTCGCACCGGACCTTCACGCGCCGGGGGGAAAATCCGGCGGACCGGGCGACCCGGGGGCATGTACCCTACGTCTCGCACCAGACGGGGTGTGGCGCAGCTTGGTAGCGCGTCCGCTTTGGGAGCGGAAGGCCGTGGGTTCAAATCCCGCCACCCCGACCAGCCACCGGACGTCCGCCGGGCCTCCGCCGGACTTCCCCCGGTCCCGTCACGGCCCGCCCCGGCCGCGCGGCCCGGTCCATCCCCCGATCGCCCTGGTGATCGCCTTTTGGGCCGTGTAGCCGCTGCCGTTACTATGCAAGCTGCACGCCCGTGTGTCTCAGTGTCTGCAGTCCTCCGGGCGGCGAAATCCGCCGGAACCTCCGGCTCCGGCAGAAACCAAGCAGTCAGCCACAAGGAGACCGAACCGTGAAGAGCGCCGTGGAGACCCTGAACCCGACTCGGGTTCGGCTCACTGTCGAGGTGCCCTTCGAGGAGCTCAAGGACAGCCTCGACGCGGCGTACAAGAAGATCAACCAGCAGGTCACGGTGAAGGGCTTCCGCAAGGGCAAGGTCCCGGCCCGGGTCATCGACCAGCGGTTCGGCCGCGGTGCCGTGCTGGAGGAGGCCGTCAACGACGCGCTTCCCAAGTTCTACACCGACGCGGTCAACGAGGCCGAGCTGAGCCCGCTGGGCCAGCCCGAGGTCGACATCACGGAGCTGAAGGACGGCGAGACGCTGAACTTCACCGCCGAGGTCGACATCCGCCCCGCCATCGAGATCCCGGACTACTCCGGCATCGAGGTCGAGGTCGACGCCGTCGAGGTCACCGACGAGGACGTCGAGAAGTCGGTGGAGCAGCTCCGCGAGCGCTTCGCCTCCACCTCCCCGGTCGAGCGCGCCGCCGAGGACGGCGACGTCGTGACGATCGACCTGGAGGCCAAGGTCGACGGCGAGGTGCTGGAGGACGGCGTCGCCAAGGACGTCTCCTACACCATCGGCTCCGGTGAGCTGCTGGACGGCATCGACGACGCCGTCAAGGGCCTGTCCGCCGGTGAGGAGGCCACCTTCACCTCCGAGCTGAAGGGCGGCTCGGCGGCCGGCAAGGAGGCCGAGGTCACCGTCAAGGTCACCCAGGTCGCCAAGCGCGAGCTGCCGGAGCTGGACGACGAGTTCGCCCAGCTCGCCTCCGAGTTCGACACCCTCGAGGAGCTCAAGGCGGACAGCCGCAAGCGCCTGGAGAACATGAAGCGGTACGACCAGGCCACGCAGGCCCAGGAGCGCGTCCTGGACAAGCTGCTGGAGCTGGTCGAGGTCCCGGTCCCCGAGAAGCTGCTCGAGGACGAGATCAACACCCGCAAGCACAACCTCGAGCACCACCAGCTCGGCCAGATGGGCCTCACCCTCGACAAGTACCTGGAGCTCCAGGGCAAGACCGCCGAGGAGTTCGACACCGAGACCCGCGAGGCCGCGGTCAAGGGCATCAAGACCCAGTTCGTGCTCGACGAGCTCGTCAAGCAGGAGAAGCTCAACGTCAACCAGGAGGAGCTCACCGAGCACCTCATGCGGCGCGCGGCCTCCTCCGGCATGTCCCCCGACCAGTTCGCCCAGGCCGTCGTCCAGCAGGGCCAGGTCCCGCTGCTGGTCGGCGAGGTCGCCCGCGGCAAGGCCCTGGCCGCCGTGGTCGAGAAGGCCACGGTCAAGGACACCAACGGCGAGGTCGTCGACCTCGAGGACGAGGACGAGACGGAGGCCGCCGAGGCCGCCGCCGACTCCACCGAGGCCGAGGCCGAGGAGAAGAACGAGGGCTGAGCCGTACGGCAGCACCCTCCGCAGGACGCGGAACGGGCCCCGGGTACTCGCTACCCGGGGCCCGTCCCCTTTCTTCCGCCCGTCCTGCCTGTCCCGCCCGCCTGCCCGTCCTCGCTGCCCCGCCCGTCCTGGCTGCCTGGCCCATGCAGACCGTCTGGATGTCCGGCTTCACGAACTGCATCGTGTCGTAGATCGCGGTGAGCGCCGTGA
>NZ_WYCT01000571.1 GCF_011008945.1 Streptomyces harenosi
GTCGTCAGGCGTCCGCCGTCAGGGGCGGGGCCTTGGGGGCCCTCAGGGTGGGGCATTCCGGGTCGGTCGCTCGGGTCGATCGCTCGGGCCGGTCGTTCGGGTCGATCGCTCGGGGCAATCGCTCGGGCGGTCGTTCGGGTCGATCGCTCGGGGCAATCGCTCGGGCCGGTCGTTCGGGTCGATCGCTCGGGGCAATCGCTCGGGCCGGTCGTTCGGAACCGGGTCGTCAGCCGGCGAGCAGCTTCTTGACCGCGGCGGCCACCCGGCCGCCCTCGGCCCGGCCCGCGACCTTCGGGTTCACGATCTTCATCACGGCGCCCATGGCCCGCGGCCCCTCGGCACCGGCCGCCCTGGCCTCCTCGACGGCCTGGGCGACGATCGCGTTCAGCTCCTCGTCGGACAGCGGCTTGGGCAGGTAGGCGGCGAGCACCTCGCCCTCGGCCTTCTCCCGCTCGGCCTGCTCGGCACGCCCGCCCTGCGCGAACGCCTCGGCGGCCTCGCGCCGCTTCTTCGCCTCGCGGGTGATCACCTTCTGGACCTCGTCGTCGGAGAGCTCGCGCTTCTCCTTGCCCGCGACCTCCTCCTTGGTGATCGCGGCGAGCGTCAGCCGGAGCGTCGAGGAGCGGAGCTCGTCGCGCTCCTTGATCGCGGCGTTGAGGTCATCCTGCAGCTTCGACTTGAGCGTGGTCATGGGGTTGATTGTCGCAGGCGGGGAGGGAAGGACGCCCGCTCATTTACCCGCCGGTCCCAGGGACGCGGCGGCGGGCGGGAACCGCGGCGCCAGCACATACGCCCGGCGCTTCGACACCGGCGGCCTGGACGCGTCGCCCCTGCGGGGTCTGACACGATGGACGCATGCGCGCGCGATACGGAGTACCCCTGGGAATCACGGCGGTTGGCGCCGCCGGACTGTTGTACGCGGCGGGCTTCGAGGCCCGCTCCTTCCGTCTCCGGCGAGTGACGGTCCCCGTACTGCCGTCCGGGATGCGCCCCCTGCGCGTCCTGCAGGTCTCCGACATCCACATGGTCGGCGGTCAGCGCAAGAAGCAGCGCTGGCTGCACTCGCTGGCGGGCCTGCGCCCCGACTTCGTGATCAACACGGGTGACAACCTGTCCGACCCGGAGGGCGTCCCGGAGGTCCTGGACGCGCTCGGCCCCCTGATGGAGTTCCCCGGGGCGTACGTCTTCGGCTCCAACGACTACTACGGGCCCAAGCTGCGCAACCCCGCCCGCTACCTGGTCGAGAAGGTCCAGGGCCGCCACGGCCTGAACGGCAACCCGCCCGCCGTGGGAGCGGTGCACAACCCGTGGGAGGACCTCCGCGACGGTTTCGACGCGGCAGGCTGGCTCAACCTCACCAACACGCGCGGCACCCTGAAGATCGAGGGCGTGTCGGTCGAGCTGACGGGCCTGGACGACCCGCACATCAAGCGGGACCGGTACGCGGAGGTCGCGGGCGGCCCGTCCGGGGCGGCGGACTTCTCGATGGGCGTGGTCCACGCCCCCTACCTGCGCGTCCTGGACTCCTTCACCGCGGACGGCTACCCCCTGATCCTCGCCGGCCACACCCATGGCGGCCAGCTCTGCATCCCCTTCTACGGCGCCCTGGTCACCAACTGCGACCTGGACACCGACCGCGTGAAGGGCCTGTCCACCCACACGGCCCAGGACCGCACGGCCTACCTCCACGTCTCGGCCGGCTGCGGCACCAACCGCTACACCCCGGTCCGCTTCGCCTGCCCCCCGGAGGCGACACTGCTGACGCTGGTGGGGCGGGAGTAGGAATTCCCCCGGCCCGGAACGCCGGGGGGCGCTCGGTGATCCGGCCGGTGCAGCCTGGCTGGCGGGCCGGCTGGCGGGCCGGCTGGCGGGCCGGACCCGGCGGCCGGGCTCACCGGCGGGGGAACGGAGAAGCGTGGGGTATGCACGCCTGGGGGCATGGCCCCACGCATGGGGGGATGGAAGCCGGGCTGCCCGAAAGCTCGGAGGGCTACCGGTACCGGGCCCCCACGAGGACCGTCCGGCACCCCGCCTCCCCAC
>NZ_WYCT01000572.1 GCF_011008945.1 Streptomyces harenosi
CGGCCGCCCGGCCCGCCGCCCCGGTCCCGGCGACCGCCGGCGCACCCGTCGTCCTCCTGCACGCGCTCGGCCTGCACTCCGCCATGTGGGAGGCGCAGCGCCGGGCGCTGAGCGCCCTCGGGCACACCGTCCTCCCGCTCGACCAGCGGGGCTTCGGCCGGGCACCGCTCGGACCCGCCGCCCCCTCGCTCGACGTCCTGGCCGACGACGTCGCCCGCCTCCTCGACCACCACGGCGCCGACCGGGCGGTGCTCGCCGGCTGCTCGATGGGCGGCTACACCACCCTGGCCTTCCTGCGCCGCCACCCCGACCGGGTGGCCGGCCTCGCCCTGCTCTCCACTCGCGCCACCGCCGACGGCCCCGAGGCCCGCGCCCGGCGCCTGCGGTTCGCGCGGCTCGTCGAGGACGAGCGCACCCGCGAGGCCGTCGTCGCCCGGAGCGCATCGGCCCTCACCGGGGCCACCACCCGGCGCCGCCGTCCCCGGGTGCTCGCCCGGGTCGCCGCCGACGCGCGCGCCGCCGACCCGGCCGCCCTGGCCTGGGCGCAGCGGGCCATCGCCGACCGCCCCGACGCCCTGGACGCACTGCGGGCCACCCGCGTCCCCGCCGTGGTGATCGCGGGGGCGGAGGACGAACTCGTCACCCTGGAAGAGTCCCGGCGCACGGCCGCGGCCCTGCCGAACGGCCGTCTGGTGGTGATCGGGGACGCGGGCCACCTGCCGCCCCTGGAGACACCCGACGCCGTCACCCGGGCCCTGCGCCACCTGCTCGGAACACCGGAAGGAGCCCCGCCGTGCCCCCGCTGAACCCGGCCGTGCGCAAGGACCACGCGGCGTGGGGCTACGCCACGTCGACCGGGCTGGGATTCACCCACCACACCATCGTCGACGCGCACTTCCGCGCCTGCGAGGGCCCCTATCTGTTCCTGCTGGACCAGGCCGGTGTCCCGGCCGGCGCGCGGGTACTGGACGCGGGCTGCGGAAGCGGCGACTTCCTGCCCCGCCTGGCCGCGCTGGTGGGACCCACCGGCCGGATCGCGGCCCTGGACCTGGCCGGGGAGAACGTCGCCCTGGTCGCCGAACGCGCCCGCGCCTGGCGGCTGCCGTGCCCCGTGGAACCGGCCACGGGCACCCTGCTGGACCTGCCCTACCCGGACGACTCCTTCGACGCGGCCTGGTGCGCCAACACCGTCCAGTACCTGTCGGACGGCGAACTCGCCACGGCCCTGTCCGAGCTCCGGCGCGTGGTGCGCCCCGGCGGCCTGGTCGCCGTCAAGGACCTGGACGCCCACCTGATCACCGCGCGCCCCGCCGATCCCGCCCTCTTCCCCGGCTTCTTCCGCCGCGCCGCCGCCACCTCCGGCTACGCCCGGCAGCTCCTGCGCACCCGCGACCTCCACCACCACCTCGAGCGCGCGGGGCTGGCCGACGTCCGCCGGCGCTCCCTGCTCATCGAGCACCGCGCCCCCTTGTCCGCCGCGGCCCACGCCTTCTACACCAGGGCCTGCGCCCGGCTGGCGCACCAGGCCCTCGCGCTGGGACTGAGTGCCGACTGGCACGCCTTCGCCGACCCCGACGCCCCGGACAACCCCCTGAACACGCCCGAGGCCTACGTCAGCGAGGGCAACGTCCTCGTGACGGGCCGCGTCCCGGCCCCGTAGCGACGCCCGGACCCGGCACCGGTTGTTCACCGGTGCGCCGGAGGCCCGGCGTCCGGATCGGCGCACCGGATTTTTTGTCCGGAATGAGAGATTCAAGCAACCCCGGGGCCGGTGCCGGACGTCTGTGGGGGCGAGGTGAGTCGAACAAACGACAGAACACGGGGGGTGTTCGACCTTGACCGACATCATCGACCTGACCACCGACGGCACCGCGCGGCAGCAGGGCCCGGGGACGCGGGGCACGGGCTGTCCCTTATACACATCTCCGAGCCCACGAGACACTCGCTAACCTCGTATGCCGTCTTCTGCTTGAAAAAAAAAAAGTAAAGCGCCGGGCGGGTGGCCTTTTCGCTCCAGCCGGTGACTTTGGTGGCAG
>NZ_WYCT01000573.1 GCF_011008945.1 Streptomyces harenosi
GTGCACGTCCCCCCGCCGGTCGGGCGGGGGGACGTGCACCGTGGCGAGCGGGTTCTCGGTGCGTCCGTCCAGCCGGACCTCGGGCTCGCCCGCGCCCAGCGCGCGGGCGGCCAGGAGCAGCGCCGCGGCGGCGTGCCCGGTGTCCAGGAGCAGCAGCGGCCAGGCGCGGTGGCCGTAGTGGGAGGCGGTGCGGCGCGCGGTGACGGAGAGTTCGGCGGTCACGCCCGGCGGGGTGGAGCCGGGTGCGGGGGCGAGGCGGTGGACGCGGTGGCGCAGCGGGTCGTAGCCGTAGCGGCCGGGCGGCAGGGGGCAGCCGGGGCCCACGAGCAGTTCGGTGTCGACCGGATGCAGCGCTCCGGCGGAGGGGGTGGGCCGCAGGCGCCCGGAGGCGTCCGAGGCCGCCAGGGACAGGCGCAGCAGGGCCCTGAGGTCGAGGTCGGCCGGGCCGGCGTCCGGGATGGGGCGCGGCGGCCCGGGCCAGGCCCGGACGGCGGGCCCGGCGGGTGTGCCGGGGCCGGGCCGTCGCGGGGAGCGGGCGAGGGCGAGGGCGGCGGTGAGGTCCACCGGGCGGTCGTCGCGGGCAGGTTCCACGGGCGCGGTCCTCACATGTGGGGCGGGGGCGCGAGCGTGAAGTCCTCCGGTGCGCTCGGCGCGGTCGTGCGCCAGCCCCGCCGCAGCGCGGCCTCGGCGAGGCGCGGGCAGCCGAAGTAGCCGAAGGCGGCGGGGGCGTTGGGCAGCAGCCCGGAGACGAGGACCCGGGCGACGCGCAGCGGTGTCTCGGCCACGTCCTCGGTGGTGAGGTCGAACGTCATGACGCGGTGGCCGCGCTCGTGGAGGGCGCCCTCGAGCCGTTCCCGGCTGCCGGGCTCGACCGCGTCGAGGGGTACGGTCCCGAGCCGGGGCTCGGTGAAGCGCCGGGCCTCGGCCGCCATCCGCGGGTCCAGCCAGACCTGTACGTGCGCGCCCAGGTCCCGGACGTGCCGGAAGTGTTCGCCGCAGGCGTCGAGGTAGCGGCGGTCGGGGCGGTGGTCCAGGTACAGGCCGCGGGCGAGCAGCCCGGCCTCGACGGCCTGGAAGACCCAGCCGTCGGGGCCGGTCAGGCCCTGGGTGAAGACCCAGGTGTGGACGGCCTCCAGCACGGCCTTGCGGGCGGCTTCGGCCGGATCGTACTTGCAGGCGAACCCGGCGGCGTACAGGCCGAGCCGCGGGTCGTGGACGAGGGCCGCCACGCAGGGGGCGAACTCCGAGGGCATCTCGACGAGGTGGACGTCGAGCGCGGATCCGGCGAGGTCGTCGGCGAGGCCGGGTACGGTGGCCGGGTCGATGCCCCGGGCCGGGCCGTCCAGGTGCCACCACAGCTCCAGCGCGTCGCGTTCGACGATCTCCAGCAGGCCGCGCTCGACGGCGTCGTCGAGGCCCTGCCCGGCGGCGATCCCGGCGTAGTTGAGGTGGTGGGTGCGTGGCAGTGAACGCAGCTCTCCCTGGCGCCAGTTGAGGTGGGTGAGGGCGACGGGCGCCCAGACCTCGGCGGTCGCGCCGCCGGGCAGCCTCTCCTCGCCCCGCGTCCACAGGGCGGGGGTGTCGGGGGTGAGGGGCCGGTAGGGGAACTTCTCGCGGGTGTACTGCCAGGCGGCGTACGCCGGAAGCTCGTCCGGGCCGTACAGCCGCAGCCCCTTGCCGTCCAGTTCGGCGGCCGTGGCGCGCAGCGGGGCGTCGGGGTGCCCGGGCGGCGGCACGCGGTTGCCGCAGTACCGCTCCACCCCTTCCGCTATCGCGGCGACGCGGGCCGTGCCTAGGTCGCCGAAGCTGGTGCCGAGCGAGACCCGGTCGGCGGGCCACAGACCGAGTCGGCGGGCGTCGGATATCTCGGCCGTCAGCGCGGTGTAGCGGGGCGGCGTGCCCGCGGGGTGGTCGACGGGCTTCACCTTGCGGACGATGCCGCAGACGGGGTCGACGAGGGCTTCCAGCGGCTGTCTCTTAAACACATCTCCGAGCCCACGAGACACTCGCTAATCTCGTATGCCGT
>NZ_WYCT01000574.1 GCF_011008945.1 Streptomyces harenosi
TTTGTATAAGAGACAGGGGGGATCGGGCGGGGGATCGCCGAGCGGCTCGGGCGCGACGGCGCACGGGTCGCCGTGCACTACGGCAGGAGCGAGACGGCGGCGAAGGAGACGGTCGCCTCGATCGAGGCGGCGGGCGGCTCGGCGTTCGCGATCGGTGCGGAGCTGGGAGCGCCGGGAGCCGCCGAGGCGCTGTGGGAGGAGTTCGACCGGCACGCGGACGGCCTGGACATCCTGGTGAACAACGCCGGGATCGGCAACGCGCGCCCGATCGGGGAGATAACGGAGGAGGAGTTCGACCGGGTCTTCGCGGTCAACGTGAAGGCGCCGTTCTTCATCCTCAAGCACGGCCTGACACGGCTGCGGGACGGCGGCCGGGTCGTCAACATCTCCTCGGGGCTCGCCCGCACGGCAGTGATGCCGGACAACGTGGCGTACGCGATGACGAAGGGCGCGCTGGACGTGTTCTCCCGGGACCTGTCCAAGGTGCTGGGCGCGCGCGGCATCACGGTGAACTCGGTGGCGCCCGGGATCATCGACACCGACAACACCGCCGAGCTGCTGCACGGGAGCCCGGACGGCTGGGCGCGGGCGGCGGCGTACTCCGCGCTGGGCGGGGTCGGCACGCCGGCCGAGGTGGCCGACGTGGTGGCCTTCCTGGTGTCGGACGGCGGCCGGTGGGTGACGGGGAGCTGGGTGGACGCGACGGGGGGTTCGCTGCCGTAGGCGGCCCGGCCGGGCAGGGCGTCAGTGCGTCTCGGTCACCTTCGCCAGGGCGCGGGGCGCGTCCGGGTCCTGACCGCGGGCGATGGCGATCTCGTGGGCCAGGAGCTGGAGGGGGATGATCTCCAGGACGGTCTGGATCTCCTCGGGCACGTCCTCGGTGGGCAGGACGAAACCGGCCGACGCCTTCTCCACGTACCGCCTGGGCCCGACGACCATCAGATCGGCGCCCCGGCCCCGCAGCCGGTCCAGGACGGGCCGGAGCGCCTCCCCTCCCCTGCCGTCGGTGACGACCGCGATCACCGGCGACACGTTGTCGACCATGGCGAGCGGGCCGTGCAGCAGATCGGCGCCGGAGTAGGACAGGGCGGGGATGTAGCTGGTCTCCATCAGTTTCAGGGCGGCTTCCTTGGCGGTGGGGTAGCCGTAGCCGCGGGAGGTGATCACCATGCGCTCGGCGAAGCGGTAGCGGCCGGCCAGCGCGCGGACCTCGTCGTGCCGGGCGAGGAGCCGCTCGGCGAGTCCCGGCAGCATCCGCGCGGGGGCGCCGTCGCCGCCGCGCAGGCCCTCGGTGAAGAGGTACAGCGCCAGGAGGGAGGCGGTGTAGGTCTTGGTCGCGGGCAGGGCCCTCTCCGGTCCGGCCATGATGTCGAGGTGGTACTCGGAGACGCCGGCCAGCGGCGAGTCGGGGTTGTTGGTCACCGCCAGCGTGATCGCGCCGGCCTCGCGGGCCGCGCGGGTGGAGGCCACGAGGTCCGGGGAGCCGCCCGACTGGCTGACGGTGACGGCCAGGACGTCGGTGAGATCGGGGCGGGCGCCGTAGGCCGTGACGGTCGACATCGAGGTGAGGCCGCAGGGCAGGCCGAGGCGGATCTCCAGCAGGTACTTGGCGTAGAGGGCGGCGTTGTCGGAGCTGCCGCGGGCGGTCAGCAGCACGAAGCGGGGCGCGCGGGCGGCGATCCGCTCGGCCACGTGGCGGATGACGGGGGCGCCCTCGGTGAGGATCCGGCGCAGGACGGCGGGCTGCTCGGCCATCTCCCGGGCCATGATCCGGCCGGGGAGTTCGCGGTGGTCGTCCGGTGCGGTGGCGGTCATGCGGTTCCTCCCGGTGGCGGGTCGCGGTGCCGCGGGCGTCGCGGGCCTCTGCCGTCCCGTGCCCGTCCCGCGCACGTCCGCGCACACCGCACACGTCCGCGCACGTCTTCTGCCCGTCCCTGTCTCTTATACACATCTGACGCTGCCGACGAAGCTAGAAGTGTAGGTCTCGGTGGTCGCCGCATCATTAAAAACAAAAGAACACGTAGC
>NZ_WYCT01000575.1 GCF_011008945.1 Streptomyces harenosi
CCCCACACACACGCCCTGCGTGTCCCAGTCATGCCGAGGACCGTCGTGAACACCACCGCACCCCCCGCACACCACACCCCTCCCCAGCCGCCGGCAGCCACCCCGCGCGCGGAGTTTCCCGGCGAACGGCCGCCGGTCCCGCCCGCGGACGCGTGGCCGTCCCGGCGAGCGGACGCGGTGGACTCCGAGCGGCCGAGCGGGGCCGCCGGCGACCTCCTGGAGCACCCGGACCCGTCCGTCGCCGCCCAGGCCGCCGCCGTCGAGAACCTGCTGCGCTGCTGGGTCCGCGAGACGGGGGTGCCCGCGCCCCGCGACGGCATCCTCCGCGTCCCGCTGCCCGCCGGCGGAACGGCCCTGCTCGTCCCCGTGCGCTACTGGTCGCCGACGGGCTGGCACCGCTTCGGCCCGCCGTACCCGGCCGACGCCGCCCACCCGGTCCCGCCCGCCGACGCGGTCACGCTCGCCGCCCTGCTGGCCGGACAGGTCACCGGGCGGGCCGACCGGGGCGTCGGGGACCGAGCCCAGGCCACCGCGGCCGGCACCGCGGGCGCCGGCCTGGTGGCCCGCGTCGCCGACTCGGTCCGCCGCACCACCGTCTTCATCCGCGACCGCCGGCAGCGCCCCGCCGACCCGCCGGACCGCTTCCTCGCCGCCGAACAGGCCCTCGTCCTCGGCCACCCGCTGCACCCGGCCCCCAAGAGCCGCGAGGGCTTCTCCGAGAGCGAGGCGGGGAGGTACTCGCCCGAGACACGCGGCTCCTTCCCCCTGCACTGGCTGGCCGTCGCGCCCTCCGTCCTCGCCACCGACTCGGCCTGGACCGAGCGCGGCCGCCCGGTCGCCGCACCGCACCTCACCGCCCGCCTCGCCGGACCCGGCCTGGAGCTCCCCGAGGGGTACGCGGCCCTGCCGGTGCACCCCTGGCAGGTGCGCGAGATCCGCGACCGCCCGGAGCCGGCGGCGCTGCTGGACGCCGGGCTCCTCCGGGACCTCGGCGCCCACGGCGCCCCCTGGTGCCCCACCTCCTCGGTGCGGACCGTCCACCGGACCGGCGCCCCCGCCATGCTCAAGCTGTCGCTGGGGGTGGACATCACCAACTCGCGGCGGGAGAACCTCCGCAAGGAACTCCACCGGGGCGTGGAGGTGCACCGCCTGCTGCGCACCGGACTGGGCCGGTCCTGGCGCGCCGCGCACCCGGACTTCGACATCGTCCGCGACCCGGCCTGGATCGGGGTCGACGGACGGCGGGGCGAGCCCGTGCCGGGACTCGACGTGGTGATCCGGCACAACCCGTTCCGCCCCACGGACGACGTGTCCTGCGTCGCCGCCCTGGCCGCCCCCCGGCCCCTGTCCTGGGCGGGAGAGCCGGCCGCCGCCGGCCGGCGGCGCGACGCCGCGCCACGGTCGCGGCTGGCCCGGGTGGTGGCCCGGCTCGCCCGGCGGACCGGCCGCCCCCGGGGCGCCGTGGCCGCCGAGTGGTTCCTGCGCTATCTCGAACACGCCGTGCGTCCCGTGCTGTGGCTGGACGGGGCGGCCGGGATCGCGCTGGAGGCGCACCAGCAGAACACGCTGCTCCTGCTGGACGCCGACGGCTGGCCCGCGGGCGCCCGCTACCGCGACAACCAGGGCTACTACTTCCGCGAGTCCCGGCGCGCGGAGCTCGACGCCCGGCTGCCCGGCATCGGCGCGGCCAGCGACACGTTCGTCCGCGACGAGATCGTCGACGAACGCTTCGCGTACTACCTCGCGATCAACAACGTGTTCGGCCTGATCGGGGCCTTCGGAAGCCAGCGCCTCGCCGACGAGCGGCTGCTGCTCGCCGCCTTCCGCCGGTTCCTCCACGGCGCCGCCTCGGGGCCGCGCTCCTCGCGGAGCCCGCTGCCCGACCTGCTGCTGGACTCACCCGTCCTGCGCTGCAAGGCCAACCTGCTGACCCGCGCCCACGGCCTCGACGAACTCGTCGGCCCGGTCGAGACCCAGTCCGTCTACGTCACCGTCCCCAACCCCCTTCACCCCTGAGC
>NZ_WYCT01000576.1 GCF_011008945.1 Streptomyces harenosi
GATCAACATTTCTGGCTTCGTCGGCAGCGTAAGATGTGTATAAGAGCCAGGGACGGCGGCGGCCCGCGCCCGCCCGCGGGACCGGGAACAGGGGCGGGCCGCCGCCCGCCGCCGCGCGGCGGCGGGCGGTGCGGGGGTCAGCCCGGGTGCCCCTCTCCGTGGCCGCCGTGGCCCCCGCCGTGGTCGAACTTCAGCGCCTCGGGCGGCATGACGACGAAGGGCCTCATCATCCCCATGTCCTCGTGCTCCAGCAGGTGGCAGTGGTACATGAACCGGCCGTAGGCGCCGTCGAAGCGGCCCATGATGCGCAGCATCTGGCTGCCGGGGACGCGGTAGACGTCCTTGTGGCCGAGCTCGTTGGGTGCCGGCGCGATCGGGGTGCCGGCGTCGTACCGCAGAGGGCTGCGGGTGCCCCCGACGGCCGGGTCGAAGCCCGAGACGTCGTAGGCGTCGCGGCCCAGGAGCTGGAAGTCGGCCAGGTGGATGTGCATGGGGTGGACGATCGGCGCGAGGTTGAGGAAGCTCCACTGCTCGTGGCTGCCCTCGGCGACGGTGTAGCCGAGGGCGTCGTTGAACGTGCGGGCCGTGCGCCGGTAGGTCCGGGTCACGCCGTCCGGGCCGGTGATCTGGATGATGCCGTCGGTGGGGACCTGGATCGGTCCCGCGTCCTTGATCTCCTCCATCTCCCACATCTCGGGGTGGCCGCCCGCTCCCTTGGTGGCGGGCGGGGTGAGGACGACCAGCCGGTGCCCGTGCTCGACGGCGTGGGTGAGCCGCCGGAAGGAGCCGGAGAGCACCTCGGGCAGTTCGAAGGTGTCCGGCTCGCAGCTCTCCCGGACCCGGAACTCCAGGACGGCCGGGTAGCGGACGTCGCCCTTGGGGTCCGGCACGCCGGCCCGCCGGTTGGGGCCCTTGTTGACCAGCCGGAGGCGGCGGCCGGCCAGCCCGCGGAAGTCGACGAGCAGGTCGAACCGCTCGGCCGGTGCCGCGGTCAGGGTCGGCAGCGCGTCGTCGAAGACCGGCACCGGGCGGGGCAGCAGCCCCCCGTCGCTGCCGATCTGGTGGACGATGCCGGGGACCGGGTCGCCGTCCTCGTCGACGAGGACCAGATCGTAGATGCGCGCGTTGGAGGCGTTGACGAGCCGGAACCGGTACCAGGCGTCGTCCACGTCGGCGTAGGGCCAGATGCGGCCGTTGACCGTCGTGTACGGGCCGGTGAAGGGCAGCGAGACCGGCTTGCCCGTCTCCGGGTTCCGGGGCTGCACCACCACCGTCTTGTGCAGCAGCCTGCCGTTGAGCCGGCCGTCCTCGTCGGTGTCCAGGTTGCGGTCGGCCAGCAGCAGCGGTATCTCGCGCTCCCCGCGGGGCAGGTGGAGGGCGTCCTCCTCGTCGTCGCGGACCAGGTAGGTGCCGTAGAGACCGGCCATCACGTTCCACCGCGTGATGTTCATGGCGTGGTCGTGGTACCACCACTGGACCGCCGGGTGGTCGTTCGGGTACTCGGAGAGCTGGGCGTCGCCGAAGCCGACGGCGTTGTCCGCCCAGCCGTCGTTGCCGCCGCCGGTCTGCGCGCCGTGCAGGTGGGTCACGGACCAGGCGGGCAGCGCCGCGACGTCCTTGTTCGGCTCGACGCCCTGACGGCCGGGCTCGGTGGTGGCGGGCGCCACGTCCGGGTCGCGCCGGGGCACCTCGACCGAGGTGACCGGGTACTCGCTGTCCTTGGGGATGCGGTTGGTCCAGGCGATGCGGACGCGCTGCCCGCGCCGTACCTCGATGGTGGGGCCCGGCACCTGCCCGTCGTACCCCCACATGAGGGTCGGCGGGAGCTGCGGGTGCAGGCGCACCCAGGCCGGGCGCAGGGCGATCTCGGTCTCGCGCAGCACGTCGCCGGAGGCGGGGCGCAGGACGGGCGGGACGGGCAGCGGCGCGACGTACGGCGTCAGCTCGGCCGCGGCCGGGCCGCGCTCCCCCGCGCCCCGTCCCCCCGCTGTCCCTTATACACATCTCCGAGCCCACGA
>NZ_WYCT01000577.1 GCF_011008945.1 Streptomyces harenosi
AGATGGGTATAAGAGACAGCCGCTGCTCCTTCCGGCGCGCCACCGCGCCCCCGGCCCCGCGGCGGGTGAGCCCATGTCGCTTTCCGTGGGACGGACGGCGGGATCGCCATGGCGCCGACCGGCCCCCGGGCGCGAAGCTGTGAGGGATGCCGCGCACGGCAAAACCGCGCGCGGGACGACACGAGGAAAGGCGGACCGGACATGGCCGAGGAACGCGAAGCCGCGGCGGGCGTGGCGGTGCCGCGGACGAGACTCGCCCGCGAGGCGACCGAACTCGTCCGCGACACCACCAGCGAGCTGATCTACCACCATTCACGGCGGGTGTACTTCTTCGGCGGCCTCCAGGGCCGCAACCGCGACCTGAGCTTCGACCCGGAGCTGCTGTACATCGGCGCCCTCTTCCACGACCTCGGCCTCGGCGAGCGCTTCCACGGCAGCGGCCGCCGCTTCGAGGTGGACGGCGCGGACGAGGCCCGGCGGTTCCTGCGGTCGCACGACGTCCCCGAGGACAGCGTGCGCCGGGTGTGGACCGCCATCGCCCTGCACACCACCCCCGGCATCCCCGAGCACATGGAGCCGGAGGTCGCCCTGGTGACGGCCGGGGTGGAGTACGACGTGCTGGGCATCGGCTACGGCGACGTCTCCGACGCCGAGCGCGCCGAGATCGTCGCCCTGCACCCGCGGCCCGGCTTCAAGCACCGCATCCTGGAGGCGTTCCACGCCGGGATCCGCAGCAAGCCGGACACCACCTTCGGCAACGTCAAGGCCGACGTCCTGCAGCACTTCGACCCCGGCTTCCGGCGCGGCGACTTCGTCCGCACGATCCTGGACTCCCCGTGGAAGGAGTAGCCCCGCCCGGGAGCCGGGCCGGGCACCCCGTCGCCGTCGTCGCCTTCGACGGGGTGCAGCTCCTCGACGTCACCGGGCCCGTCGAGGTGTTCACCACCGCCAACCGCTACGGCGCCGGCTACGACGTGCGGGTCGTCTCCGCCTCCGGGGCGGGGGTCGTCACCTCCTCCGGCCTGCCCATCGGCGTCCACACCGGCCCGTCGGGGCTGCCGCGCCGCCTGGGCACGCTGCTGGTGCCGGGGCGCACCGACTGGCGGTCGGCGGTCGCCGACACCGCGCTGGTGGAGCTGGTCGGGGGCCTGTCCGGGCGGGCAGGGCGCGTCGCCTCCGTCTGCGCGGGGGCGTTCCTGCTCGCCGCGGCCGGCCTGCTGGACGGGCGGCGCGCCGCCACCCACTGGGAGCTGGCGCCCGAGCTGGCCACCGCCTATCCGGCCGTGCGCGTCGAGACCGACCCGCTCTTCGTCCGGGACGGGCAGGTCGTCACGTCGGCCGGGGTGACCGCGGGCATCGACCTCGCCCTGAGCCTGGTGGAGGAGGACTGGGGCGCCGACGTGGCCCGGCGGACGGCACGGCATCTGGTCGTCTTCATGGCCCGGCCCGGCGGGCAGGCCCAGTTCGGCGCCGGGCCGGCGCCCGGCCGGCCCCGGCACCCGTCCGTCCGGCGGGTGGTGGACCACATCAGCGGCGATCCGGCGGGCTGCCACACCCTGGGCTCCCTGGCCGCCGTGGGCGGCGTCAGCGCCCGCCATCTGGGCCGGCTCTTCCGCGACGAGCTCGGGCTGACCCCCGGTCAGTACGTCGAATCCGTCCGCCTCGAGACCGCCCGCAGGCTCCTCGACGACGGGACCGGCACGGTGGAGGAGGTGGCGCACCGGGCCGGATTCGGCTCCTCCGAATCCCTGCGCCGGGCCTTCCAGCAGATCCTGGGCGTCTCGCCGACCGCCTACCGGACCCGCTTCCGTACGACCGCGGGCAGCCGGCACCTCGTCACCCGGCCGCAGACGCCGGCCGGCGGCACCGCCGTCGAGGGAGAGGCCGGGTCCGTCTCCGCGCGCGGCTGACCAGGGCCGCGCGGGGCGACGGGCCCGCCCCCTCGCGCGCAGCCGCCCCTGTCTCTTATACGCATCT
>NZ_WYCT01000578.1 GCF_011008945.1 Streptomyces harenosi
GGCCCGACCCACCCCCCGCGAGAAGGCGCTACGCGCACCCCCACCGGGGCCGCACAGGCGCCGCAGGCAAAAGGGCGCACCCCCACCGGGCCGCACGGGCGACGCATCGAAGCCGCTGAGGGGCCGCAGGCGCCCCGCCGCATGCCCACCCCAGCGCCACAGCCCCCGCAGGCGAAACGGCGCACCCCCCACCGCGGCGGCACAGCCGCCGTCGGCAGAGGGTGCACCCGTCGAAACGAAGCCGCACAGCCGCCGTCGGCAGAGGGTGCACCCGTCGAAGCCGCACACGCCGCCACCCCCCACCGCAGCCGCACAGGCGCCGCAGGCGGAGAGGGCGCCCCCGGCCTCAGCCGGGGGGCGGGGCCTCAGCCCTCCTCGGCCGGGGCGGAGCCCGGCAGCGGGCGGCCCGCCGATTCGGTCATGAACCACACGGCCACGCCGCCGACCACGGCCGCCGCCATCATGTAGTACGCGGGCATCATCAGGTTCCCGGTCGCGCCGATCAGCGCCGTGACCACCAGCGGCGTCGTCCCGCCGAACAGCGACACGGACACGTTGAACCCGATCGACAGCGACCCGTACCGCACGCGCGTCGGGAACAGCGCCGGCAGCGCGGCCGGCATCGCGGAGGTGAAGCAGACCAGCAGCAGACCCAGCGCCGCCATGCCCAGCCCCACGGCGAGCAGGCTGCCCTCGCGGATCAGCAGCAGCGCCGGGACGGACAGCAGCAGGAAGCCGACGCAGCCCGCCGCGATCACCGGCCGCCGCCCGACCCGGTCGGTCAGCGCGCCGGCGAACGGCTGCACGACCATCATCAGCGCCATCACGCCCAGCACGACCAGCAGCCCGTGCGTCTCGTCGTACTTCAGCTCGCTGGTGAGGTAGCTCGGCATGTACGACAGCAGCATGTAGTCGGTGACGTTGAAGACCAGCACCAAGCCGACGCAGAGCAGCAGCGCCTTCCACTGCCCCGTGATCATCTCCCGCAATGGCACCTTCGGCCGCTCGGACTCCGCCTTCTCGACCTCGGCCGCGAACGCCGGGGTCTCCTCCAGCCGCATCCGCAGGTACAGCCCGATCAGGCCCATCGGCCCGGCGATCAGGAACGGGATGCGCCAGCCCCACGACGTCAGGTCGTCGGCCGGCAGCAGCGCGGTCATCAGCGTGACCAGCCCCGCACCGCCGATGTACCCGGCCAGCGTGCCGAACTCCAGCCAGCTCCCGAGGAACCCGCGCCGCTTGTCCGGCGCGTACTCGGCGATGAAGGTGGAGGCGCCCGCGTACTCGCCCCCGGTCGAGAAGCCCTGCACCAGCCGCGCGGCCAGCAGCAGCACCGGCGCCCAGACGCCGATGGAGGCGTACGACGGGATCAGCCCGATCGCGAACGTGCCCGCCGCCATCATGATCATCGTCAGGGCGAGCACCTTCTGCCGCCCGACCCGGTCGCCGAGCGGCCCGAAGATCATGCCGCCGAGCGGCCGGACCAGGAACGCCGCGGCGAAGGCGCCGAAGGTCGAGAGCAACTGGGCCGTCGGATTGCCCGAGGGGAAGAAGACCTTGCCCAGCGTCACCGCGATGTAGCTGTAGACGCCGAAGTCGAACCACTCCATCGCGTTGCCGAGCGCGGCCGCCTTCACGGCGCGCCGGACCAGCGCGGGGTCGGTGACGGTGGCGGGGGGTGTGGAAGAGCTGGACGTGGTGGACCGGGGAACGGCGACGGTGGCAGCCGACAAGGCTTCGCTCGCCTACCTTTCGACGGGGACAGGGACACGACCCGCACGGCGGCGCTGTCGCCGGGCCGAAAAACGACCATAGGCGGTGATGTGCCCCTTACGCACCGTGCGTCCTTCGCAGCGGAGCGCAGCAAAACCGGGTACGTGCTGGGGCATCTGCCCAGCGCACAGCGCTCCACCCGCACCGCCGCTGTGATCCTTGTCGCTCCCCGAGGGGGCCCGGAGCCGCCCGATGCGCCCCGCGGGGAGCCCGCGGAGGCGCCCTGCCCCTGTCTCTTATAC
>NZ_WYCT01000579.1 GCF_011008945.1 Streptomyces harenosi
GCAGGGCGGTGGAGGGCGGGCGTACGGCCGCCGGGGGCGTGCGCGGCGTCAGGTGCGCACTTCGAGCAGGGGGACCAGTTGCTCGGCGGGGGTCATCGAGCCGTGGTTGCCGGCCATCGCCGACTCGTTCGGCTCCCGCTCGGAGGCGATGAGCAGGACGTCGTCGTGCGCGGCGGCGATCACGTCGCCGATCCGGTCGTGGACCCGCGCCTCGACCTGCGGGCCGAACCAGCCGGCCGCGATCGCCTCGTCCCGGGAGGCCACCCAGAACCGGTCGCCGAGGACCTCGCGCCAGCAGGTCAGGACGTCGTTCTGGGCGCCGGGGAGGGCGTAGACGTGGCGGGCGCGGCCCTCACCGCCGAGCAGGGCGACTCCGGCGCGCAGCTCCCAGTCCTCGTCGAAGTCGATCCGGTGCTCCTCGTCGAAGGGCACGTCGATCATGCCGTGGTCGGCGGTGACGTAGAGCGCGCTGCGCGGCGGCAACTGCTCGGCCAGGCGCTGGACCAGCCGGTCGACACGGCCGAGCTGGCCGCGCCAGGTGTCGGAGTCGACGCCGAAGCGGTGGCCGGCGCCGTCCACCTCGGCGTAGTACGTGTAGACCAGGGAGCGGTCGCCGGCGGCCAGCTGCTCGGCCGCCAGGTCCATGCGCTCCTCGCCGGTCAGCCGTCCGTGGAACGTGCCGCCGCTGAGCGCGACCTTGGTCAGGGGGGTGTCGGCGAAGGTGGGCGAGGACACCTGGGCGGCGTGCACGCCCGCCTGCTGCGCGAGCCGGAACACGGTGGGGCGGGGCTGCCACGCGTGCGGGTCCGTCCACGGCTTCCAGCGGAGCTGGTTCATCAGCTCGCCGGTCTCGGGGTTGCGCACGGTGTAGCCGGGCATGCCGTGGGCGCCGGGGGGCAGGCCGGTGCCGACCGAGGCGAGCGAGGTCGCGGTGGTCGCCGGGTAGCCGGCGGTGAGGGGGCGCCCCGTGCCGCCGCGCGAGGTGGCGAGCAGGGAGGTCAGGAAGGGGGCGTCGTCCGGGTGGGCCTTGAGCTGCTCCCAGCCCAGGCCGTCGATCAGGAAGACGCAGTTGCGGTCGGCGGGGGTCAGCTCCGGGATCGCGGCGGTCAGCCCGGGGACGCCCATGCCCGCGGCGAGCGTGGGCAGCAGGTCGGCGAGGGAGCCGGTGCCGTACTCGGGGACGGGGGCCGTGGCGAGGGCCAGCGGTTCCGGGTCGGTGTCCCAGGCGGCGGGGCCGGCGGGCACGGGCGCGGGGCGTCCTCGGCCGTGGGCGGCGGAGGGGGACGGGTGCGACATCAGCGGCCGGTGTCCGCGGTCGCCTCGGAGAGGGCCTGGGCGAAGGACAGCGCCTGGCGCACCGTCTCGGGGCCGTCGCCGGCCTCGCTGACGCGCAGGCTGAGGTCGTCGGCGGTCGAGCTGCCGGTGTAGCCGTGGTCGGCCTCGCAGTTCGGGTCGCCGCAGGCGGCCGGCTCCAGGTCGATGCGGGAGACGGCGCCCCAGCCGATGGTCAGCACGACCTCGCGGGGCAGCCGGCCCGGGGTGTACTGCTCCGGGTTGGCGACCACGCGGCTGACCACGATCGACGAGATCCGGCTGAGCTTGACGGACTCCGTGGACGTGGTGGCGTACGGCGTCGGGGAGGTGTCGTCGGCGCCCTGCTCGTCGGTGTGGCTGACGATGAAGCGGTGGTCGGTGAGGACCAGCACGGTCACGTGCCGGCGGACCTCGTTCTGGTCGAAGGTGGTCTCCTGGTGGACCAGGTACGACCGGATGGGCTCGCCACCCACAGCGGCCTCCACCGCCTCGGCCACGAGGGCCGGGTAGTAGCCGCTGCGCTCGATCGCCGCACGCAGCCCCTGGGTCGTCGTACTGGTCTTGGCCATGCCGTCCATCCTACGGGGGCGCGCCGACTGCGAGGCACCGCTCGGCACCGCCCGGCGCCGCCCCGGGCGGCCGGGGCGGGGTTCAGTAGGCGGGCAGCGTCCGGGGGCCGAGGTCGTCCCGGGCGGGCG
>NZ_WYCT01000057.1 GCF_011008945.1 Streptomyces harenosi
GCTTCGTCGGCAGCGTCAGAGGTTTATAAGAGACAGGCCCCGCCCCGTCCAGCACCGCGGTCACCGACGCGTAGGTGACCCCCTGATCGGCGAGCACCTCGGCGGCCACGCCCGGACGCGCGGTCAGGGCCAGCAGGATGTGCTCGTCGCCGATGTGCCGCTCGCGCCGGGCCAGGGCGATGCGCAGGGCCCTCTCCAGCACCTCCTTGGCATCGCGCCCGAAGCCGCGCCGCCCCGACCACCAGCCCTTGTCCCGCCGGTCCCCGGCCAGCGCGCCGGCGCCGTGGACCTCCTCCACCCGGGCGACGATCCGCGCGACGTCGATCCCCAGACCGGCCAGGGCGTCGGTCTCCGCCCGGGAGAGACCGGCCCGCCGCCGCGCCTCGTCCCACGCCCGCCGCACCGCCTCCCCGCGGCCGGCGATCCCCAGCGCCGCCAGTGCGCACGCCCCTCGGCCGCCCCGGCGCTCCAGCAGCGCGAGCAGCAGATGCCCGTCGCCGACGGTCTGCTCCCCCGTCGCCTCGGCCTGGGCGACGGCCCCCCGCACCACGGCACGGGCGTCCTCGGTGAACCGCTCGAACATCAACGCCTCCCGTACTTCTTGTGCACGGCCTGCCGGCTCACCCCGAGCTCCGCGGCGATCTCCTGCCACGACCAGCCCTGATTGCGCGCACTGCGCACCTGCACCGCCTCCAGCTGCTCCAGCAGCCTGCGCAGCGCGGCGACGGCCCGCAGCCCGATCCGGGGGTCACCGTCGCCCGCGCGCTCGGCCAGATCCGTTGCTTCGGTCATGGTGTCAACGTAGGTTGACAGGGCCCTTCCGTCAACCCCGGTTGACACGTCGCCGTGGCCGGGCAAGCCGAACGGCGGGCCCGGGTGCACGCACCCGGACCCGCCGTGGGCAGAACGATCAGGCAGGGGCCGATCAGGAACCGTTGGTGAGCACGATCTTGCCGAACTGCCCCCCGGACTCCATCCGCTCGAAACCCTCCCGCGCCCGTTCCATCGGGAGCACCTCGTCGATGACGGGCCGCACCCCGGTGGCGGCGCAGAACGACAGCAGGTCCTCCAGCTCGTCCTTGGTGCCCATGGTGGACCCGACGACCTTGAGCTCCAGGAAGAAGATCCGGGTCAGCTCCGCGTGCGAGGGCCGGTCACCGCTGGTGGCGCCGGAGATCACCAGGGTGCCGCCGGGGCGCAGCGACTTCACCGAGTGCGACCAGGTGGCGGCGCCCACCGTCTCGATCACGGCGTCGACCCGCTGCGGCAGCCGCGCACCCGGCTCCACCGCCTCCACCGCCCCGAGCTCCACGGCGCGCTTCCGCTTGGCCTCGTCCCGGCTGGTGGCGAAGACCCGCAGCCCCGCCGCCCTGCCGAGCACGATCGCGGCCGTGGCGACACCCCCGCCGGCCCCCTGGACCAGCACGGAGTCGCCCGGCCGCACCCCGGCGTTGGTGAACAGCATGCGGTACGCCGTCAGCCACGCCGTCGGCAGACAGGCCGCTTCTTCGAACGACAGCTCCTTGGGCTTGGGCAGCACGTTCCACGTGGGCACCGCCACCTGCTCGGCGAACGTGCCCTGATAGCGCTCGGTGAGGATCGAGCGGGGCTCCGCGGGCCCGACCCCGTGCCCGGTCTGCCCGATGACGGAGTGCAGGACGACCTCGTTGCCGTCCTCGTCGACACCGGCGGCATCGCAGCCGAGGATCATCGGCAGCCGTTCCTCGGGGAGGCCGACACCGCGCAGGGACCACAGGTCGTGGTGGTTGAGGGAAGCGGCTCTGACCTGGACGACACTCCAGCCGGGGCGGGCCTCGGGGGCCGGGCGCTCCCCCAGTTCCAGGCCGGCGAGCGGCTGGTCGCGGTCGATTCGGGCGGCGTAGACAGCGAACATGACCTTGACGATAGGGTCCGCGCCCGCCATCCGGAACCACGCGCCCCTGTGACACACACCCTCTTGCGCACCGCCCGCGACCGCCCCCGCCGCTCCGCACCACCCGCAGCCGCAGCCGCCACACCGCACCGCTCCGCCCGCCCCTCTCCCCCGGACGGGGAACGACAAGAGGACGGCCCCGCCCACCCGGGCGAAGCCGTCCTCCCTATGTCACGTCACGACGCGGCGCCGGTCACGGCACCAGGCCGGCTCATCGCCGGGCGACGCCCTCCGCCCGGGCGGCCGCCGCCACCGCGGCCGTGACCGCCGGGGCGACCCGCTCGTCGAACGGGGACGGAATGACGTAGTCCGCCGCGAGGTCGTCACCGACGACGGCGGCCAGCGCCTCCGCCGCCGCGAGCTTCATGCCCTCGGTGATCCGGGACGCCCGCACCTGGAGCGCGCCGGCGAAGATGCCGGGGAACGCCAGCACGTTGTTGATCTGGTTGGGGAAGTCCGACCGGCCGGTCGCCACCACCGCCGCGTACTTGTGCGCGACGTCGGGGTGCACCTCGGGGTTGGGGTTGGCCATGGCGAAGACGAACGCGCCCTCGGCCATCGAGGCCACCGCCGGCTCCGGCACCGTACCGCCGGAGACGCCGATGAAGACGTCGGCGCCCCGCAGCGCGGACTCCAGCGACCCGGTGAGCCCCGCCTTGTTGGTGAACTCGGCCAGCTCCCGCTTCACCGGCGTCAGGTCGTCCCGGTCCGCCGAGACGATGCCCTTGCGGTCGGCCACGGCGACATCGCCGATGCCGGCCTCGACCAGCATCTTCGCGATGGCGACACCGGCCGCGCCGGCGCCCGAGATCACCGCCCGCAGCTCACCCAGCGCCCGCCCGCTCAGCCGCGCGGCGTTGCGCAGGGCCGCCAGGGTCACGACCGCCGTACCGTGCTGGTCGTCGTGGAAGACCGGGATGTCCAGCCGCTCCTGCAGCTTCCGCTCGATCTCGAAGCACCGCGGCGCCGAGATGTCCTCCAGGTTCACACCGCCGAACGAGGGCGCGAGCCGCACCACCGTCTCGACGATCTCGTCGGCGTCCGTGCAGTCCAGCGCGATCGGAACGGCGTCCACGCCGCCGAACTGCTTGAACAGGATCGCCTTGCCCTCCATCACCGGGAGGGACGCCTGCGGCCCGATGTCCCCGAGGCCCAGCACGGCCGTGCCGTCGGTCACGACCGCCACGACCGACGACTTCCACGTGTAGTCGTGGACCAGGTCCGGCTGCTCGGCGATGGCGCTGCACACCTTGGCGACGCCCGGCGTGTACGCCAGGGACAGGTCGTCCTTGTCGCGGACCGGCACGGTGGCCTGCACGGCCATCTTGCCGCCGCGGTGCAACGCGAAAGCCGGATCGAAGGCCAGGGGCTCCGCACCGCCCTCCTGGTCCTGATTGTCCTTACCGTTCTCCTGACCGCTCGCGCTGCGAGGATTGACGATCTCCGCTGCCACTTCGTTTACCCCTTAGCTTTTCTTGTCGTGAGGGTGTGTCCACTCCGGGTGAGGAGCGGGCGGGACCGCGCAAGCCCTGACGTTGGATGCGTACGAGTGCCTGCACGACGGGCGCGCCGCACACGCGCCCTGAGCCCCGGATGAGGGGTGTAAAGAACCTTCTTACCCGACGGACGCCCCCGCCGACGAGTCCGTTCGGAGCAAGCTCACATCACGGACGTCCCAGGTGCCCCACAGGTCACCCGGGGATCACCACGCCGCCCCATGTCCGTGACATCCCTCATAGCCGCACATTCGGACAAGGTCTCGCCGGGGTCTTGACAAGGGCGCGAAAGGCCCGCTCGGGCGGCGAGGGCCATCGGCGAAGGCGTCCGCATTCCGAGATGCGCCGCAGATCTTCCGGCCGGCGGGCCCTGCGCCCGAAAAGGTTCGGTCGCGATGTACCGACCTGTTGGGGTTCGGGGTGGCACCCGTTACCCGATTTTGACATGACGGGCCCCCTGATCGGGCGCGTCCGAATGGCAAGATGCCGTCATCACACGAGGTCGCGACAGTCGAAGCTGTGTGCCCCCCATCGACCGCCGTGTGCACCCGTCGGCCCGCGGCGCGGCATCCGCCGCGCTCATCGGCGGGCGCCCGTCCCATCGGCACGTCCACCCATCCGCCGGAGGAACCACCATGACCGCACGCTTCACCCGCCGTACGACCGCAGCGCACTCCCGGATAGCAGCGGTCGGTGCCCTCGCGGTCGCAGGCGCTGTGCTGCTCACCGGATGCGGTGACCAGACCGAGAAGAAGAGTTCCGGCGGAGAAGGCGAGGGATCCGGCTCGGTGAGCGCCGCCCCGCTGGCCGAAAAGCTGCCATCGGCCATCCGCGACAAGGGCGTCATCAAGGTCGGCTCCGACATCGCCTACGCTCCGGTCGAATTCAAGGACGGCTCCGGAAAGACGGTCGGAATCGACCCGGATCTCGCGGACGCCCTGGGCAAGCAGCTCGGCGTGCGGTTCGAGTTCGAGAACGGCACTTTCGACACCCTCATCACCGGTCTGCGCTCGGGGCGCTACGACATCGCCATGTCCGCGATGACCGACACCAAGGACCGCCAGGAGGGCATCGACTCCGACACCGGCAAGAAGGTCGGCGAGGGCGTCGACTTCGTCGACTACTTCACCGCCGGTGTCTCGATCTACACCAAGAAGGGCGACGACCAGGGCATCAAGAGCTGGTCCGACCTGTGCGGCAAGAAGGTCGTGCTCCAGCGCGGCACGGTCTCCGAGGACCTGGCCAAGGAGCAGGCCGGGAAGTGCCCCAAGGGCAAGAAGCTGTCCATCGAGGCGTTCGACAACGACCAGCAGGCCCAGACCCGTCTGCGCGCGGGCGGCGCCGACGCCGGCTCCGCCGACTTCCCCGTCGCCGCGTACTCCGTGAAGACCTCCGGCGGCGGCAAGGACTTCGAGCTGGTCGGCGAGCAGGTCGAGGCGGCTCCCTACGGCATCGCGGTCGGCAAGGACAACACCGAGCTGCGCGACGCCCTCAAGGCGGCCATGGACGCGATCATCAAGAACGGCGAGTACCAGAAGGTGCTCGACAAGTGGGGCGTGGCGGAAGGCGCCGTCACCGAAGCCACCATCAACGGCGGCAAGTGACCGCGCGGCCGCGGCCCTGAAAGGCAACACCCGTGACTGTTGACATCGACAAGACGGACGGCCGGGGCGGCACGCCCCCGGCCGGCGCGGAGGCCATCAAGGCCATCCCGGTCCGGCACTACGGGCGGTACGTCTCCGCCGTCGTCGCGATCGCGCTGCTGGCGGCGATCGTCTACGCGTTCTCCCAGGGCAAGATCAACTGGGGTGCGATACCCGACTACCTCTTCGACGACCGCGTCCTGGGCGGTCTGGGCAAGACGCTCCTGATCACCGTCCTGTCCATGCTGATCGGCATCGTCGGCGGCATCCTGCTCGCCGTGATGCGCCTGTCGAAGAACCCGGTGACCTCGTCCATCGCGTGGTTCTACATCTGGTTCTTCCGCGGCACACCGGTCCTGGTGCAGCTCGTCGTCTGGTTCAACCTGGGCCTGGTCTTCGAGTACATCAACCTCGGCCCGGTCTACCGCGACGAGTGGTCGGACTTCATGACGCCGTTCCTGACGGCGCTGCTCGGCCTCGGCCTGAACGAGGCCGCGTACATGGCGGAGATCTGCCGCGCCGGCCTGCTCGCGGTCGACGAGGGCCAGACCGAGGCGGCGCACGCGCTGGGCATGAGCCACGCCAAGACGCTGCGCCGGATCGTCGTCCCGCAGGCGATGCGCGTGATCGTGCCGCCGACGGGCAACGAGGTCATCAACATGCTGAAGACCACCTCGCTGGTGTCGGTGGTCCAGTACTCCGAGCTGTTCCGGGTGGCCCAGGACATCGGCCAGACCTCCGGCGCCCCCGCCGAGATGCTCTTCCTGGCGGCGGTCTGGTACCTCCTGCTCACCTCGGTCTTCAGCGTCGGCCAGTACTACCTGGAGCGGTACTACGCCCGTGGCTCCACGCGCCAGCTTCCGCCGACGCCGTGGCAGAAGGTCAGGGCCAACATGCTGAGCCTGGGCCGTCCGAGGGGAGCCGCGGCATGACCGGGAAGACGAGCAAGCCGGGCGGCACCAGCGCGCCCGGGACGACGAGCAAGACGGACACCCCCGTGAACGACACGTCCACCCCCATGGTGAAGGCCGAGGGCGTCCACAAGTCCTACGGCGCGGTCGAGGTCCTCAAGGGCATCGACCTGGAGGTGAAGACCGGCGAGGTGTTCTGCCTCATCGGCCCCTCCGGCTCCGGCAAGTCGACCTTTCTCCGCTGCATCAACCACCTGGAGAAGATCAACGCCGGCCGGCTGTACGTCGACGGCGAGCTGGTCGGCTACCGCCAGAAGGGCGACAAGCTGTACGAGCTCAAGGACAGCGAGGTCGCCCTCAAGCGCCGGGACATCGGCATGGTCTTCCAGCGCTTCAACCTCTTCCCGCACATGACCGCGCTGGAGAACGTCATCGAGGCGCCGGTGCAGGTCAGGGGCGTGGGCAAGGCCGAGGCCAAGGAGCGCGCGCGGCAGCTTCTGGAGCGGGTGGGCCTGGCCGACAAGGCCGGGAACTACCCCTCGCAGCTCTCCGGCGGCCAGCAGCAGCGCGTGGCCATCGCCCGGGCCCTGGCGATGGACCCGAAGCTGATGCTCTTCGACGAGCCGACCTCGGCGCTCGACCCGGAGCTGGTCGGCGACGTCCTGGACGTCATGCGCGACCTGGCCGAGTCCGGCATGACGATGGTCGTCGTCACCCACGAGATGGGCTTCGCCCGCGAGGTCGGCGACAGCCTGGTCTTCATGGACGGCGGCGTGGTGGTCGAGTCCGGCAACCCGCGCGACGTCCTGACCGACCCGCAGCACGAACGGACGAAGGCGTTCCTGTCCAAGGTGCTGTAAGCCCCGGCCGGCCACCAGCCGTGGGTGAGGGGCGGTACGCGTGCCCGTACCGCCCCTCACGCGTGTCCGCGCACGGCGGGCCGCCCGCCCGCGGGCCGCGGCCGCCGGCCGGCTACTTGAGCGCCAGCAGCAGGGTGTCCGACGGCGAGCACCACACCGGCCGCACCTCGCCGAAGCCCTTGTCGCGCAGGACGTCGGCGTGCCACGCGGGCGACGGCGTGTCGCCGTCGGCGTGCTCGCCGTAGATCTCGAAGCGCCGGGCGGTCGGCTCGGCGAGGACGGGGTCCTCCGCCGCGAGCTGCCACCACTCGGCCCAGTCCAGGGCGCCGCCCCGCCGGGCCTGTTCCATGCGCGCGTGCCGCTGCGCCCGCTCGGCCGCGTTGATGCGGGGCGTCGACTCGTCGATCATGTGGTCGGCGTTCATGAACACGCCGCCGTCGCGGACCAGCTCCGCGACCTGGCCGTAGAGGACGGCGAGAGGCTCGCGGTGCAGCCAGTGCAGGGCCGTGGCGGTCAGTACGGCGTCGTACGTGCCGTGCGGCAGCTTCGCCGGCCAGTCGGGGTCCTTCAGGTCGGCGGTGACCAGGGTGACCCGCTCGTCGCCCGCGAAGGTGCCCTCGGCGATCGCGAGCAGCGCCGGGTCGAGGTCGACGCCGGTACTGGTGGCCTCGGGGAACCGCGCGAGCAGCCGGGCCGTGATGCTTCCCGTGCCGCACGCCAGGTCCAGCACGCGCGGGGCGGGGCCGACGAGGGCCTCCACCATGTCGAGCATGATCCGGAACCGCTCCTCGCGGTCCGGCATGTACCACTCCTGCTGGCGGTCCCAGCTCTCCTGCCAGGCGTGCCAGTCGGCGCCGGCCACGGTGGTGTCCGCGTCGGTCATCGAGCCCTCCCTCACGTACCTCACGTAATACCCTGGAACCAGGATCAGTCGTTACCCGACCGCAGGCACGACCATAGAGCCCCCTCGTAAGGACTACAAGTGGAACTGGCCTATTACTCGGATTACGCCGTACGCCTCGTCAACACCGAGGAGCCGGTGCGGGGCAAGGACGCCCTGACCTCCATCGAGGCGGTCCGCGGGCTCTTCGGCGAGAACCAGTCGGCGGCCCGGCGCGCCACCGAGGCCGACGTCACCCGCTTCCGCTCGGTCCGGGCACGGCTGCGCGCGGTCTTCGAGGCGGCGGACGGGGGCGACGAGACACTCGCCGTGGACCTGCTGAACTCACTGCTGCTGGAGTTCCCGGTGAGTCCGCAGATCTCCGGTCACGACCACCGCGACGACGACGGCCGTCCGCTGTGGCACATGCACCTGGCGGACCACCCCTCGAACGCGACGGCCGGGTACGCGGCCATCGCCGCGATGGGCCTGGCCTTCCACCTGACGGAGTACGGCGTGGACCGCCTGGGCCTGTGCGAGGCGTCGCCCTGCCGCAACGCCTATCTGGACACCTCCACCAACCGCTCCCGGCGCTACTGCTCCGACCGCTGCGCCACCCGGGCCAACGTGGCCGCCTACCGCGCCCGCAAGCGCCTGGAAGCGGACCGGTCGCACAGCACCGGCCTGACGGCCGACAGCGCCCAGCGGGCCAGCGCGAACGGCGAACGCTGAGCGGGCTTGCGCGGCCGGAAGCGGAAGCGGACCCGGCCGAGCACCAGCTCCTCGGGGACCACCCCGTAGTCGGTGCTGTCCCCACCCGCGTAGGAGTTGTCCCCGAGCACCCACCAGCCGCCCTCGCGCCGCTCCGCGGCCCGCTTGACGACGAGCAGGTCCTGCTGGAAGGGGTGGCGCAGCACCACCACGTCACCCGGCCGGACCCGGGCGCCCCAGTGCACCAGCAGCCGGTCCCCGTGGTACAGCGTCGGCACCATCGACGGCCCGGACACCTCGGCCGGCCCGAACGGCAGCGTCCCCCTCGTGCGCTCGGTCTCCTGCGACAGCTCCGGCATCCCCGGCACCTCCCCGGTCATTCCACCACCAGTCCCAGTCTCACCCCGGACTTTTGTCCTAAGCCCACGGGGGCACCCGCGAAAACACGTCTCCCAGGGAGTAATGTCCCCCCTGAGAAGACGATCACGAGGAAGGATTGCTCCATGCTTTCCCGCCTGTTTGCCCCCAAGGTCAAGGTCAGCGCCCACTGCGACCTGCCCTGCGGTGTGTACGACCCGGCCCAGGCCCGCATCGAGGCGGAGTCGGTCAAGGCCGTCCAGGAGAAGATGGCCGGCAACGACGACCCGCACTTCCAGGCGCGTGCCACGGTCATCAAGGAGCAGCGCGCGGAGCTGGCCAAGCACCACGTCTCCGTGCTGTGGAGCGACTACTTCAAGGCGCCGCACTTCGAGAAGTACCCGGAGCTGCACCAGCTCGTCAACGACACCCTGAAGGCCCTCTCGGCCGCCAAGGCGTCGACCGACCCGGCCACCGGCCAGAAGGCGCTGGACTACATCGCCCAGATCGACAAGATCTTCTGGGAGACCAAGAAGGCCTGACCCCGGCCTCTGCCCCCACCCCCCGCGATCGGTGCACCATCGCAGGTCAGGGCGGCAAACGGAACGGCCCCATCGCTTCCCGCGGCGGGGCCGTTCCGGCGTTTTCGGCTCGGCTGGTGCGATCGGGAGGCAGCCGGTGAGCAGCCCGAGCCCCCGTGCTGCGCCCCGTCCGCACGGAGCGGAGCGCGCTACGTACTCGACCGCGGCCCGGTCGTCTGCGCCCCCGCGGGCCCCGCTCCTGCGCCCTCGTGCCTGCGAGCGCGCCCCGGGCCCGGGACCGGGCCGCCGGCCACTGGCGAACCGGGCGGCGGCCGGCGGCTCGTCAGCCGGCGGCGTGACACCCTCAAGACCCTTGATACTGGCGGACGTTGACTTCGCTACGATCTCCCCTCCCGAGTGCTGGAGGTCGCAGTGAGCGAACGCCTGGTCCACACGGTCGAGGTGCCGTTGGGAGACGGCAGTGACGAAGCGATCCGTGTGCAGGTCCGCGAGGTGGACGAAACCCTCGTCCGGGTGGGCCGCGCAGGCCGCTCCGTGGCCCGGGCGGAGCGGTCCTTCGGAGAGATGCTGGACACCGTCCGGCCGGTGGCGGAAAGCTTCGTCGGCAGGTTCCGGGGACTGGCCAACGCACCGGACGAGATCACCCTGGAGTTCGGGGTGTCGTTGTCGGCCGGGGCCGACGTGGTCATCGCCAGCACCGCGACGGAAGCCAATTTCTCCGTGAGTCTGACGTGGCACAGGAGCGAGACCGAAGGGCCAGGCGCCCCTGTTCCGCCGGCGGGCTGACCAGGCCGGCTCGCGGGGGACGTGGAGGTCCTGGTGTCTGCGGAAGAGTCACGGAGTGCCGACGACGCGCTTAACGCGGCGGTCGTCCGGGTCATGGGAGAGGACGGCACGATCGCCGGTGCCGGCGTCCTCGTCACCCCGGACCGCGTGCTCACCTGCGCACATGTCGTGTCGGACGCGCTGGGGAGAAGACGGGACCTCGAAGTCGCCGCCGGCACCTCGGTCCTGGTCGACTTCCCCCTGGCCGACGGGGCCGGGAGGCAGGGCCTCACCGCCGGGGTCGAGCGGTGGATACCGGAGGAGCCCGAGCACCGGGGTGACGTCGCCGTCCTGCGGCTGCGGGGCGCCGTTCCCGGCACACGTCCGCTGCCCCTGGCCGACCCCGGCGAGCTGTCGGGGCGTCCGGTGCGCATGGTGGGATTCCCGGACGGGGAGCCGGGCATGGCCTGGCACCGAGGGGAACTCAGCGGGAAATCGTCGGGAGACTGGATCCAGCTCTCGCGGGCCGACACACGGACGGTCCACGTCACCGGGGGCTTCAGCGGCAGCCCGGTCTGGGACGAGCGGCGGGGCGCGGCGGTCGGCATCGTCGTCGCGGCCGAGGGGAAACGGAACGACACCCAGCAGGCCTTCGCGATCAGCGTCAGAGCCGTGCTGCGCAGGTTGCCCGACCTCGCTCGTGCTCTGACTCCCGACCCGTTCCGCGGGCTGGACACCTTCCAGGAGAGCCACGAGGACATCTTCTTCGGGCGCGATGACGACATCGGGAAAGTGGTCACGGCCCTGAAGGGGGACCACCCGGCCGTCATTCTCTTCGGGCCCTCGGGCTGCGGGAAGTCCTCATTGGCGCGGGCCGGCGTGGTGCCCCGGATGCGGCGGGAGAACTACGACGCCGTGGTGGTGAACGCGGGGACCGAGGGCTCCTTGCTCTCCGGACTGGCCATGGACCTCTACGAGGCCGTTCGCGCCGGGCGGTACGGGGATGCGCGGGCGCGAAGCGCCGATCAGGTCGAGGGATGGCTCGCGGACAGGGGACTCGTGGACACGGTGCACCGCCTGCGCGGCAGAGCGGGCGGCAGGTGCATCGTCGTACTCGACCAGGCCGAGGCCCTCCTGAACCGGACCGAGGCGGAGGTCGAAGAGGCCGCCTCGCTTCTCTTCCCCCGGGGCGGTCCGGGTACCGGATCGCGGCTGCTGGTCACACTCCGGTCCGACTTCATGGACGCGGCGCTCAAGCACCCGCGGCTCGGCCCCCTGGTGCGGGACGGCAGGCCGCTCCCGCTGACACCGATGTCCCGCGACCAGCTCCGGGAAGTGATCAACAAGCCGCTGGGCAAGGCCCCGGCGGTCACCTACGACCCGGGACTGGCCCGGCGCATCCTGGACGACGCGTGCCGCGAGCCGGAGAACCTGCCGCTCCTCGGCTTCCTGCTCAAGCAGCTGTGGGACAAGCAGTACGCCGGCCGCCTGCGCACGGCGGCGTACGAGGCGATGCACGGAGTGGAGGGAGCGCTCCAGGAGCACTGCGACGAGGCGTGGAAGCAGTGCGTCGCGGAGAACGAGGAGGCCGCCGCGCAGCGGCTGCTCAGGGGTCTGGTCAGGGTGCTGCCCGGGAGTGAGACACCGCTGCGCCGCAGGCTCACCCGGCAGGAGGCGGGCGAGGCCGCGTGGAGGCTCGCCCGGTCCTTCGCCGACCGGCGGCTGCTGGTGCTGCGCGGAGGCGGGGGAGAACCGGAGACCGCGGAGCTGGCCCACGAGACCCTGATCAACGTCTGGCCCGCGCTGAGGAAGCGGGTCCTGGAGGACCACACGTTCCTGGCGGGCCGCGCGGAGCTGAACCACGACCGGGACCGCTGGGCGAAGGAAGGCAGGGTTCCGGCCCTGCTGCCCGGTGCGGTGCAACTGGCCTCCGTGCAGAACTGGCTGAAGGACAGGGAAGCGGAACTGACCCCGGGCGAGCGCGATTTCCTGGAGCGGGCACGGCAGCGCCAGCGGGCGCGCCGGGCCCGCGTCCGCGCCGCCTGGACCGCGGCCGCCACGGTGCTCGCGCTGATCGCCGGCCTCGGGACCTTCCTCGTCCACCAGCGGCACGTCACCGCCCAGCGCGAGGCGGAATCACGTTCGCGCCTGCTGGCCCACTTCTCCGCCGAAGTCGCCAAACGGGATCCGGGACAGGCCGCGCTGATCGCCCTGGGGGCCTACTCGACCGCGCCGACGGATGAGGCCCGCAACGCCGTGCTGCGCAGGTACGACCAGTTCAAGGACGCCGCATGGGTGCTGAGCGGAGCCGAGGGGAAGATCCGGCACGCGGCGACGAGCGTGGCGGGCACGGTGACGCTCGTCACCACCGACAACGGGCGCGCCACGCTGTTCGTACGCCAGGCCGGGGGAAGGACCCAGCGGATCCAGCTCGGCCTCGCCGAGATGGCCTTCCACCCGCTGGTCAGCCGGGACGGGCGGCGGATCGCCTACCTGTCGGCGGCGGGCGCCTTCGTCTGGCATGACATCGACCCCGCCGCGACCGGAGCGGAGGACCTTCTCGGGGCGCCGAGGACCCTGAGAGGCGCGGAGTTCGAGGACATCATCGGCCAGGTGGACCTGCTGAGCGACGACGAGAGCCACCTGGCCCTCTCGCCCGGCGCCGAGCACCTGGCCACGGTCGCGAACGGGCGGCTGCGGCTGTGGGATCTGGCGACGGGACGCCACCAGGACGTGCCCGGCCGCCTGCCCACGAGCCATGTGTCGGTGTGGTTCGGGCCGGACGAGAACACCCTGGTGGTCAGGAAAGCCGACGCGGACACCGGCGCGTACACGCTGGAGGCGGTGGCGGCCGGCACCGGAAAGGCCCGTGAGCTGGCCCACGACGTGGCCGGGCACACGTCGTACGGCTCGCCCACCGCGCTGTCGGGGGACGGCAGCGTCCTCGTCGTCTGCGGCCGGGCGAAGAAGGGCGACGAGACCGTGGGCGTCTACCGGGCACTGCGCGTGCCGGACGGGCGGGTTCTGAACCGCTACACGTACACGGGGGCCAACGACGACTGCGGCAGCATCGCCGTCGACGAGAAGGGCGAGCACTTCGCCTCGAACCACTTCGACAAGTGGGTGATCGTCGGTATCCGGCACGACCGCGGCGTGCGGCAGGCCCTGGCGCCCCCGCCCGGGAAGACCGTCGGACGCCTCATCGCAGACCCGCCGGGCCGCCTGCGCGTGCTCACGATCCCTGACGGCGAGAACACGCTGACCGCACTGCCCCTGAATCCGTTCGATGTCAACGGCTCCCACATCGAAGTAGGGTGGCCGCGGCTGATCGGCGGCGGGAAGACCCTGGTGGCCCGCGTCGGGTACTGGGAGGAACCTGACAAGGGTGAGACCCTCGCACTCATCGACGCGGCCACCGGCCGGATCACAGCCGAGGTGAAGCGGCCCGAGGCGACCCCGGCATCCGATCCGAGCCCGGAGAACGCCCTGGCCGTCAACGAGTCCGGAACCCTCGTGGCGGACGTGGCCGACCGCGACACCATCCTGGTCCGGCGGATCCCGTCCCTGCGCAAGGTGGCGGAGATCACCACCCGCACGCCTCCCGCCGACGGAACGGCCCAACCGTTGACGCTCACGTTTCTCAGGGGCAGCGACGAACTCCTGACGCTTTCCGGCAGCCGGATCGAGCACTGGGACGCCTGGACCGGCCGCCGCCTGTCCCGGACCATCGACGCCCGCTCCCTTCAGCTCGGCGGGAAGAATCCGCCCCCGCGCGGCTCGACGGGGGAATCCGGCTCCGTGCGCTTCGCGCTGAACAGCCGCCCCGAAGCGGGCCACGCACAGATCTCGGTCTACGGCGATCCGGTGCTGCACGCCATCGACCTGCGCACGGGCAGGGAGAACAAGGAGCTGCGCGTGCGCCTCGGCCGGGATGTCGAGCGGGCCTTTCTGGACAGCAGTGGCCGGTACGCTGCCGCGAAGACGCCGGGCGGCATGCTGGAGCTGTGGTCGGCGGCGGCCGGGCAACGCCCGGGCAGAGTGATCGGCCCACTCGGTCCGCTGGGCTCGAACGACCGTTTCACCGGCGAGGGGTTCTCCTTCGGCTTCACCGGAACCGACGGCGAGTTCTACGTGGCCAACGGAAGCTCCGTACGCTTCCAGCGCCTCTCGGACCCCGGCCGCTTCGAGACGTACGACTTCGCGGCGGACCAGTACTTCGTGGCCGCCACCCAGGACGGCAGGACCCTGCTGCGGACCCGGTCCGAGAGCGGCTTCGGCGGAAACACCGGCGGCCGCGGCCGCCTGGACCTTATCCACCTGGAGCCCGCCCTCTGGAAACGCCATCTGTGCGACGTCGTCGGCCGTGACCTCACCCGGGACGAGCGCCGGGGCATGCCTGCCGGGCTTCCGGACCGGATCTGCCCGGCCTGACCGCCACCGCGCACGTAGCGGAGGCGTCCCGGACCCCGGCGGGCGAGCCGGCCGGGCAGCCGCCGTCCCCGTCGCCGGGCGACGGGAACACGGCCTCACGGAGAGGCGGACGCCCCGTCGGGCGGGAGCCCCGGGAAGGCGCCGAGCGGGTCAGGAGCCGTCCCGGAGCCCGCCGGGCGGCTCGGTGGTCCGGGGGCTCGCGCCGCGGGGCGCGGCGGTCGTGCCCCGCGCCGTGTGCGTCCCCCTCGGTGCCCGGGCGCTCTCGGGGGTCTGGGCGGGGTGCGCCTCGCATCCGGGGTTGCGGCACGGGCCGGGCGCCCATACCGGGACCCACGCGCCCAGCGTCTTGTGGCGCCGGACGACCGTCTCGACCTGCTGCCCGCAGGAGGGGCAGACGTGCTTCCTGCCGTCCATGGATTCAGCGTAGAACCGATCGCGGCTCAGCGCTTCCTGCCCTACCCCGATGAACCCGCCGATCGAGCAGGCGATGAAGTCGGTGAGCTTGCGCAAGCAGGTCTCTTTTCTCGTTTCCGCCGCCGGGCACGGAAGGAGGGGGACGGGAGCGGCCGCCGGTCAGCGGGTCGGCGGGCGCGGCTCGCGCCACATCGGCCACATGGGGGGACCGTCCGGCAGGTCGAGGACCGGGCCGGTGCGGGCGAAGCCGAGACGCTCGTACAGCCGGCGGCTGCGGTCGCTGCTCGCCTCCAGATAGGCGGGCAGGTTCTCGCGGTCGCAGCGGTCGAGGACCGATCCGATCAGCGCGGTGCCCAGGCCCTCGCCCTGCCGCCCGGGGGTGACGCCGATCATCCACAGGTACTCGTGGGCCCGGTCCGAGGGGTGGATCGCGGCCGTCAGGCGGCCGATCAGCTCGACGCGTTCGTTGTCCGGGTCCACGGCCGCGCGCATCCGCGCGGGGCCGTCGTCGTCCGGGTCACCGGCGTGGGCGCCCGCGGGCACGGAGAGCCACAGGGCGCAGGCCGCGCCGTCCTCGGTGACGTCGACGCGTCCCTCGGCGAGCACCAGATCGGTGAAGGCGGCCATGAGCCTGGGGTGCGTCCGGCGCCGGTGGGCGGCGCCGGGGAACACCCAGCCACTCACCGGGTCGTCCTGGAAGGACTCGTCCAGCAGCCGGACGATCAGGTCCCGGTCGTCCTCGCCCGCCGCGCGGATCGCCACGCCCATGCCCCACTCCTCGCCTCGACCCGTCTCGCCCGTACGGCGGCGAAGACTAGCGGGTGTCCGGCGCGGAGAGCTCCGCGGCGTGGCCGGAAAGCGGCGGAAGGCCGGTGGAAGGCGAAAGGCGGGTCCCGCACACCGTGGGGCAGTGCGGGACCCGCCGGACCGGAGCCCTCGGCGGCGCGGCCGTACGCCGGTCAGGTGCCGTACGGTCCTGCAGGGCTCCGGGGTCTGGAGGTGCTCAGGTGCTGCGCCGGGTGACGAACTCGGCGAGCGCGAGCAGGCCGCCCGCCGCCTCCGGGTCGGGTACCGCGCGGGCCAGTTCCTGCATCGCGCGGGCCATCCGGTCGGACGCCTGCGCCTGAGCCCAGTCGCGCCCGCCCGCCCGCTCCACGGCCAGCGCGGTCCGCACCAGGTCCTCCTCGGTCGCGGCGCCCTGCGCCCCGTACAGCTCCGCCAGTTCGGCGGCGGCCGGGGTGCCGGAGGTGAGCGCGGCGACGACGGGCAGGGACTTCTTGCGGGCGGCGAGGTCCGCCCCGGCCGGCTTGCCGGTGCGGTGCGGGTCGCCCCATATGCCGATGACGTCGTCGATGAGCTGGAAGGCCAGCCCGGCCTCGCGGCCGAACGCGTCCAGCGCGTCGACGTCCTCCACCGCGGCGCCCGCGTACAGCGCGCCCAGCGCACAGGCGCACCCCAGCAGCGCGCCGGTCTTGGCCTCGGCCATGGCGAGCACCTCGTCGAGGGTGACGTCCCCCGGCGCGCGCTGCTCCATGGCCGTGTCCGTGTGCTGGCCGGCGCACAGCTCCACGACACACTGCGCGACCCGGGCGGCCGCCATCGCGGAGGCGGGGTGCGGGTCCTCGGCGAGCAGCCGCAGGGCCAGCGCCTGCAGGGCGTCTCCCGCGAGGATCGCGTCGACGTCGCCGAAGACTGCCCAGGCGGTCGGCCGGTGACGGCGTGTGGGGTCCCGGTCCATCACGTCGTCGTGGAGCAGGGTGAAGTTGTGGATCAGCTCCACCGCCGCGGCCGCCCGTACCGCCGCGGTGCGGGCCGTGGGCCCGCCGAGCGCGGAGGCGGCGGCCAGGACGAGCGCGGGGCGGATCGCCTTGCCCGCGTTGCCCGCCGCCGGGGTGCCGTCCGCGTGCTGCCAGCCGAAGTGGTACAGCGCCACCTGGCGCATCGACCCGGGCAGGGTGGCGATCGCCGCCCGCAGCTCCGGGTCGACCAGCTCCCGGGCGCGGTGCAGCAGCGCCTCCGCCTCCTGCCCCTCGAAGGCCCCCTCCCCGTCGTCCCGGTCCGCCCCGAGGACCCCGAGCGCGGCCGGGGCACCGGTCGGGCGGTGCCCGTCGGCGGTGCGTTGCTTCGTCTGTGTCATGGGTTCACCCATGGGCCCCCTTCGGCAGTGAGCGGACCGTGGTGCTTCCGCCGTCTGTGCGCACGTACCCCAGGGACTTACCCGTCCCGCGGGACGGGGACACGGCACCCGGTGCGGAATCGATCACTGCCAGCGGCCGATCTCGACGTTCTCCAGCACGCCGAGCGCGTCGGGGACCAGGACCGCGGCCGAGTAGTAGGCCGTCACCAGGTACTTGATGATCGCCTGTTCGTTGATGCCCATGAAGCGCACGGACAGGCTCGGCTCGATCTCGTCGGGGATGCCGGTGGCGCGCAGGCCGATGACGCCCTGGTCCTCCTCGCCGGTACGCATGGCGATGATCGACGACGTACGGGCCTCGGTGACCGGGATCTTGTTGCACGGGTAGATCGGCACACCGCGCCAGGTGGGGATGCGGTTGCCGCCGATGTCGATCGTCTCCGGGACGAGTCCGCGCCGGTTGAGCTCGCGGCCGAACGCGGCGATCGCGCGCGGGTGGGCGAGGAACAGCCTGGTGCCGCGCCGCCTGCTGAGCAGCTCGTCCATGTCGTCCGGGCCCGGCACCCCGTTGTGCGGCTGGATCCGCTGGTCGTACTCGCAGTTGTGCAGCAGCCCGAACTCGCGGTTGTTGACCAGCTCGTGCTCCTGACGCTCCTTGAGCGCCTCGACGGTGAGCCGCAGTTGCTGCTCGGTCTGGTTCATCGGCTGGTTGTAGAGGTCGGCCACGCGCGTGTGGATGCGCAGCACCGTCTGGGCGACGCTCAGTTCGTACTCGCGGGGCCGGGCCTCGTAGTCGACGAAGGTGTGCGGGATGTCCGGTTCACCGGTGTGGCCGGCGGCGAGGTCGATCTCTTTCTCGCCGTACCGGTTGGTGCGCTGCCGCGGGATGGAGCGCCGCTGCCGCAGATGGTCGGCCAGGGACCCGGCCCGCTCCGCGATCCGCTCGACCTCCGGGCGGGGCAGTGCCAGGACCGTGCAGGCGGTCACCGCGCGGGCGGTGTACTCCCAGATGGCGTCGCCGTCGAGCAGTGCCGCGTCGCCGAAGTAGGCGCCGTCGGCGAGGACGCCGAGGGACTCGTCCTCTCCGTACGGGCCGGTGCCGACCTTCTCGACCCTGCCGTGCGCCAGCAGGTACACGGTGTCGGTCCGGCTGCCGAAGGAGGCGATCACGTCACCCGGGGCGAACTCCCGCTGCACACATCGCTGGGCGAGTTCGGAGAGCACCTCCTGGTCGTCGTAGGACCGCAGGGCGGGGATCTCCCCCAGCTCGGCGGGGATGACCTCGACGCGGTCGCCGGTCTTCACGAACGTCACCCGGCCGTCGCCCACGGCGAAGGACAGCCTGCGGTTCACCCGGTACGTACCACCCTTGACGTCCACCCAGGGCAGCGTGCGCAGCAGCCAGCGGGAGCTGATCTCCTGCATCTGGGGTACGGACTTGGTCGTGGTGGCCAGGTTCCGCGCGGCCGCAGGGCCCAGACTCTGCTGCGGCCTGTTCTGCTCGGTGCGGACCTCTTCGCCTGCCGACATAAGGAATTGCCCTCCCGGTCATGCCCGGCGCGCATCCGCGCGCGGACATCGATGTGCGGGCCCCAGCCTCCAGGACGGCAGGCAATCGTGCTATTACCCGAAAGAGGGGGAATGGATGACCCTCCGTGAGGGCAGGCACCAGGGCTGCCTTTTCACCTCCCCTGTCGCTCAGGTGTCCCGTTCTATCCGGATTGGTTCGCACATGCACCCGAACAGGTAGTAACGATCGCTCACTTTCGGTATAGGCCCGGTACGAGCGGCCGCGCCGGGCGGCCGTCCCGCCCTGTGAAGGAGCCGGACCATGGCGAAACCCATGTCCGCGGGCAGTTTCCTGAAGGCACTGAGAGCCGAGGGCCTCACCGTCGTCGAGGTCGGCGACTGGCGGCACCACAACCGCAACCACAAGGGCCCGTGGGGCCCCGTCCACGGCGTCATGATCCACCACACCGTGACCAAGGGCAGCGCGCGCACCGTCGAGATCTGCCGCACGGGGTACGAGGGCCTGCCCGGCCCGTTGTGCCACGGCGTGATCACCAAGGACGGCAGAGTGCACCTCGTCGGCTACGGCCGCGCCAACCACGCCGGGTTCGGCGACGACGAGGTGCTGCGCGCGGTGATCGCGGAGAAGGGTCTGCCCCCGGACAACGAGGCCAACACCGACGGCAACCGGCACTTCTACGGCTTCGAGTGCGAGAACCTGGGCGACGGCAAGGACCCCTGGCCCGCCGTCCAGCTCGAGGCCATCGAGAAGGCGGCCGCCGCGGTCTGCCGCTACCACAAGTGGAACGAGCGGTCCGTGATCGGGCACTCGGAGTGGCAGCCGGGGAAGGTGGACCCGCGCGGGTTCACGATGGCGTCGATGCGTAGGCGGATCCGGGACCGGCTGAAGTGAACGGATGACCGACAATGGTGCCGTGACCGGCCCGGACGTCCTCCACCCCCGTCCCCCCTCCCCGCTGCGGGAGGTGACGGACGACCGCTTCGCCCGGCACGGCATCCGCCTGCTGCTCAAGCGCGACGACCTGATCCATCCGGAGCTGGTCGGCAACAAGTGGCGCAAACTCGCTCCCAACCTCACGGCCGCGGCCGGCCGCCCGGTCGTCACGTTCGGCGGCGCCTACTCCAACCACCTCCGGGCCACCGCCGCCGCGGGCCGCCTGCTCGGCGTGCCCACCGTCGGCGTGGTCCGCGGCCAGGAACTCGCGGGCCGGCCGCTCAACCCGTCCCTGGCCCGGTGCGCGCGCGACGGCATGCGGCTGCACTTCGTCGACAGATCGACATACCGGCGCAAGGCCGAGCCGGGGACCCGCGAGGCGATCCTGCGCGCGTGCGGCGCCGAGGACGCGTACGTGGTGCCCGAGGGCGGCAGCAACGCCGCCGCCGTGCGCGGCTGCCGCGCGCTCGGGGAGGAACTGGGAGACCTGGCCGATGTCGTCGCCGTGGCGTGCGGCACCGGGGGCACCCTGGCCGGACTGGCCGCCGGCCTCTCCCCCGGCCGGCGGGCCCTGGGCGTGGCCGTCCTCAAGGGCGGCTTCCTCACCGGCGACGTACGGCGTCTCCAGGAGCGGGCGTTCGGCGGTCCGCGCGGAAACTGGCGGCTGGAGGAGCGCTTCCACTTCGGCGGCTACGCGCGCGTGCCGCCCGCGCTCGACGCCTTCGCGGCCGACTTCGAACAGCGTCACGGGCTGCCCGTGGAGCGCCTCTACGTGGCCAAGATGCTCTACGCCCTGACCGCCCTGGCCGAGGAGGGCGCCTTCCCGCGCGGGAGCACGGTCGCGGCCGTCGTCACCGGCCGCCCCTTCCCCGAGCCCGGCGTCTGACCCGCCGCGGCCCCGGTCACCGCGCGGCCTCCCGGTAGGCCGCCGCCTCCTCCAGGTCCAGCCTGCGCAGCAGCGTCCTGAGCATCTCGTCGTCGATCCGGCGGGCGTCGCGCAGCTTGACGAAGACCTCGCGCTCGGCGCCGATCATCTCCCGGGACAGCCGCCGGTAGGTGTCGTCGGCGCTCTCGCCGGTGACCGGGTTGGACTGGCCGAGCCGTTCCCACACGGCGTTGCGGCGGCGCTCCAGGACCGTGCGCAGACGGTCGGCGAGCGGCCCGGGAAGTGCGTTGCGCTCGTCGGACAGCAGCTCCGTCAGGCGCCGCTCGGCGGCCAGCGAAGCCTGCGCCTGGGCGTTGGCCTCGGCGAGCGTCTCCGCCTGCGCGTCGCGTCCGGGGAAGCGCAGCAGGCGGATCAGCGGCGGCAGGGTCACGCCCTGCACGACCAGGGTGCCGATGACGGTGGTGAAGGTGAGGAAGAGGATGAGGTCGCGCCCGGGGAAGGGCGCGCCGCCGTGCACGGTGAGCGGGATGGAGAAGGCGATCGCGAGCGAGACCACGCCGCGCATGCCCGCCCAGCCCACGACGAACGGCACCTTCCAGGTGGGCTCCTCCTCCCGCGCCCGCACCCGCGCGGACAGCATCCGGGGCAGGAAGGTGGCCGGGTACACCCACACGAACCGGGCCGCGACGACGACCAGGAAGAGGGCCACCGCGTACCAGGCGGCGTCCGCGCCCGCGGACGCCCCGAGGCCGTCGAGGACCACCGGCAGCTGGAGCCCGATCAGCGCGAAGACGGAGGACTCCAGGACGAAGGCCACCATCTTCCACACCGCGTCCTCCTGGAGGCGCGTGGCGAAATCGACCTGCCACGCGCGATGGCCGAGGTGGAGCGCGACGACGACCACCGCCAGGACGCCGGAGGCGTGCACCTGCTCGGCCGCCGCGTAGGCGGCGAAGGGGATGAGCAGGGAGAGCGTGTTCTGCAGCAGCGCCTCCCGCAGCCGGGTGCGCAGCCACTGGATCGGCACCATCAGCACCAGCCCGACGCCGACGCCGCCGACCGCGGCGAGCAGGAACTCCCCGATGCCGCCGGCCCAGGTGGCGCCCTCGCCGACCGCCGCCGCGAGCGCCACCTTGTAGGCGGTGATCGCGGTGGCGTCGTTCACCAGGGACTCGCCCTGGAGGATGGTGGTGATCCGGGACGGCAGCCCGACCCGGCGCGCGACCGCCGTGGCCGCGACCGCGTCCGGCGGCGCCACCACCGCGCCCAGCACCAGCGCCGCGGTCAGCGGCAGGTCCGGCACGATCAGGTAGGCGGCCCAGCCGACGGCGAAGGTCGCGAAGAGGACGTACCCCACCGACAGCAGCGCGACCGGCCGCACCTGCGCCCGCAGATCGAGGTAGGAGCTGTCGGTGGCCGCCGTGTACAGCAGCGGGGGCAGCAGCAGCGGCAGGACGACGTGCGGGTCGAGGGTGTACGTGGGCACCCCGGGCAGGTAGGACACCGCCAGCCCGGCGGCGACCAGCAGCAGGGGCCCCGGCACGGGGGTGCGCCGGGCCGCCGCGGCGACCGCCGCGCTCCCCGCCACCAGCAACAACAGCGGCATCACGTCCACGCGCCTCGCCCCGCCTCTTTCTCCCGCGCGGTCGCCCGCACCACCGTCGTAATCTGGCAATCATGAAACAGTGCACGCACGCCGACGCGCTGCCGCATCCGGAACCCGAACCTCTGAGCGGGACGTGCCCCGAATGTCTGGCCGAGGGTACGGACCCGGTGCAGCTCCGGCTCTGCCTCACCTGCGGTCACGTCGGCTGCTGCGACTCCTCGCCGGGGCGGCACGCGACCGCGCACCACAGGGGGACCGGCCACCCGGTGATGCGCACCTTCGAGCCCGGGGAGAGCTGGCGATGGTGCTTCGTCGACCACGTCCTCGTGTGACCCCGGCGCGGGACGGTTCGACCGCCTGACGTCTGGGTACGTCAATGCGGCGCGCGCTCTGCCGATTTGGGCCCGCCCAACCTCTAGCCACTGTGCGTATTCGCGTGTTTACTATGAGTGACAGCAAGGGGTTGGGGTCTCGGGGACAGGAATGTTCGGAGCGCGATAACGTCACCGCTGAACCACGTATCGCGTTACCCCGGGGGGCGACCCTCGGCCCTGAAACACTTGTACCACCTTGGAGGTGAGGGTGTCCCAGATCGCAGGCGAGCCCGTGACCCAGGACTTCGTGGAAGTCCGGCTGCCGGCTGCGGGTGCCTACCTGTCGGTGCTGCGGACGGCCACGGCCGGTCTCGCGGCCCGTTTGGACTTCACCCTCGACGAGATCGAGGACCTGCGCATCGCGGTGGACGAGGCCTGCGCGATCCTGCTCCAGCAGGCCGTGCCCGGCTCGGTGCTCAGCTGTGTCTTCCGCCTGGTCGACGACTCGCTCGAGGTCACCGTCTCGGCACCGACCACCGACGGCCACGCCCCCTCGCGGGACACCTTCGCCTGGACCGTCCTGTCCGCCCTCGCGGGCAAGGTCTCCTCCGCCGTGGACGAGGACAAAACCGTTTCGATCAGCCTCTACAAACAGCGCGGCGCGGGACCCGGGCCGGCGTGAGGAACGGGGACGGGCCGGTGCGGGACGAAGAGCGCGGCACACGGGAGCTGCCGGCCGAGGGCACACGTCCTCCGGACGGGGCCCCGCGCACGGTGAACGGCATCGACGGCATCCCCGAGCAGGCCCGGCCGCATCCGGAGGACGCCCCCACGGGGGCGGCCCTCCCGGCGGACGGACAGCGGCCCGGTGACGAGGACGGTGCCGTGCGGAGCGCGCCTGCGGACGGGCGGATCGGGGGCACCCCCGTCCGGCCGGTCCGCGCTCGGGCGCGGGCTCGGGAAAGGGCGACGGGCGGGACGATGAGCGAGCACGAGCGACACTCCGAGGACGAGGCGCCGGCCGCGCGCGGCGCGCAGGGCACGCACGACCCGCAGGACCGCAGCGGGGCGCGCGCCCTCTTCGCCGAGCTGCGCACGCTGGAGAAGGACAGCCCCGAGTACGCGGAGCTGCGCAACCGGCTGGTCCGCATGCACCTGCCGCTCGTCGAGCACCTCGCGCGCCGCTTCCGCAACCGCGGAGAGCCGCTGGACGACCTGACCCAGGTCGCCACCATCGGGCTGATCAAGTCCGTCGACCGCTTCGACCCGGACCGCGGGGTGGAGTTCTCGACGTACGCGACGCCGACGGTGGTCGGCGAGATCAAGCGGCACTTCCGCGACAAGGGCTGGGCGGTGCGGGTGCCGCGCCGGCTGCAGGAGCTGCGCCTGTCCCTGACGACGGCCACGGCGGAGCTCTCGCAGCTGCACGGCCGCTCCCCCACCGTCCACGAGCTGGCGGAGAAGCTGTCGATCTCGGAGGAGGAGGTCCTGGAGGGCCTGGAGTCCGCGAACGCCTACTCCACGCTGTCCCTGGACGTGCCCGACACCGACGACGAGTCCCCGGCGGTCGCCGACACCCTCGGCGCCGAGGACGAGGCGCTGGAGGGCGTGGAGTACCGGGAGTCGCTCAAGCCGCTCCTGGAGGACCTGCCGCCGCGCGAGAAGCGGATCCTGCTGCTGCGCTTCTTCGGCAACATGACCCAGTCGCAGATCGCGCAGGAGGTCGGGATCTCCCAGATGCACGTCTCCCGGCTGCTGGCGCGCACCCTGGCGCAGCTACGGGAGAAGCTCCTCGTGGAGGAGTAGGCGGGGAACGGCCGGCGGACGGCCGGGAAGCGATCGAGGAGCGGCCGGGAAGCAGACCCGGGAAGCGGTCGCGGCGGATTCCGGGAGCGCGGGCGCCGGCCCGGCCCCGGCGGGGCTACTTCCGCGCGTTGCCGGGCCCACGGATCCCGAGGGCCCGAGTCGTCTCCGGGTTCACGGTCAGGACGAGCGCCGCCACGGCCACCACCGCCAGCGCGATCCCCGCCGGAATGGCGATGCTGTCGGCCTGGAGCAGGTTGTAGGCCACGGGCAGCGCCATGATCTGCGTGATGACCGCGGGGCCCCGGCTCCAGCCGCGCAGGGCGAGCAGCCCGCGGGCCGCGAGCAGCGGCAGCAGGGAGAGGACGACCAGGGTGATGCCGCCGGTGACGGCCGAGGTCCGGTCGTCGGGGTGGCCCGTCAGCCCCGCCACCAGCATCCAGACCCCGCCGGCGACCAGTGCCAGCCCCTCCAGAGCGTTGAGCCCGGCCGCGACGGTCAGCCGTCCCGGACGGGCGCCCGGCGCTGCGGTGGACTCGGCGGCTTCGGGTGCGGGGGTCTGCTCACTGCTCACCCCTGCAGGGTAGCCCGCACGGCGCGGCCACCGGCGCCCAGGCCCGCGCGACACCGGCCCGGACGCCCCGCCGGGGCCCTTCGCCCGCCACCTCGGTCTGGGCCCGGTACCACCCAGTAGGTACCCTGCAACCCATGCGTGCACTTCTCGTGGTCAATCCGGCGGCTACCACCACGAGTGCGCGCACGCGCGATGTACTGATCCGCGCGCTCGCCAGCGAGATGAAGCTGGAGGCGGTCACCACCGAGTACCGCGGCCACGCGCGGGACCTGGGCCGACAGGCGGCGCAGAGCGACGACATCGACCTGGTGGTGGCCCTCGGCGGCGACGGCACCGTCAACGAGGTCGTCAACGGCCTGCTGCACGCCGGCCCCGATCCGGAGCACCTGCCCGGCCTCGCGGTGGTCCCCGGCGGCTCCACCAACGTCTTCGCGCGCGCCCTCGGCCTGCCCAACCACGCCGTGGAGGCCACCGGCGCCCTGCTGGACGCGCTGCGCGAGGGCAGCGAGCGGACCGTCGGGCTGGGCCTGACCTCCGGCACGCCCGGCTCGGAGGACGAGGCGGTGCCGGCCCGCTGGTTCACCTTCAACGCCGGACTGGGCTTCGACGCCGGCGTGGTCGGCCGGGTCGAGCAGCACCGCGAGCGCGGCAAGAAGTCGACGCACGCCCTGTACGTGCGGCAGGTGCTGCGCCAGCTCGTCGGCGAGCCGCACCGTCGCAGCGGGACGATCAGCCTGGAGCGGGCCGGTGAGGAACCGGTCACCGATCTGGTGCTGTCCATAGTCTCGAACACCTCGCCGTGGACGTTTCTCGGCAATCGCCCGATCTACGCGTCGCCTAAGGCCGCGTTCGATACCGGGCTCGATGTCTTCGGTCTCAGCCGCCTGTCCACGGCCGCGGTTGCCCGGTATGGCACCCAGTTGCTCACTTCGTCCCCGGAGCGCGGACCCCATGGCAGGCATGCCGTCTCGCTGCACGACCTGACCGAGTTCACCTTGCATTCGAAGGTGCCGCTGCCGCTTCAGATGGACGGTGACCATCTGGGGCTGCGGACGAGCGTGACGTTCACAGGTGTACGCCGTGCACTGCGTGTGATTGTGTGAGCAGAAGGGGCTAAAGTCCTTTCACTCGAACGTTTAGGCCAGGATCCACCCCATGGAAGTACGGCTGTGACCTAGTCGACACCGAAGAATCAAAAAAAACTTTCCGGAAGGGGTTGTATCCGCCGCTGAGGTTTGCGAGTCTCTAGGTGGCGATCGGGACGGCCCGCAACACCGGCCTCCACAGATCGCCAGAACCCCTCTTCATTCCAAGGACCACGCCAGGGAACTGGCGGTCGGCCCTTCACTTGTTGAGGGATTCGTGAAAGCGTTCACATTCACAAGCAACCTGCACGTAATACCAAGGAGAGGTAGCAGCCATGGACTGGCGTCACCGCGCCGTTTGCCGCGAGGAAGACCCCGAGCTCTTCTTCCCCATCGGCAACACCGGTCCTGCGCTGCTGCAGATCGAGGAAGCCAAGGCCGTCTGCCGTCGCTGCCCGGTGATCGAGCAGTGTCTGCAGTGGGCGCTCGAGTCCGGTCAGGACTCCGGCGTCTGGGGTGGTCTCAGCGAGGACGAGCGCCGCGCGATGAAGCGCCGCGCCGCCCGCAACCGGGCCCGTCAGGCATCCGCCTGACCGGCCACCCCTGCTGACAGCCTGAGCTTGGCGGCGCGTACAGCGCGTACGCAACCCCCGCCCCCGAGCCGCAGCGCGCAGTACCCCCGATGCGCATAGCACGAGCACTAGCCTCGGACCACTGGTGGTCCGGGGCTTTTCGCTGTCCACAGCCCGGGCGTCCCGGACCCGGTTCCGCCCGCCGGCGCTGATTCCCGTGCACAACTCCCCCACCTTGTGGGGGATCAAGGCGCGGCTCCCGTCCCCGCGCCCGGGCGCCGCTCCCCCGGGTCCCTGCCCGGCCGCCCCTCGCACCGGCCGCGGGGCGCGCCGGCACCGCCCTCGCGCCGCCCCGGTGCGGTCGCGGCGCTCGCCCGGCCCCGGAGAGTCGTTACTTCTGCGTCCGTACGGGGATGTCCAGGATCACGCGCGTGCCGTGGTCGGGGGCGGGGACCATGTCGAAGGTGCCGCCGAGCTCGCCCTCGACCAGGGTGCGGACGATCTGCAGGCCGAGGTTGCCCGAGCGGTGCGGGTCGAAGTCGGCGGGCAGGCCCACGCCGTCGTCCTGGACGGTGACCAGCAGGCGGGCCTCCTTCGTCGTACCGCCGCGGACCGCGGCGACCTCGACCGTGCCGGTGTCGCCTTCGCGGAATCCGTGCTCCAGGGCGTTCTGCAGAATCTCGGTCAGCACCATCGACAGCGGCGTGGCCACCTCGGCGTCCAGGATGCCGAAGCGGCCGGTGCGCCGGCCGGTGACCTTGCCCGGCGAGATCTCGGCGACCATCGCCAGCACCCGGTCGGCGATGTCGTCGAACTCCACGCGCTCGTCGAGGTTCTGCGAGAGCGTCTCGTGCACGATCGCGATGGAGCCGACCCGGCGCACGGCCTCCTCGAGCGCTTCCCGTCCCCGGTCGGACCCTATGCGCCGGGCCTGGAGGCGCAGCAGCGCGGCCACCGTCTGGAGGTTGTTCTTCACCCGGTGGTGGATCTCCCGGATGGTGGCGTCCTTGGTGATCAACTCGCGTTCGCGGCGCCGCAGTTCGGTGACGTCCCGCAGCAGCACCAGCGAACCGATGCGGGTGCCCTTGGGCTTGAGCGGGATCGCGCGGAACTGGATGACGCCGTCGTGGGCCTCGATCTCGAACTCGCGCGGCGCCCAGCCGCTGGCCACCTTGGCGAGCGCCTCGTCCACCGGGCCGCGGGAGGGGGCCAGCTCGGCGGTGGTCCTGCCGAGGTGGTGGCCGACCAGATCGGCGGCGAGGCCGAGACGGTGGTAGGCGGACAGCGCGTTCGGGGAGGCGTACTGGACGATGCCGTCCGCGTCCAGCCGGATCAGACCGTCGCCGACGCGCGGCGAGGCGTCCATGTCGACCTGCTGGTTCTCGAACGGGAAGGCGCCGGCGGCGATCATCTGCGCGAGGTCCGAGGCGCTCTGGAGGTAGGTGAGCTCCAGACGGCTCGGGGTGCGCACGGTGAGCAGATTGGTGTTGCGCGCGATCACGCCGAGGACGCGCCCCTGGCGCCGGACGGGGATCGACTCGACCCGGACGGGGACCTCCTCGCGCCACTCGGGATCGCCCTCGCGCACGATCCGGCCCTCGTCCAGGGCGACGTCCAGCATGGGGCGCCGGCCGCGCGGGACGAGGTGGCCGACCATGTCGTCCTGGTACGAGGTCGGGCCGGTGTTGGGGCGCATCTGGGCGACCGAGACGTACCGGGTGCCGTCCCGGGTGGGGACCCACAGGACCAGGTCGGCGAAGGAGAGGTCGGAGAGGAGCTGCCACTCCGAGACCAGCAGGTGCAGCCACTCGAGGTCGGAGTCGTCGAGAGCGGTGTGCTGGCGTACGAGTTCGTTCATGGAGGGCACGTGTGGAGCGTACCCGCACGCTCGCGCAACGTTCGAAACCGGCCACCCGGACCCGTTCACGCCCTCGCGCATCCCGTCCGGTCGGGGCCGCGGGGGGGGGCGGCCGGGGCCGTCCGCGGCGCGGTGCGGGCCGCGGAACACCCGCGGGCCGCGGCGCCTGGGAGGGACCCTCAACCCTCCCGGCACCGCAGCCCGGAGCAACAACGGCCGTGGGGTGTGCGGTCCCGCTCGGCCGAAGGGTGAGGAGCCGGGGCAGTCAGGGCAGAGAGCACCGGTTCCTCGGTCCGCCCTCCTGTGCGGGGAAGGCGGAGGCCTGACGTCCACCTCGTGCGAGGTGTACTGGTCGCCATTGTGGACTAGACCATTGCGCGTGTCCATGCGGTGGACCGCTCGATCATGGTCGCCGTCCGTGGGCCTCCAGGACGTCCCGGCACCCGGATGAAGCCTAACTCCGTTGGCTCACGAGCGGGGCCAGACGGCCATGGCAATTTCGGCGAGCGCCTCCAGCTCCTCGCGGGTCGCGCCGTCACGGGCCTGCTGGGACATGCCCTGGATCACGGCGCCGGTGTGCCGGGCGAGGGCGGCGGCGTCGGTGTCCGGCGGCAGCCGCCCGGCGTCGACGTCGGCGCGGATGCGGCTCTCATACGCGGCGATGTTGGCGTTGCGCCGGCGGCGCAGCGACTCCTCGACCTCCGGGGTGGAGCAGTTGGCGGCCGCGTGGATCACCATGCAGCCGTGCGGGCGGCCGGGCGCCGTGTACTCGGCGGCGGCCTCGCGCAGCGTCCGCTCCACGGCCGCGCGGGCGGTGGGCTCCTCGGCGAGAGCCCGCTCGCCGAAGGAGCCGTACCGCTCGCCGTAGAACCGCACGGCCTCGTCGAACAGGGACCGCTTGTCACCGAAGGCCGCGTACAGGCTGGGGGCGCCGATCTCCATCACGCCGGTGAGGTCGGAGACGGACGTGGCCTCGTAGCCGCGCTCCCAGAAGGCCATGAGGGCCTTCTCCAGCGCCGTGGCGCGGTCGAAGGAGCGGGGACGCCCGCGAGGCCGCGACGCGCGCCCCGCCGCGCCGGCCGTCCGCTCCGCCCCGCCCCTGGTCCGCGCGGCCGGCCGGCCGCCCTCGCGCTCTTCGCCGCTCACCATGGGGCCATTTTATAGCGGGCACTAGATAAATGTCGGCAGGCCGTTGTACGGTCTTTCTGTAGCGACCACTAGACAAATCAGGAGGGGGCGCCGGCATGGGCGTGCTGACGGGCAGGACGGCTCTGGTGACGGGGGCGAGCAGGGGG
>NZ_WYCT01000580.1 GCF_011008945.1 Streptomyces harenosi
CCAACGACGACCACCAACGGCCCCTCGGCAGACGGTCAGCGCTGCACCGACGTCGCTCGCCCGAGGTTGCTCCCGCCCCGCGCCACTTCCTGCGCAACAAGCGCGCCGAGTGGCACGAGTACCGCTCCGAGGTCACCGCGTTCGAGCTGCGCAAGAACCTGCCGGTGCTGTAAGCGCCCGGTGCGAGGGACGGGGCCGGCGGCCGGGTCCGCCGGCCCCGTCGCCGCTGCCGTTCAGGGCCGCAGGCGCGGGGCCGAGGGCAGCGGCGGCCGAGGTTCCGTGCCCGGCACGGCGCGGAACGCCTCGATCATGTAGGCGGCGAAGCGGCGGGAGGCCGCGAGCCGGTCGGCGGGCGGCAGGTCCTGGACGCCCCGGTGGGCCGTGAGCATCAGGATCAGGTCGTCCACGACGAAGCCGGCCCGCAGCTCGCCGGCGCGCCGGGCGCGGCGGGCCAGTTCGGTGACCGCGCCGAGGCTCCGTTCCCGGTCGGCGGCGAAGTCGGCGGCCTCGGGGAACGCCGTCATGAAGGCGCCGGCGAACCCGGGGCTGCGGGCGTGCAGTTCGCAGATCCGCTCGATGAGGCTCCGGAAGCCGCGCCAGGGGTCCGGGTCCGCGAGGGCGTCGCGGACGACGGTGCGGCAGATGTGCCGCTGGTCGGCGAAGGCGGCCTCGACCAGGTCCCGCTTGGCCGGGAAGTGCCGGTAGAGCGTGGCGGGGCCGACGCCCGCGCGCCGGGCGACCTCGCGCACGGGCGCGCCCAGTCCCCGCTCGCCGAACACCTCGCGGGCGGCCGTCAGGATGCGGGCGCGGTTGTCGCGGGCGTCGGAGCGGGCCAGGTGAGACGAACGGCCGGTCATCGCTTCTCACTTCGGTCGGGCGGGCGGGGGCGTCCGTTACGTTCCGGAAGCCCAGCGTACGAGGGACCACCGCACGGAGGAGCCGAGATGAAGGCTGTCGTGATCAGGACGTTCGGAAGCGCCGACGGCCTGGAGGTCGTCGACCTGCCCGTGCCCGACCCCGCGCCGGGGCAGGTGCGGATCGCCACGGAGGCGGCCGGGGTGGGCGGTGTGGACGCCCTCGTCCGCCGGGGGGCCTTCGCCGGGTTCGGCTTCCGGGAGGGGCACCTCCTCGGCAGCGAGGTCGCGGGGCGCGTCACGGCCGTGGGCGAAGGCGTGGACCCCTCGTGGCGCGGGCGGCGGGTGTGGGCGTTCACCGGCCTGTCCGGTGGCTACGCCGAGCAGGCCGTCGCCGCGGCCGGGGATGTCCTTGCGCTGCCCGACGGGCTGGGAGCCGTCGAGGCGGTGACCCTCGGCGGGTCGGGGGTGGTCGCCCACTTCGCGCTGCGGCACGGCCGCCTCGCGCCCGGTGAGACCGTGCTGGTGCGCGGCGCCGCGGGCAGCATCGGGATCGCGGCGGTGCAGCTCGCGGCCCGGGGCGGGGCGGGCGCGGTGGTGGTCACCACCTCGTCCGCCGGGCGCGGTGCCCGTCTGCGGGAGCTGGGCGCGACCCACGTCCTGGACCGGGCCGGCGAGGGCGGCGGCCCGCAGGCGCCCTCCGGCTTCGACGTGGTGATCGACGTGGTGGGCGGCCCCCGGGTCCCCCGCTTCCTGGACCGGCTGCGGCCCGGCGGCCGGTTCGTCGCCCTCGGCGTGCTCGCCGGGCCGCCGCCGGCGGACTTCGGCATGCGGCTGGTGGACGCCTTCCGCAAGTCCCTGACGTTCGCCACGTTCAGCTCCGGCACGGTGCCGGGCCCCGAGCGTCAGGCGGTGCGCTCGGCCCAGTTCGCCGAGGCCGCCCGCGGCGAGCTGCGCACGGTCGTGCACGAGGTGCTGCCCCTGTCCGAGGCGGCCCGGGCCCACCGGGCGATGGACGCGGGCGAGGTCTTCGGCCGCATCGTGCTGACCCCCTGACCCTGGCTCTTATACACATCT
>NZ_WYCT01000581.1 GCF_011008945.1 Streptomyces harenosi
TTCTAGCTTCGTCGGCAGCGTCAGATGTGCATAAGAGACAGCGACAGTGCCCAGCCGGCCGTGGCGAGCACGGCGACCGGGGCCAGGCGCGCGGCCAGGGCGAGGGGCAGGGGGAGAGAACGCACGGCGCACTTCTCTTGGGGACGGTGCGGAGGCTGTCCGCACTGCGGACGGGGACGCCAGTGTCACACGAGTCCCCGCGGGGCGGAAGTGCCCTCTCGCCGCGTACCGGCGCCGTGACGGCGGGCCCCTCCACGGGCCTGCCACCCGCCCCGCTGCCCCCGCCGCGCGGACGGGTGCGCCGGGCCCGGGGCGGCCGGGCGCGGAGTCCCGGGCCGCCCCGGGGCTCCGGCACCCGGGCTCGGATGTCCGGGCTCAGGGCACCCGGGCCGTCCACGCGGGCGACGAGAACTTGGCGCGCGCCAGCTCCCGGGCCCGGGACAGCTCCTCGTCCGTCACCTTGCCCCGGGACAGCCCGTACCGGCCCCGGAAGGAGTCGATCATCCGCTCGATGACGGCCTCGCGGGGCAGCCCGGTCTGCCGCCGCAGCGGGTCCACCCGCTTCTTCGCGCTCTTGACGCCCTTGTCGGACAGCTTCTCGCGGCCGATGCGCAGCACGTCCAGCATCTTGTCGGCGTCGATGTCGTACGACATCGTCACATGGTGCAGCACGGCGCCGGGGCCGCCGTCCGGTCCCACGATCCGCTTCTGCGCGGCCCCCGCGATCTTGCCCTGGTCGGTGGCGATGTCGTTCAGCGGCTGGTACCAGGCCCGGATCCCCATGTCGCCGAGCGCGCCCAGCACCCAGTCGTCGAGGTAGGCGTAGCTGTCCTGGAAGGACAGGCCCTGCACCAGCGCCCCGGGGACGGAGAGCGAGTACGTGATCGTGTTGCCCGGCTCCACGAACATCGCGCCGCCGCCGGAGATCCGGCGGACGACCTCCACGCCGTGGCGTGCGGCGCCGTCGGCGTCGACCTCGTTGCGCAGCGACTGGAAGCTGCCGATGATGACGGCGGGGGCACCCCACTCCCACACGCGCAGCGTCGGCGGTCGCCGCCCCGCCGCGACCTCGCCGGTCAGGACCTCGTCCAGCGCCATGTGCAGGGCCGGGGACTGGGGGCCCTCGTGGATGAGCTGCCAGTCGTAGTCCGTCCAGTCCGTGGCGTGCGCAAGGGCGCGGCGCACGGCGATGCCGACCCCCTCCGAGGTCAGCCCGTACATCACGGTCCCCTCGGGGAGCGCCGCGTCGATCCGGGCGGCCAGGGCGGCGGCGTCGGTGTCCGCGGGGGCGCCCTCCAGGGCGCGGTTCACGGCGTCGAGCGCCTCGTCCGGTTCGAGGAAGAAATCGCCCGCCACGCGCACGTGGCGCAGTACCTCGTCCTCGACCTCCACGTCCACGACGACCAGCTTGCCGCCGGGGACCTTGTACTCACCGTGCACCCGAGGGTCTCTCCGTTCCCAGTCCTGCGTCCGGGCGCGCCGTCGCGTCCGCCGCGTGCGTCATCGGCCGGGCTCTCCTCGGCGGCCGACTTCGTCACCGGTCAACGCCGGACCAGGGCGGATGATTCCCGACATGTCGCTCGCGGAGCGGGTCACCACTGGCCCTTGGCCACGAGATAGGCGAGCCCGATGAGCCCGGCCAGGATCAGCGCCGGGACCGCCAGCGTCCTGGCCGTCGCGGTGAGGGCGTTGGCGGCGCCCGCCGACCGGGCCGTGTAGCGCTCGCCCCTCGCGCGCAGTTCGTGCCGGGCGAACCCGCCGAGGACCAGGGCGGCCACCGAGGTGATCAGGCAGACGACGAGCGGCGGGAGCATCCCGACGGCCTCCACATGGGTCTGGAGCGCGCCGCCGGTCCCCGCATCGATCCGGTCCCGCACGGCCCGCACCGCCCGCATCGCGGCCATGACCAGCGTGATGACCGAGGCGACGGCGGCGCCCAGCGCGGCGGTCGCGAGGACGGGGGAGCTGGCTCGTATACACATCTGAC
>NZ_WYCT01000582.1 GCF_011008945.1 Streptomyces harenosi
GTGCCCGGCATCCGGCCCGGCGACCGCCCCGCCCTGGCCGAGAACGCCGGGGAACCGCTCGTCCCGCGCCACCCCGCCGTGCGCGGCACCATGGGCAAGCCCCGGCTGCCCCGCCGCCGCGCCCAGGAGCACCTCGCCCCGCAACTGCGCGGCGGCCCCGTGCCCCGCCCGGACACCGACCACCTCGCCGGCCACGACCCCGGCCTGATGGCCGCCTTCCAGCGCGGCATCGGCCTCGCCGAGGCCCAGCACCACCTGGAGGCGGACCACCAGGAGCGGGGCGGGCCCGGCACGCGGCCCGCACCGGCGGCGCGGACGGGCGACGCAGGGCGCGGACACCCGCCCGCGCCCCCCACGATCCCGGAAAGGCACGGCCCGGCCGTGTCCCGGCCCGGCCCCACCACCCGGCACGACGGGAGCGCGCCGGCCGGATGACCTGGACCACCGCCCCGGTTCCCACCCCCAGCGCTCCCGCTGACCTTCGTATCTCAAGGAGTCGATCCCCCATGGCGAGCGATGCGCCGACCGGCCACGTATCCGACCTCGACTGGCTGATGAGCGGCCTCGTGCAGCGTGTACCGCACACCACCAGCGCCGTGCTGCTGTCGTGCGACGGGCTGGTCAAGTCCGTCCACGGCCTCGACCCGGACAGCGCCGACCACATGGCGGCCCTGGCCTCCGGCCTGTACTCCCTCGGCCGCAGCGCCGGTGTCCGCTTCGGTGACGGCGGCGACGTACGGCAGGTCGTCGTCGAGCTCGACTCGATGCTGCTGTTCGTCACCACGGCCGGGTCCGGCACCTGCCTGGCCGTCCTCGCCGGCCGCGAGGCCGACGCCGCCGTGCTCGGCTACGAGATGGCGATGCTCGTCAAGAGCGTCCGCCCCTATCTGGTGACCGCGCCCCGGCAGCAGGCCGCGGGCTCCCCGGCGTCCCCGGCGATGAGGTCTTGAGCGTGGCGGCGGCCGGCGACGGGCCCTGGCTCGACGAGGCGGCCGGTCGGCTCGTGCGCCCCTTCACGGTCAGCAACGGCCGCACCCGGCCCACCGTCGCCCTCGACCTCATGTCGCAGGTGATGGCGACCGGAGCCACCCCCCTCGGCTACCTCGGCCCCGAGCACGCGCAGGCGCTCGACCTGTGCCGCGGGCCCGTCCCGGTCGCCGAGGTCGCCGCCCATCTGAGGCTGCCGGTCGCGGTCACCAAGGTGCTGCTGTCGGACCTCGTCGACTGCGGGGTGCTGACCACCAAGCCCCCCGCGTTTCACCACAACCCCACGGACCGGGCCCTTCTGGAGGCAGTGCTCGATGGACTACGACGACAGCTCTGACCAGGGCGACGGCACCGATCCGTTCCCCACCGCGCTGAAGATCCTCGTGGCGGGCGGATTCGGCGTGGGCAAGACCACCTTCGTCGGCGCGGTCAGCGAGATCGCGCCGCTGAGCACGGAGGAACTGCTCACCACCGTCAGTGCCGCCACCGACAGCCTCGACGGCATCGAGAACAAACTCGAGACCACCGTCGCGATGGACTTCGGCCGCATCACCCTCGATGCCGACCATGTGCTGTACCTGTTCGGCACCCCCGGCCAGGAACGGTTCTGGTTCATGTGGGACGAACTGTGCGAGGGCGCGCTCGGCGCGGTGGTCCTGGCCGACACCCGCCGCCTGGAGGACTCCTTCGCGGCCATCGACTTCTTCGAGCGGCGCGGCCTGGTCTTCATCGTCGCCATCAACGAGTTCGACGGCGCCCACCGCTACGACCCCGAGGAGGTCCGCACCGCCCTCGACCTGCCCCCGCAGATCCCCGTGGTGCGCTGCGACGCCCGCATCTCCAGCTCGGGCGTGCAGACCCTGCTGACCCTCGTGCGCCATCTCCTCGCCCACACACCTGTCTCTTATACAACTCTCCGAGCCCACGAGACACTCGCTAATTTCGTATGCCGCCTTCTGCTTGAAACAAA
>NZ_WYCT01000583.1 GCF_011008945.1 Streptomyces harenosi
GGGGGAAGAGGGGGAGCGGGAAAGAGAGGTGGCCGAGCGCGGGGCCGGTGACTGCGCGCGCGTCACAGGGACACCACGACGCCGTCCCGGGCCGAGCGGCGCGCCGCCTCCAGGACGTCCAGCGCGGCGGCGGCCTCGTGGGCGGTCACCGGGTTGGGGCCGCCCTCCAGCAGGGCCTTCGCCACCGCCGCGTAGTAGGCGGGGTAGTCACCCGGAAGGCTCGGCTCCACCCGGCCGCCGCCGGTCGCCGGCGACTCCCCGGACCCGACCCGGCCCCACAGCGACTCGTCCTCCTCGCCCCAGCCGGGGCCGGGCCGCTTGCCCTCGCGCAGCGCCCCCTCCTGCGGGTCCAGGCCGTACTTGACGTAACCGGCCTGCGAGCCCAGCACCCGGAAGCGGGGGCCGAGCTGGGCGGCGGTCGAGGAGACGTACAGGTGCGAGCGCACCCCGCCGGTGTGCGTGAGCGCGATGAAGGTGTCGTCGTCGGCCTCCGCGCCCGGGCGGCGCACCACCGACTCGGCGTAGACCTGGGTGGCCGGGCCGAACAGGACCAGCGCCTGGTCGACGACATGGCTGCCGAGGTCGTACAGCAGGCCCCCGATCTCCGCCGGGTCGCCGGACTCCCGCCAGCCGCCCTTCGGCTTGGGCCGCCACCGCTCGAAGCGCGACTCGAACCGCCATACGTCGCCCAGGGCGCCCTCGGCGAGCAGCTTGCGCAGGGTCAGGAAGTCGTTGTCCCAGCGGCGGTTCTGGAAGACCGACAGCAGCAGACCGCGCTCCTCGGCGAGCGCCGCCAGCTCCCGTGCCTCGGCGGCCGTGCCCGCGATCGGCTTGTCCACCACGACCGGCAGGCCGGCCTCGAGCGCGGTGGCCGCCAGCGGCACGTGCGTCTTGTTCGGCGAGGCGATGACGACGAGGTCCAGCTCGGCGGCGCGGCCGAACAGCTCCTCGGGGCCGTTCACGGTCCGGACGTCCGGGAACTCGGCGCGGGCCTGCCGCTGCCGTTCGGGGTTGGAGGTGACGACCGTGTCCAGGGTCAGCCCCTCGGTGGCGGCGATCAGCGGGGCGTGGAAGACGGAACCCGCGAGGCCGTAGCCGACGAGGCCGACGCGGAGCGGGCCGCGCGCGGGGGTGCCGGGGGAAGTACCAGTCATGCCCCCACTTTCGCAACGCTGTTGCCAAAGTGCAAGCGGGGGCGACAATGGGGGCGTGAACAGCACGAACGGCGGTACGGACACGGCGAGCGCGGCGCCCGGGATGCGGCGCGGGGCGGGCGGCGCGAATCTGCTCGCGCTGCGCAGCCACAACACCGCGCTCGTGCTCGACCTGCTGCGCACCGCGGGCCCGGAGGGCATCAGCCGGCTGGAGCTCGCCGAGCGGACCGGGCTGACCCCGCAGGCGGTCAGCAAGATCACCGCCCGGCTGCGCCAGGACGGCCTCGCCGCCGAGGCCGGGCGCCGGGCCTCCACGGGCGGCAAGCCGCGGACCGTCCTGCGGCTGGTGCCGGAGGCGGGCCACGCCCTCGGGGTCCACCTGGACCGCGACGAGCTGCGGGCGGTCCTGGCCGACCTCGACGGTGCGGTGGTGGGGGAGCGGCGGGCCCCGCTGGACCTCGGAGCGGGCGCCGAGGCCGTGGTCGCGGCGGTGGCCCGGGAGGCGGAGGCACTGGTGGCGCGGACGCTGCGGCCGGGGGCGGCCGGGGCCCCGTCCCTCCTCGGGCTCGGGGTCGCGCTGCCCGGCCCGCTGGACCACGCCCGCGGGGTCCTGCACCGGGTCACCGGATTCCCCGAGTGGGACGGCTTCCCGCTGCGGGACGCGCTGGCGCGGCGGCTGGGGGTGCCGGTCGTCGTCGACAAGGACACCAACGCCGCCGCGCTCGGCCTCGCGGTGGCCGGTGAGGGCGGCGCGGGCGGGTCCTTCGCCTACCTCCACCTCGGTACGGGTCTGGGG
>NZ_WYCT01000584.1 GCF_011008945.1 Streptomyces harenosi
CCGTACCCGTCACCCCGTACCCGCCACCCCGCGCCGGGCGCTGCGCCCGCGCCGCGACCCGCCGGCCGGTGCCGGTCCCGGGGGCGCCGCCCCCGGGCGGTGGCCCGGCCCCGGAGCGCGCGGCCGTGTACTGCCGGCGCGGTACGCGGCCGGGACGCCGTACTCCCGCAGGAGGGGCCGGGGTTCGGCCTCTCAGCCGCACCGGCTGTCGGTGGCGGCCCGTACCGTGGACGCATGGATCTCCGACTGCCCGGACTGCGGGGCCCGCGCGGACCCCGGCGGCTGCTCGCCGCCGTGGCCGCCGTGGCCGTCCTCGCCGGTGCCGGTACGTGGACGGCCGTCGCCTCCGGCGACGCGCCCCCGGTGCACCGCACCGACCGGGTCATGACCGTGGGCGACGGGGTGCGCCTGGACACGTCCTACTTCACGGCCGGTCCCGCCGGCCGCCGCCCGGCGGTCCTGCTGGCGCACGGCTTCGGCGGCAGCAAGGCCGATGTGCGCGCCCAGGCCGAGCGCCTGGCCCAGGACGGGTACGCGGTGCTGACCTGGTCGGCGCGCGGCTTCGGCGGCTCGTCCGGGAAGATCGGGCTGAACGACCCGGACGGCGAGGTCGCCGACGTCTCCCGGCTGATCGACTGGCTGGCCCGGCAGCCCCAGGTGGAGCTCGACGCGGAGGGCGACCCGCGCGTGGGCGTCACCGGCGCCTCCTACGGCGGCGCGGTGGCGCTGCTGTCCGCCGGGCACGACGACCGCGTCGACGCCGTCGCCCCCGCCCTCACCTACTGGGACCTGGCCGACGCCCTCTTCCCGGGCGGCGTCTTCAAGAAGCTGTGGGCCGGCCTCTTCGTCACCTCCGGCGGCGGCTGCGACCGCTTCGAGCCCCGGCTGTGCCGGATGTACGAGCGGGCCGCCGCCTCCGGGACCGCGGACGCCGAGGCACGCGCGCTGCTCCGGGCCCGTTCCCCCGCGGCCGTCGCCGACCGCATCGGCGTGCCCGCGCTGCTGGTGCAGGGCCGGTCCGACTCCCTCTTCCCGCTCGGCCAGGCGGACGAGGCGGCGCAGGCGATCCGGGCCAACGGCGCCCCCGTCCACGTCGACTGGATCGCGGGCGGCCATGACGGCGGGGACCTGGAGACCGGCCGCGTCCACACCCGCGTACGGGCCTGGTTCGACCGCCACCTGAAAGGCGACCAGGACGCCGCCGCGGGGGCGGCGTTCCGCGTCACCCGCACCGGAGGCGTCGACTCCACCGACGGCCGGGCGCAGGCGCGGGGCGCGACCGCGGACCGCTACCCCGGCCTGCGCGGCTCCCCGAGGGACATCCCCCTCACCGGCGGCGAGCAGCGCTTCGACAACCCCCCGGGCGGCACCCCGCCCGCCGTCTCCGCCCTGCCCGGCCTCGGCGGACAGGGCGGACTGGCCCGCTTGTCCGCCCTGGGCGTCGGCGTCTCGCTCGACTTCCCCGGCCAGCACGCCCGGTTCGACTCGGCCCCCCTGCGCAGCGCCCTGCGCGTCACCGGATCGCCGACCGTCACCGTCCGCGTGCGCTCCACCCGCGACGAGGCCGTGCTCTTCGCCAAGCTCTACGACGTCGGCCCCGGCGGCACCCGCCCCCTCCTGCCCTCCCAACTGGTCACACCGGTCCGCGTCGAGGGCGCGAGGGCCGGCAAGGACGTGACGATCACCCTCCCGGCCATCGACCACGAGGTGGAGAAGGGCCACCGGCTGCGCCTGGTCCTCGCCTCCACCGACCTCGGCTACGCCTCCCCGGCGGCCCGGGCCACCCACACCGTCTCCCTGGCGGGCGGTCTGAGCGTCCCGACGGCACCCGGCCTGACCACCGCCGCCGCCCCGCTGCCCGCGTGGGTGTGGTGGCTGCCCCCGGCCGGCGCCCTGGTCGCGGCGGCGCTGCTGCTGACCGGACGCCGCCGCAC
>NZ_WYCT01000585.1 GCF_011008945.1 Streptomyces harenosi
CCGCCGTCTTCGAGGACGCCGAGGGCCGCACCGAACGGCTGCGCGAGTACACCGATGCCGCACGCACCAAGTGGCGCGACACGGTCTACGAGTACGACGACCTCGACAACCTGGTCAAGGTGACCGCTCCCGGCGGTGCCGTCACCTCCTTCGAGTACGACAAACGCGGCCGGCAGACCGCCATCGTCGACCCCGACGGCGGCCGCACCGAACTGCGCTACGACAACTCCGACAACGTGGTGGAGAGCGTCGACCCGCTGGGCCGGTCGCTGTTCACCACCTACGACGCGGGCGGCCGTCCGACGTCCGTGCGCGAGGAGAGCGTCACCGGTCCCAAGCGTCTGGAATGGACCTACGACACGGTCGCCAAGGGCCTGCCCACCGCGCAGATCCGCTACGACAACGGTCTGCAGTACCGCGAGGAGATCACCGCCTACGACGACGCCTACCGGGTGAAGAAGTCCCAGACGGTGATCCCCGCCGAGGAGACCGGCCTGGCCGGCACGTACGAGTACGAGTACTCCTACACGCCGACCGGCAACCTCGCCTGGGTCTCGCTGCCGGGCGTCGGCGGCCTGGTCACGGAGCGGGTCGTCTTCCGCTACAACTCCGACGATCTGCCGATCTCCATCGGCGGTGCGTCCACGTATCTCGCGAACGCCCAGTACTCGGCGTTCGGCGAGATCCTGCGCACCGACGCGGGACCGGCCGGCAAGCAGGTCTACGGCAGCTACCTCTACGACGAGTTCACCCGGCGCCTTCAGACGGTCACCTTCGACCGCTCGGTCAGCCCGGGCCGCATCGCCGAGACGAAGTACGCCTACGACGAGGCGGGCAACGTCACCAGGATCACCGACACCCCCGGTGACGCGGCACCCGACGCGGGCAAGACCGACACGCAGTGCTTCGTCTACGACCAGTTGCGGCAGATGACCTCCGCCTGGTCGGCCAAGACGGACGACTGCGCGGCCGGCCCGTCCAAGGAGACCGTCGGCGGCCCGGACGCGTACTGGCAGTCCTTCGAGTACGACGCCGCGGGCAACCGCACCAAGCTCGTCGAGCACGACCCCACGGGCGACGCCGCCAAGGACGTCACCCGGGACTACGTCTACGGCAAGGCGGGCGTGGGAGGCCCGAACGCCCTGGCCGAGATCAGGTCGGCCGGTCCGCAGGGCCAGACCCTGGCCACCTTCGCCTACGACAAGGCGGGCAACACCACCGGGCGCCAGCACGGCGGCAACAACCAGACGCTCGAGTACGACGTCGAGGGCCAGTTGCGCAAGGTGACCCAGCCCGTCGAGGGCGGCGGCACCAAGACCACGTCCTACCTCTACGGCGCGGACGGCGAACGCCTCATCCGCCGGGGAGCCGACGGCAGCCGCACGCTCTACCTCGCCGAGGCGGAGCTGACCGTCAGCGCCGACAACGCCCAGGAGACGGCGGAGCGCTTCTACCCGCATCCGGACGGCTCCACGACGGTCCGCGCGACCGGGGGTGTCCGGCAGCTCATGCTGGCCGACCACCACGGCACGTCCCACACGGTCGTGAACATGACCGAGGCGACCATGGGCGTCACCCGCCGCAAGTCGCTGCCGTTCGGCGAGGCCCGGGGGCAGCAGCCCACCGCCTGGCCCGGACAGCGGGGCTTCGTCGGGGGCACGGTCGACAAGGACACCGGGCTGACCCGGCTGGGCGCGCGTGACTACGACCCGGCCACCGGCAGGTTCATCTCCGTCGACCCGATGGTCGACTACGGCCAGCCGGCCACGATGAACCCGTACGCCTACAGCAACAACGCCCCCGCCACCTTCTCCGACCCGACGGGCGAGTTCTTCCCCGTCCTGATCGGCATCGCGGCCCGTATCGCCA
>NZ_WYCT01000586.1 GCF_011008945.1 Streptomyces harenosi
CCGCCGTCTTCGAGGACGCCGAGGGCCGCACCGAACGGCTGCGCGAGTACACCGATGCCGCACGCACCAAGTGGCGCGACACGGTCTACGAGTACGACGACCTCGACAACCTGGTCAAGGTGACCGCCCCCGGCGGTGCCGTCACCTCCTTCGAGTACGACAAACGCGGCCGGCAGACCGCCATCGTCGACCCCGACGGCGGCCGCACCGAACTGCGCTACGACAACTCCGACAACGTGGTCGCCGCCACGGACCCGGACAAGCGCACCCTGGTCACGACGTACGACGCGGCCGGCCGGCCCACCTCGCTGCGCGAGAACAGCGAGACCGGCCCGAAGCGGATCGAGTGGGTCTACGACACGGTCGCCAAGGGCCTGCCCACCGCGCAGATCCGCTACGACAACGGCCTGGAGTACCGCGAGGAGGTCACCGCGTACGACGACGCCTACCGGGTGAAGTCGACCAAGACGGTGATCCCCGCCGAGGAGACCGGCCTGGCCGGCACGTACGAGTACAAGTACTCCTACACTCCCACGGGGAATCTGGACTGGGCCGAGGTGCCCGGCGTGGGTGGTCTCGTCACCGAACGGGTCGTCTTCGTCTACAACTCCGACGACCTGCCCATCGCCATCGGCGGCGCGGCCCCGTATCTGACCGACGTGCAGTACTCGGCGTTCGGGGAGATCCTGCGCAGCGACTCCGGTCCTGCGGGCAAGAAGGTGTACGGCACCTACCTCTACGACGAGTTCACGCGCCGGCTGCAGTCGGCCACCTTCGACCGGTCCGTGGCGCCGCTGCGGATCAGCGAGACCAAATACGCCTACGACGAGGCGGGCAACGTCACCAAGATCACCGACACCCCCGGTGACGCGGCACCCGACGCGGGCAAGACCGACACGCAGTGCTTCGTCTACGACCAGTTGCGGCAGATGACCTCCGCCTGGTCGGCCAAGACGGACGACTGCGCGGCCGGCCCGTCCAAGGACACCGTCGGCGGCCCGGACGCGTACTGGCAGTCCTTCGAGTTCGACGCCGCGGGCAACCGCACCAAGCTCGTCGAGCACGACCCCACCGGTGACACCACCAAGGACGTCACCCGCACCTACATCTACGGCAAGGAGGGCATCGGCGGCCCCAACGCGCTCGCGGAGGTCAAGTCCGTGGGCCCGCAGGGCGAACGCCTCAACACCTTCGCCTACGACAAGCGCGGCAACACCACCCAGCGGCAGCACGGCGGGACCACCCAGACCCTGGAGTGGGACGTCGAGGGCGAGCTGCGCAAGGTGACCGAGCCGGTCGAGGGCGGCGGCACCAAGACCACGTCGTACCTCTACGGCGCGGACGGCGAACGCCTCATCCGCCGGGGAGCCGACGGCAGCCGCACGCTCTACCTGGGCGACGCGGAGCTGACCGTCAGTGCGGACAACACCAAGAAGACGGCGGAGCGCTTCTACGCCCACCCCGACGGGATGACGACGGTCCGCGCGACCGGCGGCGTCCGCCAACTGCTCATCTCCGACCACCACGGCACGTCCCACACGGTCGTGAACATGACCGAGGCGACCATGGGCGTCACCCGCCGCAAGTCGCTGCCGTTCGGCGAGGCCCGGGGGCAGCAGCCCACCACCTGGCCCGGACAGCGGGGCTTCGTCGGGGGCACGGTCGACAAGGACACCGGGCTGACCCGGCTGGGCGCCCGTGACTACGACCCGGCCACCGGCAGGTTCATCTCCGTCGACCCCATGGTCGACTACGGCCAGCCGGCCACGATGAACCCGTACGCCTACAGCAACAACGCCCCCGCCACCTTCTCCGACCCGACGGGCGAGTTCTTCCCCGTCCTGATCGGCATCGCGGCCCGTATCGCCA
>NZ_WYCT01000587.1 GCF_011008945.1 Streptomyces harenosi
GGGGTCGGAGATGTCTATAAGAGACAGGGGGGGATGCCCAGGACGGGGGCCGGGCTCATCGTGGTGGAGGAGGTCATCGGCGGTACTTCCTCACCAGCCGGGACAGGGCGCGGCCGGTCTCGCACCGGGTCACGTCGTCGACGCAGGGCTCGCACACGGCGACATGGGCGTAGAGGGCGTGGTGGGCGCGGCGGCCGGCGCAGGGGCCGCAGGCGCGCGGCCACCAGCGCCCGGCGGCACCGGTGCGCTCGCCGAGGTCGACGGCCGTCTCCACGGTCAGCCGCCGCGGGCACCACAGGCACACCGCGCCGCGGGCCCGGTCGGAGGGCAGGGTGTCGAGCGGGGGCAGTACGAGAAGGTCCAGCACCTCGGGCGGCATCTCGTGCACACCGCTCACGAGGGCGCTGGGCAGGGCCGCGGTCTTCGCAGTCGGGGTGTTCCGTTCCACGCGAGTGACCGTAGGGGCCCTGCGGCCGGGGCGGGGGCACAGTTCGTGCCCCCTGGTCACGCGGCCAGCAGACCGAGTCTGACCGCGAGCTCGGAGGCGCGGCGGCGCCGGGCCGCACTCTTCGCCTCGGCCTCCTCGAGGACGATCCGCTTGGCGTAGCCGTTGTACTTGATCGTCTCGGGAGCGGCCTGGTGCGCCTGGGCCAGCGTGGCCAGCGCGACGTCGGGCTGCCCGTCGAGCTGGTAGCCGCGCGCCTCCTCGATGCGGTGCCGGGCGCGACGTGGCCGGGACGGGATCACCACGGCGTCGGCTGCGGCGGCCTGCCTGACGGACTCGCCGCCCTGGTGCAGCTCCACCGCGATGGTCACGGCGTGGGCGCCCATGATGGCCTGGGAGAACGAGGTGACGGGGTGGTAGTAGCCGCCGGGCAGCCGGGCCGCCATTTCGCGGGCCTGGTCCCAGTGCCGCCACGCGGTGCCGGTCTCGCCGCGCCGGGCCGCGGTGTAGCCGGCCTCGAACGTCAACGCTCCGGCGATGGCGAGGACGTCGTCGCTCGCCTCGGGGAGCAGTGGTTCGAGGTGGGCGAGGGTCTGGTGGGTGACCTCGTCGGCGGCATCGAAGTGGGCGGGCCCGCTGTCCCGGTGCGCCTGCGCGGCGAGCCAGGCGGCGACGCCGATGGCGTGCGGGTCCTCCGACTCCTGCGCCGCGACGAGAGCGCGTTCGGCCACCCGCCACAGGAGCGGGGCGTCGGGCTGGTACGCCACGAAGAACTGGGCCAGGGAGTAGACCTCGGCGAGGACGGCCTGCGCCCCTCGCCGGCCCGCGACCGTGTCCGCGTGCCGGACCGCCGCCCGAGCGTCACGGATCAGGTCGGGAAGCAGGGCGCCGATGACGTCCCGGTGGTGGGGCGCGCGGTGGCGGGCGGCCCATGCCCGGTCGAGCCGGGCCCGCACGTGCGCGGCGGGCGGGGCCTCCCGGGCGGCGCCGAGCGGGAACGCGTCCACGGCTGCCTTCACCGCGGGCAGGCGAGGATGACCGGGGCCGGTGAACAGTCCGACCGGCATGGACTGATCGCCGGTCAGGTCGGACAGGTCACCGACGCGCAGGACCTCGGCCAGCCTCAGCACCACGTCGAGCTTCGGGGTCTTCAGCCGCCCGGTCTCGACGCCCTTCACCCACGAGCCGGACCGGCCGACGAGTCCGCCGAGCTGATCCCGGGTCAGCCCGCGCCGGGTGCGGAGGATCTGCAGACGTTGCCCGAACACCAACGGGTCGGCGTAGGGGTCCGGAGTGGCATCAGATGGCACGGTCTCGCCCCTCTCTGAACAGCTCGTCACTGTCAGGGTAGGGGCGGGACCTCTTCCGCGGGGGCTGTGCCGGGTGCCCGGCATGCGGCGCGGGGGAGTTG
>NZ_WYCT01000588.1 GCF_011008945.1 Streptomyces harenosi
AGATGTGTATAAGAGACAGCCTTCCCGCCCTCGCGCCGTGCCGTCTTCTCCGGCGCGCGCCCGGCCGCCGCCGGAGGGCCGCCACCCCACCCAGAAAGGCTCTTCCCCATGGACACCATGCGTGACCGGCTCGCTCCCGTCGTCTCCCGGCTGCTGGACGAGGACCCCCGCGTGGCCGTGGTCCTCGCCGAGATCGGCGTGGACGGCTTCGCCGAGGCCGTGCGCCGGCACCCGGACCGGGTCGTCAACGTCGGCATCCGCGAGCAGCTCCTGGTCGGCGCGGCCGCCGGGCTGGCGCTGACCGGGATGCGCCCCGTCGTGCACACCTTCGCCAGCTTCCTCATCGAGCGGCCCTTCGAGCAGGTTAAGCTGGACCTCGGGCACCAGGACGCGGGCGCGGTGCTGGTGAGCGCCGCCGCCTCCTTCGACTGGCCCGCCGGCGGTTACACCCACATGGCGCCCGGCGACGTGGCGCTGCTCGACACCCTGGACGGCTGGACCGTGCACGTGCCGGGCCACCCCGACGAGGCGGAGACCCTGCTGCGGCACGCGGTGGCCGCCGGGGACGACAAGGTGTACGTACGCCTGTCGTTGCAGGCCAACGCCGCCGGACGCCCGGTGGACGGGGGAGGGTTCCTCACCGTCCGGCGGGGGAGCTCCGGCGTGGTCGTCGCCGTCGGGCCGCTGCTCGACGCCGTGCTCGACGCCACGGAAGGCATGGACGTGACCGTCCTGTACGCGACGACCGTCCGGCCCTTCGACGCCGCCGCGCTGCGCCGGGCCACGGGGACCGCGGGCACGGACGTCGTGCTGGTCGAGCCGTACCTGGCCGGCACGTCGGCGGGGGCGGTGAACGAGGCGCTGTCCGACGTGCCGCACCGCGTGCTGGGGCTGGGCGTGGGCCGTCGCGAGCTGCGGCGCTACGGACGCGTGGCGGAGCACACCGCCGCCCATGGGCTGGACGCCCGGTCGTTGCGCGAGCGGATCGGGGACTTCCTCGGCCCCGGCCGGTGACGGACCGGCGCGGGGCCGGGGAGCGGACCGCCGCCCCGGGCGTTCATCCCGTGTCCGGCCGCACCGGCCCCGGTATCGCCGACGCGGCCGGGCCGGGCGCGTCGGCGCGGACCAGGCCGCGGACCGCGGGCACCGCGAGCAGGGCGGCGCAGACCACGAGGCTCGTCGCCCCGGCGGCGAGCAGCACCTGGCCGGCGCCCAGCAGGGAGGCCGCCGGACCGGCGAGGGCCTGGCCGACGGGCATCATCGCCAGGGAACCCGCCACCTCGTAGGCGTGGATGCGGTTGAGGACGTCGGCCGGGACCTGGGTCTGGACGCTGGTCGCCCACATCACGCCCCAGAAGGACATCCCGGCTCCCGCGACGACGGCTCCGGCCGCCATGGCCGGCACGCCCAGGCCGGCTCCCACGCTCGCCGGGAAGGCGGCGAAGCCGAACAGGGCGATCGCGCCGGCCCGGAGCATACGGCGGGGGCGCAGCCGCAGGGCGAGGAGTCCGCCGGCGACGGTGCCGGCGCCCAGGGCGGAGTTGACCAGGCCGTAGGCGCGCGCGCCGTGCTCCTGGACCACCTCGGCCGCGACCAGGGGGACGGTCGGTCCCCACACGGCGATCATGTAGAGGCACCAGACGGCGATGACGGCCCACATCTCCCTTAACACCGGTACCTGGGGCTAGAGTCGGCGCATGCCGTACGCGCCCGAATACCTCCACCTCGTCATCCCCGACGTCCGCTTCGAGGCATGGCTCTACGGCCGCAACTCCGAC
>NZ_WYCT01000589.1 GCF_011008945.1 Streptomyces harenosi
GCAGCGTCAGATGGGTATAAGGGACAGGTGGGGGTGTGGGGGGTGTGCAGCATGCCCCACGGCTATCAGCGCGGGCGCGCGGTCCCGTGGCGGCGCGCGCCCGGCGCACCCGAACGGGTAGGCCCACTCCGCGCGCCCGGCGCACGCCGCGGCGCGTGTGGCGGGCGGGGCGGCGCCGGCCGGTCAGGCGCCCGGCGGCCGCTGCGGCTGGGCCCGGCTCACATCGAAGACACCGGCCACGTTGCGCATCGCGCGCATCAGTGCGGGCAGATGGGCGGCGTCCGGCAACTGGACGGTGTACGTGTGGCGGACGCGCTGCCGGTCGGGGGGCTCGACGGTGGCCGAGACGATCTCGGCGCCCTCCACGGCCATGGCCTCGGTCAGATCGGCCAGCAGATGCGGACGGACGAACGATTCCGCAAGCAGGGTGACCCGGCACTCGGTGGTGTCGCCCCAGCGCACGCCCACCTCCGGGCGCCCCGCGCTCGTCATGCGCGCGACCGCGGCGCACCCCACGCGGTGCACGGTGACCACCCCGCCGCGCACGGCGAACCCGGTGATCTCGTCGGGCGGCACGGGCGTGCAGCAGCCGGCCAGCCGCACCGTGGCGCCCGGGCGGTCGACGAGGACGTCGGCGGCGGGGCGGGCGGCGCTCGGGCCGGCGGCGGGCGCGTCGGCGCCGCCGGGGCGGGGGGCCGCCGCCCGCTCACCGGCGTCGGCCGCCTCGGGGGCCCCGTGGTCCGGGTGCGCCGCCAGCCATCGCTGGATGGCGATCCGCGCGGCGGGCGTGTGCGCGTGCTCCAGCCATGCGCTGGAGGGCTCGGAGGCCGGGTCCTGGCCCATGAGCAGTTCGACGGTGTCGCCGTCCCCGAGCACGGTGCTCAGCGTGGCCAGCCGCCCGTTGACGCGGGCGCCGAGGCACGCGTGGGCGTCGTCGCCGTACTGCGCGTACGCCGCGTCCACGCAGCTCGCCCCCTCGGGCAGGCTCAGGGCGCCGCCGTCGGGCCGGAAGACGGTGATCTCCCGGTCCTGGGCGAGGTCCTCGCGGAGGGTGGACCAGAAGGTGTCCGGCTCGGGGGCGCCGGTCCCCGCGTCCGCGGTCCGGCGGGCCGCCCGCCCGGAGATCTGCACGCGGTCGAGGACACCGGTCAGGGGGTCGCGGTGGAAGTGCCCCGCGGGCTCGTGCCGGCCGGTCGCCGGGTCGACGAGGTCGCAGCTCAGGTCGGCGTAGCACACCAGGGGCAGCGGCAGGTCGCCGTCGACGGAGAGGACCGGGGAGCCCGCGGCGTCCAGGCTCACGCGGTACTCGGTGGTGCCGTTGCGGTAGGTGCCGGCGCATTCGGGGAGCGCGATCGGGCGGCCCCGGTCGGGCGCGGGGGCCGGTGTGGTGGGCACCGCGAGGCCGGTGAGCGCGTCGAGGTCCTCGGTGAGGTCGCGCCACAGGGCGGTGGCGGAACTGGCGTTGCCGGTGAAGGCGACGACGACGCCGGTGCCGGGCTCGGCGCGCAGATGACAGGAGGTGCCGTGGGCGTTGCCGTCGTGGCCGCACCACCAGCGGCCCGCGCGCCGGAACAGGGCCGCGCCGGGTCCCCAGGCGTCGGCCAGGGCGCCGGGGCGGGCTGCGGGTTCGGGCCGGCGCATCGGCTCGGCGGCGGCGGGCGGCAGGGCGGTGGAGCGGCCGACCAGGGCCCGGCCGAGGGCGAGCAGGTCCAGGGCGCCGGCGAGCAGCGCGCCGGCGGGCGCTTCGGCGGGGGCGAGGTTCTGCGCGACGGCCAGCAGGCGGCCGGATGCGGTGTTGCGGGCGTGACCGGCGGCGACGGGCCGGTCGGGGGC
>NZ_WYCT01000058.1 GCF_011008945.1 Streptomyces harenosi
CTCGCTCGCCGGCACGCTGGGCAACCCGGGGCAGGCGAACTACTCGGCCGCCAACCACTTCCTCGACGCGCTCGCCCAGCACCGCCGCGCCCAGGGCCTGCCCGCCGTCTCGCTGGGCTGGGGACTGTGGTCCGCGGAGGGCGGCATGCAGACCGGGATCCTGGACGCCGGGGGCGGCCATCTGCGGCACACGGGCGTACGCCCCCTGGACGCGCGGACCGGAACCGCGCTGTTCGACCGGGCGCTGGCACTGAACCGCCCCGTGACCCTGCCCGCGCGGCTCGACCTTGGGGCGCTGCGGGCCCGGACCGCCCCGGTACCGGCGATGCTGAGCGGCCTGGCCGGCCGCCCCGCGCGCCGGGTGGTCCGGCCGGGCGCGGGCGACGCGGGCCCGCTGGCCGGGCGGCTGGCCGCGCTGCCCCGGCAGGAGCGGCACGAGCAGATCGCCGACCTGGTACGGACCGAGGTGGCCGCGGTGCTCGGCTTCGGCGCCGGGGAGCGGGTCAGCCAGACCCTGCCGTTCCGGGAACTCGGCTTCGACTCGCTGACCGCCGTCGAACTGCGCAACCGGCTGGCCGAGGCCACCGGGCTGCGGCTCTCGCCCGGGGTCGTCTTCGACTACCCGACGGTCCCCGCACTCGCCGGGCACCTGCTGTCCGAGCTGAGCGGCGACCTGCCGGACACCGCCGCCGCACCGGCCGCCGCGCCCGGCGGCGACGAGCCCATCGCGATCGTCGGAATGGCGTGCCGCTTCCCCGGCGGGGCCGCCACCCCCGAGGCGCTGTGGCGGCTGGTCGCCGACGGGGTGGACGCGATATCGGACATGCCGGACGACCGCGGCTGGGACATCGAGCGGCTGTGGGACCCGGACCCGGACAAGCCGGGCACGTTCTATCCGCGGGCCGGCGGATTCGTCCACGACGCCGCCGAGTTCGACGCCGGCTTCTTCGGGATCTCGCCGCGGGAGGCGCTGGCGATGGACCCCCAGCAGCGGCTGCTGCTGGAGACCTCGTGGGAGGCGCTGGAGAACGGCGGCATCGACCCGCAGTCGCTGCGGGGCAGCGACACCGGCGTCTACACCGGTCTGACCGCGCAGGAGTACGGGACCGGCGCCGACGCCGCCGAGGCGGGCGCCGAAGGGTATGTGCTGACCGGTTCCACCACCTCCTTCGGGTCCGGCCGGATCTCCTACGTCCTCGGGCTGGAGGGCCCGACGATGTCCATCGACACCGCCTGCTCCTCGGCTCTGGTCTCGGTCCACCTGGCCGCCGGCGCCCTGCGCGGCGGCGAGTGCTCCCTCGCACTGGCGGGCGGGGCGACGGTGATGGCGCAGCCCATCGGGTTCATCGAGTTCTCCCGGCAGCGCACCCTCGCCCCCGACAGCCGGTCCAAGGCGTTCGCCGAGTCGGCGGACGGCACCGGCTGGTCCGAGGGCGTGGGCGTGTTCGTACTGGAGCGGCTCTCCGACGCCCGGCGCAACGGGCACCCGGTGCTGGCCGTGCTGCGCGGCAGCGCCGTCAACTCCGACGGCGCCTCCAACGGCATGACCGCGCCCAACGGCCCCGCGCAGCAACGGGTCATCCGGCAGGCGCTGACCAACGCCGGGCTCGCGCCGTCCGAGGTGGACCTGGTGGAGGCGCACGGCACCGGCACCCGGCTCGGCGACCCGATCGAGGCCGAGGCCCTGATGGCGACCTACGGCCGGGAGCGGCCGCCCGGCCGCCCGCTGTGGCTCGGATCGGTGAAGTCCAACATCGGGCACACCCAGCACGCCGCCGGGGCCGGCGGACTGATCAAGGCGGTCATGGCCCTGCGGCACGGCCTGATGCCGAAGACCCTCCACGTGGACAAGCCGACCTCCGCGGTGGACTGGTCGTCCGGCGCGGTCGAGCTGCTGACCGAGGCCCGCCCCTGGCCCGAACTCGGCCGGCCGCGCCGGGCCGCGGTGTCCGCCTTCGGGATGAGCGGCACCAACGCGCACGTCATCCTGGAACAGGCCCCGGACGAGCCGGAACCGGCCCCGGCCGCGGTCTCCCTGCCGGTGGTGCCGTGGGTGCTGTCGGCCAGGACCCCGCAGGCACTGCGCAGCCAGGCCGCCCGCCTGCTCGCCCTGGTCGACTCCGGTACCGCGCCCGGCCCGCTCGACATCGGCTACTCGCTGGCCACCCGGACGGTGTTCGACCACCGCGCGGTGCTCGTCACCGGCGGCGGCGCCCAGGCGTCGGCCGGGCTGCGGGCGATCGCCGAGGGCGAGGCACCCGCCGCCGCGGACGGCCGGACCGCGTTCCTGTTCACGGGCCGGCCCGCCGACGGGTTCCACCGCGACCTGTACGCGGCCTCGCCGGTCTACGCCGAGGCGTTCGACGATCTCCTGGCCGGACTCGGCACCCAGGCCGAGGAGGCGACCGCGCTCGCCGCCGAGGTGGCCCTGTTCCGCCTGCTCGAATCCTGGGGCGTCGCATTCGGCTGCGCCGCCGGGACGGGCGTCGGCGAGGCCGCCGCCGCGTACGTCGCCGGGGCGCTCACGGCGGCCGACGCCGCACGGCTGCTCACGGAGGGGGAGCGGGCGGGGGTGACCTGCGCCGCCGCCCCACGGATCCCGGTGGTGTCGCTGCGCACCGGCCGCCCGCTCGCCGCCGGCGACGCGCTGGGCACGGCGGGGACCGCGGGGACGGCCGCCGCCGAGCGGTGGATGGCGCAGCAGCGCGTGACCCGGTTCGCCGAGTCCGGCCCCGGGCGGCTGCTGGAGGGTTCGGTGCTCCTGCGCCAGGACGGCCGGCCCGGACTGCACACGGTGCTCGACGGTGTGGGAGAGCTGTTCGCCGCCGGGGCGGACGTCGACTGGGCGGCCGTGTTCACCGGCACGGGAGCCCGGCACACGGCCCTGCCCACCTATCCCTTCCAGCGCGAGCGGTACTGGCCGGCCGGGCCCGGGGACACCGCGCAGCGCGGCCCCGGCGCCACGGCGCACGCCCTGCTCGGCGCCCCCGTCGCGGTGGCGGGGCGGGAGGAGCTGGTGTTCACCGGCCACCTGTCGCTCACCGCCCACCCCTGGCTGGCCGAGCACACGGTCGGCGGCGTGCCGGTGCTCTCCGGCCCGGCCCTGGTGGACCTGGCGATCCGGGCCGGGGACACGGCCGGCTGCCCGGAGCTGGCGGAGCTCACCGTCACCGAGCCCGTCGCCCTGCCCGGCGAGGGCGGGGTGCGGCTCCAGGTCGTCACCGGTACTCCCGGCGAGGCCGGGCGGCGAACGGTCACGATCTGGACCCGGCCCGCGGAGGGACCGGACGACGGCGCGCCGGGGGAGTGGACCCGCCACGCCACCGGGACGCTCGCCCCCGGCACCGGCCGGCCGGAGGCCGAGCCCTCCGTGTGGCCACCGGCCGGGGCCGCCCCGGTGGACTGGGCCTACGAGGACCTCGCCGACGCGGGCCACCGGTACGGCCCGCTCTTCCAGGGCCTTCGGTCCGTGCTGCGCCGGGGCGAGGAGCTGTTCGCCGAGGTCCGCCTGCCCGAACGGGCGGCCGCCGGCGCCGGTGGTTTCGGCATCCACCCGGCCCTGCTGGAGGCCGCCGTACAACCGCTGCTGCTCGGTGCCGCCGAGGTGGCGCCGGACGGCACGGCACGCCTGCCGCTCGCCTGGGAAGGCGTCACCCTGCACGCCGGCGAGGCGACGGCCCTGCGGGTGCGCCTGACCCCCGCCGGACCGGACGCGTTCCGGCTCGAGGCCGTCGACGAGGCCGGACTGCCGGTGCTGACCGCCGAGTCGGTGCGCTCGGCCCCGGTGCGCCTGACGCGGCGGGACGGCACGGCGCCCGCGCCGTCCGCGGCGGCTTCGCTGTTCACCCTGCGGTGGACCCCGGTCGCACCGGTGGACGAGGACGAGCCGGAGAGCCTGCTCGCCCTGGTCGGCGAGGACACCGGCGGCCTCGCCGCGCTCGCGCCGCTGCGGTTCGGCGACGTCGAGGAGGCCGCCGCCTCCTACACCCCGTGGGACGTCCTGCTGGCCCAGCCGTCGCGGCCGGGCGCGGCTGGTGACCAGGCGGCCGAGGCCCACCGGGCCGTCCGCGGCGCGCTCGGCGCGGCGCAGTCCTGGCTGGCGCAGGAGAACCTGCCCGACAACCGCCTGGTCGTGGTGACCCGGGGCGCGATGGCCGTCGAGGCGGAGGACGACGTCCGCGACCCGGCGGGCGCCGCGGTGTGGGGCCTGCTGCGGTCGGCCCAGGCGGAGAACCCCGGCCGGATCGTGCTGGTCGACCTGGACGACGACCCGGCCTCCGCCGAGCTGCTCGCCGTCGCGGCCCAGACCGGGGAACCCCAGCTGGCCGTCCGCGCCGGGCGGATGTTCGCCCCGCGGCTGGCGGCGGAGGCCGCGCCGGACCGGGAACCGGCGGTGCCGCCGGTGCCGACGGTGGCCGGCGGCACCGTGGTGGTCACCGGCGCCGACGGGCCGCTGGGCGCGCTCGCCGCCCGGCACCTGGTCACCGCGTACGGGGTACGGCACCTGGTGCTCGCCTGCCCGCAGGGGGCCGACTCGCCCGCCGCGCAACTGGCGGAGGAACTGGCCGCTCTGGGCGCGACGGCCCGGGTGGCGGCCTGCGACCCGGCCGACCGGGCGGCCGTGCGCGAGATGCTCGCGGACATCCCGCCCGGCCACCCGCTCACCGGGATCGTGCACACCGACAGCGCCCTGGACGACGGGGTGTTCACCGCGCTGACCGCCGAGCGCGTCGCCCAGCTGCTGCGGCCCAGGGCGGACGGCGCCTGGCACCTGCACGAGCTCACCGCGGACGCACCGCCCGCGCTCTTCGTGCTGTTCTCCTCGGTGGTCGGCATGCTCGGCAGCCCCGGGCAGGCCAACTTCGCCGCGGCCAACGCCTTCCTGGACGCGCTGGCCGCCCATCGCCGGGCCAGGGGCCTGCCCGCGGTGTCGGTGGCCTGGGGGCGGATGGTCGACGGCGGGCAGACCGGCCTGCGGATGATCCCCGGGGACGAGGCGTGCGACCTGTTCGACGCCGCGCTCGCCACCGGGCACGCCGTGGTCGCGCCCGCACCGCTGGACCTGGCGGCGCTGCGCCGCGACACCGCCCAGGTCCCCACCGTGCTGCGCGCGCTCGTGCCGCGCGGTGAGCGCCGCCGGGCGAGCACCGGGCGGCCCGCCGACCGGTTCGCGCAGATGACCAGGGCCGAGGCCGAAACCCGGCTGCGGGAGCTGGTGCGCGCGGAGGCGGCCGGGGTGCTCGGCCACGCGACGCCGGAGAACCTGCAATGGGAGGTGTCCTTCCGGGACTCCGGGTTCGACTCGCTCTCCGCCGTGCAGTTCCGCAACCGGCTGAGCGAGCAGACCGGCCTGTCCCTGCCGACCACGCTGGTCTTCGACTACGCCTCGCCCGGTGTGCTCGTGGACCACCTGCTGGAGCGGCTCGCCGTCACCGACGGCGTCAGCCACCGCTCGGCACTGGCCGAACTGGACAAGCTGGAGGCCGTCCTGATGGCCGTCCCGGCGGACCGGGCGGGCCGGACGGACCAGGAGGACTCCGCGGACACGGAGATCGCCGCCCGGCTCACCGCGATCCTCTCCCGCTGGAACAAGGCCCGGACCCCCGCGCGGCCCGACGCGGGCCCCGGCACCGGCGCGACCGATCTGGCCGACGCCACCGAGAGCGAGGTCCTGGACTTCATCGACCGGGAACTGGGCCGCTCTTCCGCACACCCGACCCGCTGACCACCAGGAGACACGGTGACCGCACCCACCCGATACGCCGAAGCCTTGCTGACCGGCATGCTCGGCACCTTCGGCCTGGACGTCGAGTACGTCCGGGCGGAGAAGAACACCCTGTACCACCTGGACGACAGCGGCGCGGAGGTGCCGGTGCTCGACCTGGTGGGCGGCTGGGGCTCGCTGATGCTCGGGCACAACCACCCGGAGATCGTGGCCTACGCCAAGGAACTGCTGGACACCGGCTGGCCGGTGCACTCGCAGCACTCCGCGCACCCGGTCGCCGACCGGGTCGGCGCGGTGCTGAACGGGATCCTCGCCCGGGAGTTCCCCGGCGCCGAGCCCTACTCGGTCATCTTCGCCAACAGCGGCGCGGAGGCGGTCGAGGCGGCGGTCAAGCACTGCGAGTTCGACCGCGCGCTGCGGGTGAAGAGCCTGTTCGAGGAGATCGAGTGGCACGCCGGCACGGCGCTGAGCGCGGTACGGGCGGGCACCGCGGCGCTGCCGGACGACACCTCCCTGCTGCCGGGCGACGTGCCGCCCCCGGCGACCGCCGAGGAGTTCCAGGCGCTGCTCGGCGCGGTGGCCGCGCACAACATGGGCCGGGCGGCGACCAGTCCGGTGTTCTTCGCCCTGGAGCGGGCGTTCCACGGAAAGCTCGTGGGCAGCACCCAGTTCACCTACAACCCGCTGTTCAGGGCCGCGTTCGCCACCCTCGGGCCGGACGTGAGGTTCGTGCCGCCGAACGACGCGGCCGCCTTCGAGAAGGCCGTCGCGGAGCAGCGGGTCACCGTGCTCGACGTCCAGGTCGCCGACGGCAGGGTCACGCTGGTCGAGCGCGCCTTCCCCGTGATCGCCGGGCTGATCGTGGAGCCGATCCAGGGCGAGGGCGGCATCCAGGAGCTGACCGGCGAGTTCGCCGCGCGCGTCAGACGGATCTGCGACGAGATCCGGTGCCCGGTCGTGGTGGACGAGATCCAGACCGGGATGGGGCGGACCGGCAAGTTCTTCGCGAGCTCCCACATCGGTCTGCTCGGCGACTACTACCTGCTGGGCAAGTCGCTCGGCGGCGGCATCGGCAAGACCTCCGCCATGCTGGTCCGGCAGTCGCGTTACCGCCCCGAGTTCGAGCTGGTGCACAGCTCGACCTTCGCCAAGGACGGCTTCTCCACGGCCATCGCCCTGCGGACACTGGAACTCCTCGAGGCCGACGGCGGGGCCGCCTACGACCGGGCCGCCGAGCGCGGCGAGCGCATCCTCGCCATGCTGCGCGAGCTGGCCCACGAGTTCCCCGACGTCGTGGCCGACGTGCGCGGCAAGGGGCTGCTCATCGGTTTCGAGTTCGCCGACCAGAGCCGGGCCTCCTCACCGGTCATCCGGGAGAAGGCCCTGGCCGGGCTGCTCGTGTTCCAGCTGGGCAGCTATCTGCAACTGGCCCACCGCATCCGCACCGGCCCGACGGCGAGCGTGCCGACCATGCTGCGGATCGAGCCGTCGATCTACATCAGCGACGAGGAGATCGGCCAACTGCGCACCGGCCTCACCCAGTGCTGCCGGATCCTGCGCCACCAGGACGCGCTGCCGTTGGTCCACCCGCTGACCGGGGCCGGGCAGCAGCAGCCGCCGCGCGCGGAGATCAGGGACTTCCGGCCGGCGGCCGGCGAGGCGGTCGCCCCGGCCGGGCCGGCCGCGCGCAAGGCCGGACTCGTCAGCTACCCGGTCACCCCGGACATGCTGCGGGAGTTCGACCCCTCGCTCGCCGACCTGGACGACGAGCGTCTGCTCGCCTACGCCCGGCGGTCCGAGCTGCTGCGGGACCTGCCCGCGTGCACGCCGGCCCGGTTCGACTCGCCGCAGGGCACGTCGGTGGAGCTCGGCGTCTACCCGCTGCTGGTGAGCCAGCAGCAGCTACGGGAGTACCAGGTCTCCGGGCAGACCTTCCTGATCGGCCTGGACCTCGACCGCCGGGTGCGGGCGGCGAAGGCGGACGGCTGCGACACCGTCGGGCTCGGTTTCGGCCTCGGGGCGGTGAGCGGCCACGGCCGCGCCCTGCGGGTGTCCGGGGTCGCGGTGAGCACGGGCAGCGCGCTGGCGGTCGGCTCGGCGCTGGCCGCCGCCGGGCGCGCGGCCGACGAGCGCTTCGGCGGACTCGACGGGGTGACGCTGGCGGTCGTCGGCGGCGGCGGGCACATCGGGTCGGCCCTCGCGGCGATCGGCGCCGGGCAGGCCGCCAGGATCGTGCTGGTGGGAAGCGGCCGGGCCGGGTCGGCCGAGCGGCTGCGTGCCGCGGAGCGGCGGATCTACCAGGAGGCGTGGGCACGGATCGCGGCCGGTGGTGAGCTCACGGGCATCCCGGCGGCGCTGGCGGAGGAACCGCTCGTCGCCGGATGGCTGGCCGAGGGGCGCGGCGGGGACGAGCCCAGCGGGGAGGCGATCGCCGCGTATCTCGACGAGGCCCGTCCCGCCGACCCGTTCGTCGTCGTGACCGACGATCTTTTGTCGGTGCGCAATGCGCAGGTGGTGTTCTCGGCGCATTCCAGCCCGGTTCCCGTGCTGGACGAAAAAGTTCTCGCAGACGGCGCCGTGCTGTGCGACATGTCCTTTTTCGGAACCGGTGCGGAATCAGCCACGGTGATCTCTCGAAATGATCTACGGTATGTTCGGGGCGGTGTACTTTCCGCGCCTGAACGCGGTATTCTGCTGCGCGGCTTCGGCGCCTCGCCGGGGGCGGGTGAATTGTCGGCGGGGGCGGCGGAAGCGATCACACTCGCGTTGTCCGGAAGCGACGGAACGATGGGCAACGGTCCTCTTACCCGTGAGCGGGTGGATGCCATTGTCGACCTCGCGAAGCAGCACGGATTCGAGACGATTTCCACCTGAAAGCTGCCGAACACCGGTTCGCCGGACCATCGTCGGATGGCCCGGCCCGATCAACAAAGGGTAAGTGGAATGTCAGAGTCAGCAGATACCGGGTCGAAGGTGGCGGCGGAGGGCCCGCCCGACCCTCATTACGCCAATCGCTGGCGCATTCTCGCGGTGATTGGTGTCGCCCAGTTAACGATCTTCCTGGACACCACGGTCGTCAACATCGCGCTCCCCTCGGCCCAGGCCGACCTCGGCTTCGGCGACGGGGACCGGCAGTGGGTCGTCACCGCCTACGCGCTCGCCTTCGGCAGCCTTCTGCTGCTCGGCGGCAGGGTGGTCGACCTGGTCGGCGCCAAGCGGTCGCTGATGATCTCGATCGTCGGCTTCGGTGTCACCTCGGTGCTGGGCGGCGCGGCCAACGGCTTCGCCATGCTGGTGACGGCACGGGCGTTGCAGGGCGCGTTCGCCGCGCTCGTCGCGCCGGCGGCGCTGTCGTTTCTGCTGACCGTGTTCAAGGACCCGAAGGAACGGGTCAAGGCGTTCGGCGTCTACGGCGCGCTCGGCAGCGGCGGGCTCGCGCTCGGCCTGGTCCTCGGCGGTGCGCTGACCGACTGGCTGGACTGGCGCTGGTGCCTGTACGTCAACGTGTTCTTCACGGCGGCCGTCTTCGTCGGCGCGCTGGTGACCATGCGGAACCGGCAGTCCGACCACCGCCCGGACAAGCTCGACCTGCCCGGCACGGTGACGGCCTCGGTCGGCCTGTTCTGCCTGGCCTACGGCTTGTCCAACGCCGACGACGGCGAGTGGGGCGGCGCGGACGTGTGGGGCTTGCTCCTCGCCAGCGCCGTCCTCCTGGTGGCGTTCGTGCTCTTCGAGCTGCGCTCGCGGACCCCGCTGCTGCCCATCCGGATCGTGCTGCACCGCAACCGGGGCAGCGCCTACCTGGCGATGTTCCTGCTGGGCATCGGGCTCTTCGTGCAGTTCCTGTTCCTGACCTACTATCTCCAGCTCATCCTGGACTTCTCGGCGATCCAGAGCGGCCTGGCCTTCCTGCCGATGATCGTGGGCATCGCGATCGGCGCGACCACCATCCCGCCCGTGCTGGAGCCGAAGCTCGGGACGCGCGTGCTGGTCCCGGCCGGTCTGGTGCTGGCCGCGGTGGGGTCGTTCTGGCTCGCCAGGCTCACCACCGAGAGCTCGTACGCCGGCGGCGTACTGGCCCCCTCCCTCATCGCCGGCGTCGGTTTCGGGCTGGTGGTGTCCCTGGGCGCCGCCGTGGCCACGGTCGGGGTCGAACCGCAGGACGCCGGTGCCGCCTCCGCCCTGGTCAACACGGTGCAGCAGGTGGGCGGCTCGATCGGCACGGCGCTGCTCAGCACCCTGGCGATCACCGCGGCGAACACGTTCGTCGAGGGCAGGACGCCGACCCCGCAACTGGCCGCCGAGGCCGCCGTGGAGAGCTACACGACGGCCTTCTTCTGGGGCGCCGTCGTCTTCCTGGGCGGGGCGGTCGTCTGCGGTCTGCTGTTCGACCGCCATGTGACCGCGCAGACCGATCCCGAGATCGGCGCGCCGGCCGCCGTGGTCTGACCCCGGCGGCAGCCCCGCGCGAACCGGTCGTCGGCTGGTACTTGGTTCCCAGTACCAGCCCGGCGGCCGGTTTTTGGGTTCCCCGACGCTGGGATCGGCCCGCCCCAGCGGATTGACTCGACCCCGAGGCGCGGTGCGGTGAGCCCTCCCCGATCGGGGTCGGCCTGCGACGCACAACCGAAGGAGGATGTCGTGACAGCAGTGACCGGTGAGCGGGCGGGGGAGACGGCCGGGCCGGCGGTCGGCCCGGCGGAACTGGTGGCGCGTGCCCGCGAGCTCGCCCCGCTGATCCGCGAGCACGCGGTCAAGACCGAACAGGACCGCAGGCTCGCGGAGGAGGTCGTGGTCGCGCTCAGGGAGACGGGGCTGTTCCGCCTCACGACGCCGGCCCGGTTCGGCGGCTACGAACTGCGCATGCCGGACCTGATAGAGATCATCGTCGAGGTCGGCAAGGCGTGCGGGTCCGCCGGCTGGAACCTGTCCATCGACACCGCGTCGACCCGGTTCGCGCTGAACGCGATGCCGGAGACGGCGCTTGCGGACATGTTCGAGGGCAGCCCCGACGCGTACGTGATCTCCACGGCCCACCTGTCGACCACCAAGGCGTACCGGGCCGAGGGCGGTTACCGGGTGACCGGCACCTTCCCGTGGAGCTCGGGCTGCGAGATCGCGGACTGGGCCTACATCCCGGTGGTGCACATCCACGACGGCGACGAGCAGACCGCGGACCTCGTGGGCGTGGTGGTCCCCATGAGCGACCTGAGGATCGAGCGGACCTGGCACTCGGCCGGTCTCGCCGGCTCCGGCACCCACACCGTCGTGGCCGAGGACGTGTTCGTCCCGGAGCGCCGGGCCACCGCGTTCAGCCTCACGGACCTGGTGGGCGAGGACGAGCGGGACTCCATGCTCATCCAGGGCAGCGTGCAGTCGCTCGCCGCGATCGTGGGCGCCGCGCAGGGCGCGGTGGAGGTCACCCGGCAGGCGCTGGACAGGAAGCGCCCGATCACCTACGTCAACTACGAGGCCGCCGCCGACGCCCCGTCGGTGCAGATGTGGTTCGCCGAGGCCACACACCTGGTCGAGACCGCCCAGCTCCATCTGCGCGAGATCGGTACGGCCCTCGACGGCGTGCCGGAGACCCAGCCGATGCCGTGGCTGGAACGGGCGCGGCTGCGGATGCACGAGCGCTCGGCCCAGGAGAAGTCGCGGGCGGGCGTGGAGAAGCTGCTCGACGTCGTCGGCGGCAGCGCATTCGCCCTGTCGAACCCGCTCCAGCGCCTGTGGCGGGACATTTCCGTGATGAGCCGGCACACCGCGCTCAACGCGCCGATCATCGTGGAGGACTACAGCCGGGCGGTGCTCGACGTCCACCCGTCGGTGACCCTTCTGTACTGAGTGCGCCGAGCGGTACCGAGCGCACCGAGAAGCCGAGCGGAATAAGCGCACCGAGGCATCTTTTCCCGGTCATCGCCCGGAGTTCGGTAATTCCTCTTCCGCGCTCTCGAATATCGGTATCGCCCGGTGGCCCGGAATCTTTCCGGTGGCCGTCGGGCGATACCGATGTTTTTGTTTCCCCCGCCTTCCCGGCGGTCGTGGGTTGTTACCGGCCACCAGAATTCCGGCAGCGCTTTGGACCGGCGGGACAAGCCGTCGTCCCGCCCCGCATTGTTGACTGTGGATATGAGACGGATCGCCGTGGTCGGGTTGGCTTGTCGGTTTCCCGGGGCCGGCGACGGCCACGCATTCTGGCGGTTGCTGCGGGACGGGACCGACGCCGTGCGCGAGGCCCCGCGGGAGCGGTGGCAGGGCGCCGACCTGCCCCACCGCCTCGGCGGGTTCGTCGACGGGATCGACCGGTTCGACGCGGCGTTCTTCGGCATCTCACCGCGCGAGGCCGCCGCGATGGACCCCCAGCAGCGCATGATGCTGGAGCTGTCCTGGGAGGCGCTGGAGGACGCGCGGATCGTCCCCGCCCGCCTCGCCGGCGGCGACACCGGTGTCTTCGTCGGCGTCATGTGGGACGACTACGCGGCGCTGCAGGACCGGCTCGGCGCCGCCGGGGTCGGCCGGCACACCATGACCGGCACCCGCCGCGGGATCATCGCCAACCGCGTCTCCCACCACCTCGGCCTGCGTGGACCGAGCCTGACCGTGGACACCGCGCAGTCCTCCTCGCTCGTGGCGGTCCACCTGGCGTGCGAGAGCCTGCGCCGCGGCGAGTGCGACCTGGCGATCGCCGGGGGCGTCAACCTCAACATCCTGGCCGAGCCGACGCTCGGCGCGGTGCGGTTCGGCGGCCTGTCGCCGGACGGGCGGTGCCACACCTTCGACGCGCGGGCCAACGGATTCGTACGTGGTGAGGGCGGCGGGGTCGTCGTCCTCAAACCGCTGGCCACCGCCCTCGCCGACGGCGACGACATCGTGTGCGTCCTGCCCGGCGGCGCCGTCAACAACGACGGCGCGGGGGAGGGGGAGCACACCGGTCTCACCGTGCCGAGCCGGTCCGCGCAGGAGCGGGTCGTCCGGCAGGCCTACCGGCGCGCGGGCGTCGCCGCGCGGGAGGTGCAGTACGTGGAACTGCACGGCAGCGGCACCAAGGTGGGCGACCCGATCGAGGCCGCGGCCCTCGGTGCCGCGCTGGGGCGGGCCCGCCGGCCGGACGCGCCGCTGCCGGTGGGGTCGGTCAAGACCAACATCGGGCACCTGGAGGGCGCGGGCGGGATCGCCGGCCTGATCAAGGTGGCGCTCAGCATCCGCCACCGGATGCTGCCGCCGAGCCTCCACTTCGCCACCCCGCACCCCGGCATCCCCCTCGACGAGCTGCGGCTGCGGGTCCAGACCGGGCTGACGCCGTGGCCCGAGCCGCAGCGGCCGCTGGTGGCCGGCGTGAGCTCCTTCGGGATGGGCGGCACCAACTGCCATCTGGTGGTCACCGAACCCCCCGCCCCTGCCGCCGCCTCGCCGGCCGGCGGGAACCGCGAGTTTGGCCCGCTGGCCTGGCCGCTCTCCGGCCGCACCGGCCAGGCGCTGCGCGCCCAGGCCGCCCGGCTGCTGTCCTTCGTGGACGAGCGGTCCGAGTCCGCGGCGGACATCGGGCTGTCCCTCGCCACGACCAGGACCGCCTTCAGGCACCGCGCGGTCGTGATCGGCGCCGACCGCGCCGAACTGCGGCGACGGCTGGCCGAGTTCGCCGCCGGCGGGGCCGTCGCCGGCGTGGCCGAGGGACAGGCCACCGCCACCGGGAAGGTGGTGTTCGTCTTCCCCGGGCAGGGCGCGCAGTGGGCGGGGATGGCGGCCGGGCTGCTGGACGCCGTCCCCGGGTTCGCCGCGTCGATGCGGGCCTGCGAGGAGGCGTTCGCGCCCCACGTCGACTGGTCGCTCACCGAGGTGCTGCGCGATCCGGCCGCGCTGGAGCGGGTGGACGTGGTGCAGCCCGCGCTGTTCGCGGTGATGGTGTCGCTGGCCCGGCTGTGGCGCTCGTGCGGTGTGGAGCCGGCGGCGGTGGTCGGGCACAGCCAGGGCGAGATAGCCGCCGCGTGCGTGGCCGGGGCGCTGTCGCTGGAGGACGCCGCCCGGGTGGTGACCCTGCGCAGCCGGGCCCTGTCGGGGCTGTCGGGCCGCGGCGGCATGGTGTCGGTGCTGCGCCCGGCCGGCGAGGTGCGCGACCGGATCGCCGAGTGGCAGGGCGCGGTCTCCCTGGCGGCGGCCAACGGCCCCGCGTCGGTGGTGCTCGCCGGTGACCCGGACGCGCTGGACGAACTGGTCGCGCGGTGGACCCGGGAAGGCGTCGAGACCCGCCGGATCGCCGTCGACTACGCCTCCCATTCGCCCCAGGTGGAGCAGATCCGCGAACGGCTGCACACCGTGCTGGACGGCATCGGGCCGAGGACCTCGCCGGTGCCGTTCTACTCCACGGTGACCGGCGACCTGCTGGACACCGCCGGACTGGACGCCGCCTACTGGTACCGCAATCTGCGGCAGACCGTGGAGCTGGAGCGGGCGACCGGGGCACTGGTCCGGGACGGGCACGCGGTGTTCGTCGAGTGCAGCCCGCACCCGGTGCTGCTGCCGGCGCTGCGGGACACGCTGGAGCGGGCCGGGCTGGAGTCCGGCGCGGTCACCGGCTCGCTGCGCCGGGGCGAGGGCGGCCCGGAACGGTTCCTCGCCTCCCTCGCCGAGCTGCACGTGCGCGGTGCCGAGGTGGACTGGTCCCGCGTCTTCGCCCTGCGCGGCGCCCGTACGGTGGGCCTGCCCACCTACGCCTTCCAGCGTGAGCGTCACTGGCTCACCGGGACCGGCGTCCCCGCCGCCCCCGCCGCGCTGCCCCCGGCGGCGGCGCCCGTCCCGGACGCGACCCGCGCCGGGGACCGGGCCGCGACGCCCGCCGGGCCCGGGATGCTGGCACTGGTGCGGTCGGCCCTCGCGGTCGTCCTCGGCCATGCGAGCGGCGACGCGGTGGACCCCGCCACCACCTTCAAGGAGCTCGGCGTCGACTCGCTGTCCGCCGTGGAGCTGCGGGACCGGCTGAGCGCGGCGACCGGCCTCACGCTGCCGGCCGGGGTGCTCTTCGGCCACCCCACCCCGGCCGAGCTCTCCGACCACCTGCGCGAACTGGCCTCGGGCGGCGAGGAGCCCGCCGCCCCCCAGGCCGCCGCGGCGAGCGACGAGCCCGTCGCCATCGTCGGGATGGCCTGCCGTCTCCCCGGCGGCGTCGCGTCGCCGGAGGACCTGTGGCGGCTGGTGGTGGACGGCACCGACGCGATCTCGGAGTTCCCCGCCAACCGCGGCTGGGACCTCGGGCGGCTCTACGACCCGGACCCGGACCGGGCGGGCACCACCTACACCCGGCACGGCGGCTTCCTGCACGACGCCGACCGGTTCGACGCCGAGTTCTTCGGCATCTCGCCGCGCGAGGCGCTGGCGATGGACCCCCAGCAGCGGCTGCTGCTGGAGACCTCCTGGGAAGCGCTGGAGCGGGCCGGGATCGACCCGGCGGGCCGGCGCGGCACACCCGTGGGCGTCTTCGTCGGGGCCATGGCCCAGGACTACGGCCCCCGCCTGCACGCCGCCCACGCCGAGTCCGACGGCTACCGGCTGACCGGCAGCACCATCAGCGTCGCCTCCGGCCGGATCGCCTACACCCTCGGACTCCAGGGCCCCGCCGTCACCGTGGACACCGCCTGTTCCTCGTCGCTGGTGGCGCTGCACCTCGCGGCCGGCTCCCTGCGGGCCGGGGAGTGCTCGCTGGCGCTGGCCGGCGGGGTGGCGGTGATGTCAGGCCCCGGGATGTTCGTGGAGTTCAGCCGGCAGCGCGGGCTGGCCGGGGACGGCCGGTGCAAGGCGTTCTCCGCCGCCGCGGACGGCACCGGATGGGCCGAGGGCGCCGGCGTCGTGGTGCTGGAACGGCTGTCGGACGCGCGGCGCAACGGGCACCGGGTGCTGGCCGTGGTGCGGGGCAGCGCCGTCAACCAGGACGGTGCCTCCAACGGGCTCACCGCGCCGAACGGCGTCGCCCAGGAACGGGTGATCCGCCAGGCGCTCGCCGCCGCCGGGGTGTCCGCGGGGGAGGTCGACGTGGTCGAGGCACACGGCACCGGGACGACGCTCGGCGACCCGATCGAGGCGGGCGCGCTCGCGGCCGCCTACGGGCGCGAGCGGGACCCGGACCGCCCGCTGCTGCTGGGGTCGCTGAAGTCCAACATCGGCCACGCCCAGGCCGCCGCCGGAGTGGCCGGTGTCATCAAGACGGTGCAGGCGCTGCGCCACGGGGTGGTGCCCGGCACGCTGCACGCCGACGAGCCGACCCCGCACGTGGACTGGGCCGCCGGAAGGCTGGAGCTGGTGACCGGGGCACGGGAGTGGCCGCGCACCGGACGGGCGCGCCGGGCCGGGGTCTCTTCCTTCGGCATCAGCGGCACCAACGCGCACGTGATCATCGAGCAGGCCCCGCCCGGGTCCGGCGCCGACACCGGAACCGAGCCGGAACCGCCGTCCGAAGCCGGCCCCCAGCCCACCTCCGGGCCGGAACCCGGCGCGCAGGCCGGGCCGGTGCTGCCCTGGGTGCTCTCCGCGAGCAGCCGGGACGCGCTGGCGGCCCAGGCCGCCGCCCTGCTGTCCTTCGTGGACGCCCGCGACGGGCTGGACCGGGCGGACACCGGCTTCTCGCTGGCCGCCGCCCGGTCCGGGCTGCCGCACCGGGCCGCCGTCGTCGGGGCGGACCTGCCCGCGCTCCGCCGGGGCCTGACCGCGCTCGCCGCCGGTGCCGAGGCGCCCGGCGTCGTGCGCGGCACCGCCGAGCGGACGGGCGGGGTGGTGTTCGTCTTCCCCGGCCAGGGCTCGCAGTGGGCCGGCATGGCCGTGGACCTGCTGGACTCCTCGCCGGTGTTCGCCGAGACGATGCTGGCCTGCGCCGAAGCGCTCGCCCCGTACGTCGACTGGGACCTGTTCGAGGTGCTGCGCGACGCCGGCGCCCTGGAGCGGGTGGACGTGGTGCAGCCCGCGCTCTTCGCGGTGATGGTGTCCCTGGCCGCCCTGTGGCGTTCCTACGGCGTGGAACCCGACGCCGTGGTCGGCCACTCGCAGGGGGAGATCGCGGCCGCCTGCGTCGCCGGCGCCCTCGGCCTCGCGGACGCGGCGAAGGTGGTCGCCCTGCGCAGCAAGGCCGTCCTGGCGCTGTCCGGCGCCGGCGGAATGGTCTCCGTCGCGCTGTCCGAGGACGAGACCGCCGCGCGGCTGCGCCGCTGGGCGGGCCGGCTGTCGGTGGCGGTGGTCAACGGGCCGGGATCGGTCGTCGTCGCCGGAGACCCGGACGCGCTGGCGGAACTGGCCGCCGAGTGCGCGTCCACGGGGGTGCGCTGCAAGCGGCTCCCGGTGGACTACGCCTCGCACTCGGCGCACGTGGAGCGGATCGAGGACGACCTGGCCGGCCTCCTGGCCGGGCTGACCCCCCGCCCGTCGGCGATCCCGTTCTACTCGACCGTGACCGCCGGCGCGCTGGACACCACCGGCCTGGACGGCGGGTACTGGTACGACAACCTGCGCCGCAAGGTCCGCTTCGCCGAGACGGTCGGCGTGCTCGCCGAGCAGGGGCACGCGGTGTTCGTCGAGGTCAGCCCGCACCCGGTGCTGACGGCGGCGGTCGAGGACGTACAGGAGGGCGCGGTCGCCGTCGGTTCCCTGCGCCGCGACGACGGCGGCCTCGCGCGGTTCACCACCTCGCTGGCCGAGGCGTACGTGCGCGGGGTGGCCCCCGACTGGCGGGCCGTCTTCCCCGGCGCCCGGCAGACCGACGTACCCACCTCGGTGTTCCGGCGGCGGCGCTACTGGCTCGACCCGGTGCCCGACGGCGGGCCGGCGGCCGTCGAGGCGGCGGGGCTGGACACGGCGGGCCACCCGCTGCTCGGCGCGGTGGTGGAACTGCCGGACTCCGGCGGCCTGGTGCTCACCGGGCGGCTGTCCCCCAGCGCCCAGCCGTGGCTGGCCGACCACGGCCTCGGCGACTCGCTGCTGCTGCCCGGCGCGGCCTTCGTCGAACTGGCGGTCCGCGCGGGCGACGAGGTGGGCTGCGACCGGGTCGCGGAGCTCACGTGCGAGGTGCCGCTGGTCCTGCCGCCGCACGGCGCGGTGGCCGTGCGGGTCATGGTCGGCGAGGAGGACGCCTCCGGGCGCCGCGAGCTGGCCGTTCACGCCCGCCCGGACGACGGGCCGGGCGGGTGGACCCGGCACGCGAGCGGGGTCCTCGCCTCCGGCCCGGCCGAGGAGTTCGACCTGGCCGCCTGGCCGCCGCCGGGCGCCGTCCCGGTCGAGTGGGACGGCGGGTACGACCGCTGGAGCGAGCTGGGCTACCGCTACGGCCCGGCCTTCCGCGGCCTGCGCGCCTGGTGGCGCCGGGGCGAGGAGACCTTCGCCGAGGTCGCGCTGGAGCCGCGGGTTGAGGCCGACGCCGCCCGGTTCGGGCTGCACCCGGCCCTGCTGGACGCCGCGCTGCACCCGGCGGTCGCCGACGGCCCGGACCCCCGTCTGCCGTTCTCCTGGCAGGGCGTGACCCTGCACGCCACCGGCGCGTCCGCGCTGCGGGTGCGGATCTCGCCGGACGGCGACGGTGCGGTCAGGCTGCGGCTCGCCGACACCACGGGGGCGCCGGTGGCGTCGGTGGAGTCGCTGGCCCTGCGGCCGCTCCCGGCAGGCCCACCGGAAGCCGGGCCGCCGGACGCGCTGTTCCGGGTGGAGTGGACCGAGGCGCGGCTGCCGCAGACCCGCGCCGCCGCCCGGCCGTGGGCGGTCGTCGGCGCCGACGCGTTCGGCATCGGCGGGCCCTGCCACGCCGCTCTGGGCGCACTGGCCGCCACCGGAGCGGTACCGCGGGTGGTGGCCGCCGCGCTGACCGGGCAGCCCACGGCGGAGGGAGCCCACGCCGTGGCCGGCCGGGCCCTGCGGCTGATGCAGCAGTGGCTCGCCGACGAGCGGTTCACCGGATCGAGGCTGGTGCTGCTGACCCGGAACGCGGTGGTCGCCGACCCGGGCCGGGCGGACGGCTCCGGGCTGGCGGGCGCCGGGGTGTGGGGCATGGTCCGGTCCGCGCAGCGGGAGCACCCGGACCGGTTCGCCGTCGTCGACCTGGACGGTCACGAGGCGTCCGTCGCGGCGCTGCCGGACGCCCTCGCCACCGGGGAACCCCAGCTCGCCCTCCGCAAGGGACGCGCGCTGGCCCCCAGGCTGGCCAGGGTCACCGCCACACCGGCGGCGCGGCCCGCCCTCACCCGCGGCACGGTGCTGATCACCGGCGCCACCGGCACCCTCGGCGGCCTGTTCGCCCGGCACCTGGTGTCCCGGTACGGCGTCTCCCACCTGCTGCTGGCCGGCAGGCGCGGGCCCGAGGCCCCCGGTGCGGCCGAACTCGCCGCGGAGCTGACCGGGCTCGGCGCGACGGTCACCGTGGCCGCCTGCGACGTCGCCGACCGGGAGGCGCTGGCCGCGCTGCTGGCGTCGGTCCCGGCCGAGCGCCCGCTGACCGGCGTGGTGCACGCCGCCGGGCTGCTCGACGACAGCGTGCTGGAGGCGATGCGGCCCGAGCAGCTCGAACGGGTGCTGCGCCCCAAGGCCGACGCCGCGCTGAACCTGCACGAGCTGACCCGAGGACACGACCTGTCGCTGTTCGTCCTGTTCTCCTCGGCCGCCGGCATCCTCGGCCTGCCCGGACAGGCCAACTACGCCGCCGCCAACGCGTTCCTGGACACCCTGGCCCAGCAGCGGGCGGCGCGGGGACTGCCGGCCGTGTCGCTCGCCTGGGGCCTGTGGGCGCCCGCCAGCGGAATGACCGGTCACCTCGCGGACGCCGACCTGAGCCGGATGCGCCGCGCCGGCCTGGCCCCGCTCTCCCCGGCGGAGGGGCTGGCCCTGTTCGACGCCGCGCTCTCCTGCGGGGAGGCGCTGCTGGTACCGGCCCGGCTCGAACCGGCCGCGGTACGGGCCGGCGGCGCGGTACCGGCGCTGCTGCGCGGTGTGGTCCGCGAGCGGGTCAGGCGGGCGCAGGCCGCCGCCGGCGAGCCGGGCGGCCCCGCGCCGCTCGCCGACCGCCTGGCCGGGATGTCCGCCGCCGACCGCGAGGAGGCCCTGCTCGGCCTGGTACGCGAGCACACGGCCACGGTCCTGGCCCACGGGACGCCCGGCTCGGTCGAAGACGGCCGGACCTTCAAGGAGCTCGGCTTCGACTCGCTGACGGCGGTCGAACTGCGCAACCGGCTCGGCGCGGCGACCGGGCTGCGGCTGCGGGCGACGCTGGTGTTCGACTACCCGACGCCGTCGGCGCTCGCCGCCCACCTCGCCGCGGCCCTGGCCCCGGCCGGACCGGACCCGGCGGCCCGCCCCGCCGCGGCGCCCGGGAGCCCGGCGGGCGCGCTGGACGGACTGGAGCTCGACGAGCTCTTCCACCTCATCGACGGCGAACTCGGCACGTGACGGAGGGCTTGTGAGCAACGAGGAGAAGCTGGTCGAGTACCTCAAACGGGTCACGGCCGAGCTGCAGCAGACCAAGCAACGGCTGCGGGACGCCGAGCGGGCCGGCCGGGAGCCGGTCGCCGTCGTCGGCATGGCGTGCCGGTTCCCCGGCGGCGCCGGCTCGCCCGAGGAACTGTGGCGGCTGCTGGACACCGGCGCCGACGCCATCACCGACTTCCCCGCCGACCGGGGCTGGGACATGGAGTCGCTGTACGACCCGGACCCCGGCACGCCCGGCCGCACCTACACCCGGCGCGGCGGATTCCTGCGCGGGGCGACCGAGTTCGACCCGGAGTTCTTCGGGATCTCGCCGCGCGAGGCGGCGGCCATGGACCCGCAGCAGCGGCTGCTCCTGGAGACCTCCTGGGAGGCGCTGGAACACGCCGGCATCCGCCCCGCCGCGCTGCGCGGCACCAGGGTCGGGGTCTTCGCGGGGGCGATGGCACCGGACTACGGACCCCGGCTGCACCAGGCCGGCGGCGGGGCGGAGGCACACCTGCTCACCGGCACCGCCAACAGCGCCGCCTCCGGGCGGATCGCCTACACCTTCGGCTTCGAGGGGCCCGCGGTCACCGTCGACACGGCGTGCTCGTCGTCGCTGGTCGCGCTGCACCTGGCGGTCCAGTCGCTGCGCCGGGGGGAGTGCGCGCTGGCGCTGGCCGGCGGTGCCACGGTGATGTCCACCCCGGGCATGCTCGTCGCCTTCAGCCGCCAGCGCGGGCTGGCCCCGGACGGGCGCTGCAAGTCCTTCGCCGACGCGGCCGACGGCACCGGCTGGGCCGAGGGCGCCGGCATGCTCCTGGTGGAACGGCTCTCGGACGCCCTGCGGCTCGGGCATCCGGTACTGGCCGTGGTACGCGGCAGCGCGGTCAACCAGGACGGCGCGTCCAACGGCTTCACCGCGCCCAACGGGCCCTCCCAGCAGCGGGTGATCCGGCAGGCGCTGGAGGACGCCGGGCTGTCCCCCGCCGAGGTGGACGCGGTCGAGGCGCACGGCACCGGAACCAGCCTCGGCGACCCCATCGAGGCGCAGGCGATCCTGGACACCTACGGCCGGGACCGTGACCGCCCCCTGTGGCTCGGCTCGCTGAAGTCCAACATCGGGCACACCCAGGCCGCGGCCGGCGTCGGCGGCGTGATCAAGATGGTGCTGGCGCTGCGGCACGGAGTACTGCCGAAAACCCTGCACGCCGACCCCCCGTCGTCGCACGTGGACTGGTCGGCGGGCGTGGTGAGGCTGCTGACCGGGCGGCGGGAGTGGCCCCAGACGGGCGCGCCCCGCCGGGCCGCGGTGTCCTCGTTCGGGATCAGCGGCACCAACGCCCACCTCGTCCTGGAACAGGCCCCGGCGACCGGGGCCGCCGGGGCGGAGCCCCGGGCGCCGCTGCCCCGCGTGCCGCTGCTGCTGTCCGGCAGGACCCCCGCCGCGCTGGCCGCACAGGCCGGTCGGCTGCTGCCCACGGTGGAGTCCGGCGACCCCCACGACGTCGCATGGTCGCTCGCGACCACCCGGACGGCGTTCGAGCACCGGGCCGCGGTGGTGGCGGGGGACCGGGACGAGCTGCTCGCCGGGGTGCGGGCACTCGCCGAGGGCGGCAGGCACCCCGCCCTGGTGCGGGGCGTCGCGCTCGCCGGGCGCACCGCGTTCCTCTACGCCGGGCAGGGCACCCAGCGGTTCGGCATGGCCCGGGAGCTGTACGCGGCGTTCCCCGGGTTCGCGGCGGCACTGGACGAGGTGTGCGCCGGGTTCACCGGTCTGCTGGAGCGGCCGCTGCGCGAGGTGCTGATCGAGGAGGGCGAGCCGGCGGCGCAGCTGCTGGACCGGACGGGCTGGACCCAGCCCGCGCTGTTCGCGGTCGAGGCCGCGCTGACGCGGTGGCTCGGATCGTGGGGCGTGCGGCCGGAGGTGGTGGCCGGGCACTCGGTCGGCGAGCTGTCGGCGGCCTACGCCGCGGGACTGTGGACGCTCCAGGACGCCTGCCGGGTGGTGGCGGCGCGCGGCCGGCTGATGGAGCGGCTGCCCGAGGGCGGTGCGATGGTGGCCGTCCAGGCCACCGAGGACGAGGCCGTGGCGGTGCTGGACGGCGACGGGGCAGGCGTGGCCGCGGTGAACGGGCCGGACTCGGTGGTCGTGTCGGGCGAGGAGGGCGCGGTGCTCCGGGCCGCCGGGCACTTCGCCTCCCTGGGCCGGCGGACGAGGCGGCTGCGGGTGAGCCACGCCTTCCACTCGCCCCTGATGGACCCGATGCTGGACGCCTACCGCGAGGTCCTCGCCGGCGTCGCCTTCCACGAGCCGGTGCTGCCGGTCGTGTCCACGGTCACCGGGGCACCGCTCGCGGCCCGGACGGTGTGCTCGGCCGAGTACTGGGTGCGCCAGGCCCGTGAGCCGGTGCGCTTCGCCGCCGCGGTGCGCCGCCTCCAGGAGGACGGGGCGACCCGCTTCCTCGGCATCGGCCCGGACGCGGCGGTGACCGGCATGGCCGAGGGCTGCTTCACCGACGGGGACCCGGCACCGGTCGCGGTGGCGCTGCTGCGGGCCGGCCGCCCCGAACCGGTCACCGCGCTGACCGCGCTGGCCACGGCCCACGCGCACGGCGTGGAGGTGGACTGGCGGCAGGTGTTCGCCGGGACCGGGGCCACCACCGTGACGGTGCCGACCTACGCCTTCCAGCGCGACCGGTACTGGATGGACGCGCCGTCGGGCACGGGCGACCTCAGGGCCGCGGGCCTGGCCGCCGGGGACCACCCGCTGCTCGGCGCGGTGCTGCCGCTGCCGGAGTCCGGCGGGACGGTGCTGACCGGCCGGCTGTCGCTGGAGACCCATCCGTGGCTGGCCGACCACGCGGTGCTGGGCCGGGTGGTCGTACCGGGTGCGGCCTTCGTGGAGATGGCGCTGCGCGCCGGCCGCGAGGTGGGCTGCGAGCTGCTCGAGGAGCTGACCGTGCACACCCCGCTGGTCCTGGAGGAGCGCGGCGGGGCCGGGGTCCAGGTCGTGGTCGGGGACGCCGACGAGTCCGGGCACCGGGCGGTGTCGGTCCACGCCCGGCAGGAGGGCGGCGCATGGGTCCGGCACGCCGACGGCTCGCTGGCCGGCCGGGCGGACCCGGCAGCCGGCGAGGCCGCTGCCGGGACCGCCCCCTGGCCGCCCGAAGGGGCCGAGGAGATCCCGCTCGGCGAGGTGTACGCCGGCCTCGGCGCGCGGGGCTACGACTACGGCCCGGCGTTCCAGGGGCTGACCGCGCTGTGGCGGCGCGGGGACGAGGTGTTCGCGGAGGTGTCCCTGCCGCCGGACGCGTCGGACGGCGCGGACCGGTTCGGCCTGCACCCGGCGCTGCTGGACGCGGCGCTGCACGCGGTCTGGTACGGCCCCTTCCTCGACGGGCCGGACGGTGCCGTCCTGCCGTACGCCTGGTCGGGCGTGTCCCTGGCGGCGGCCGGGGCCCGCGCGCTGCGGGTGCGGATGTCGGCCGCCGGACCGGACGGGATCTCCCTCGGGCTCGCCGACGCCACCACGGGTGCGCCCGTCGCGTCGGTCGACGGCCTGCGGTTCCGGCGGATGCCGGCGTCCGGGCCGGGCACGCCCGCCGAGTCGCTGTTCCGGGTCGACTGGCCGGCCGTACCCGCCGGCGAGCCCGCGCGGCCTGCCCGGTGGGCCCTCGCACAGGGGCCGGCGGAGCTCCCCGCCGGCCCCGGGGTGGTGTTCCTGCGCTGCCCGTCCGGACCGGACGCCCCGCAGGTCACCGCGGAGGTGCTCGCCGTCATGCAGGAGTGGCTCGCCGACGGGCGGTTCGCCTCCGGCACCCTCGTGCTGGTGACCGGGCAAGCGGTGGCCGCCGGGCCGGACGAGCGCGTCGACGGCCTCGCCCAGGCCGGGGTGTGGGGCCTGGTGCGGTCGGCGCAGACCGAGAACCCGGGCCGCTTCGGGCTGCTGGACGTGGACACCGAGCCGGTGCCGTGGGACGCGGTCGCGGCGCTGGTGGCGGAGGAACCGCAGCTCGCCGTGCGGGCGGGCCGGGTGATGGTGCCCAGGATGGTCCGGGCCGAGTCCGGCGGCGGCGCGCCACCGGACGCGTTCGGCCCCGGCACGGTCCTTGTGACCGGCGGGACCGGCACGCTCGGCGGGATCGTGGCACGGCATCTGGTGACGGCCCACGGGGTACGGCGGCTGCTGCTGGTCAGCCGCTCGGGCGCCGCCTCCCCGGGGGCCGCGCGACTCGTGGCCGAACTGACCGGACTGGGAGCCGAGGCCGTGCCGGTGGCCTGCGACACGGCCGACCGCGCGGCGCTGGCCCGGCTGCTGGACACCATCCCGGCCGAGGCGCCGCTGACCGCGGTCGTGCACGCGGCCGGTGTGGTCGACGACGGGGTGCTGACCGAGCTGACCCCGGGGCGGCTCGACGCGGCCCTGAGCCCCAAGATGGTCGCCGCGTGGAACCTGCACGAGCTGACCCGCGACCTGGACCTGTCGGCGTTCGTGCTCTTCTCCTCGATGTCCGGCCTGATCGGCCCCGCCGGGCAGGCCAACTACGCGGCGGGCAACGCCTACCTGGACGCGCTCGCCCAGTACCGGCGGGCACGGGGACTGCCCGGGGTGTCGCTGGCGTGGGGCATGTGGGCCGAGCGCAGCGCGATGACCGGGCACCTGACCGACGTGGACCTGGCCAGGCTGGCCCGGCTCGGCGTCACCCTGTCCTCCTCCGAAGAGGGCGTCGCGCTCCTGGACGCCGCGCTCGGCCACGACGAGCCGGTGCTCGTTCCGGTCACGCTGGACCTGACCGAGGTGCGGGCCCAGGCGGACGTCCCGCCGATCCTGCGGCGGCTCGCCGGCCGGGGCATCGCCCGGCGGTCGCCGCACCCGGCCCCCGCCGGGCGCGGCTTCGCCGCGGACCGGCTGGCCCACCTGCCCGAGGACGGCCGGTACCAGGCCCTGCTGGACCTGGTCTGCACCCTGATGGGCGAGGTACTGGGGTATCCGGCGGGACGGCCGGTCGACCCCGGCCGCGCCTTCTCCGAGCTCGGCGTGGACTCCGTCTCCGCCGTGGAGTTCCGCAACCGCATCGGCGCCGAGACCGGTCTCAGGCTCGCGCAGACGCTGGTCTTCGACCATCCGACGGCGGAGGCCGTCGCCCGGGAGCTGACCCGTGTGCTGGCCGGCCGCTCCCCGGCTCCCCGGGCGGGATCGCTGCTGTCCGAGCTGGACCGCATCGAGGCGGCGCTGACCCCCGCCTCGGTGACCGGCCCGGACGGGGACGAGATCGCCGACCGCGTCGAGGGGCTGCTGCTCAGGCTGCGCGCGCTGCGGGACTCCGCCGACGGGTCCGCGGACAGGATCGACGTCACCGCCGCGACGGACGAGGAGCTCTTCCAGTTCCTGGACGGGAACTGAAACCCCCGGCCCCCCGGGTGGCCGCACGACGCGTGCGGAACGGGGGGCCGAGGGCGACGTGGCGTCGGGGAGCCGGTGGAGGAGGCGGCGGATCCCGGCACGGCTCACGGCAATGAGCCGGGAGGATCCGTCTCTGTCCTCCCGGTGTCGCGTGCGCGGCCCGCAGGACGGCCGGGGTGGCGTGGGCGGCCCTGGCGAGGGTGATGGGGCGGCGCCGGCCGGGGGAGCGGCGGACCGGGTGGTCGTCCAGGCCGCACTCCCGCCTCCCGATCTGGAAGGCCCTGCGGGCCGGCCCGCGGGAGGCCCGGCCAGGGCGTACACCCCGATTCAGCGGCCGGCAGCGGCCGTGGTGAGGTCACCGCGCGCCAATTCCAGGCATTCACCCATGAACTCCGCGTAGGAGGCGAGCACTTCGCCACCGGCGTCCACCATCGCATCGAGGAGGTCCGGGTGGTCGGTCAGGGCGGTCTCCAGCATGCGCCGGTCCAGGGCGATGTGGCCGGTGTCCACGACGACGTGTTCGTCGAGGAAGGAGAACCGCGCCGGGTCCTCACCCATGGCGCGTTTGCAGTTGGCGACCAGGCCGATGGCGATGCCGGCCGAGAGTTGCTCCATCTCGTACAGCGCGGCCACGGTGCACACCGGGGTCTCGCCGCCACTCAGTTCCTCGAAGAGGGATGCGTAGCGTACGGCGGAGTCCAGCGCGGGGGCGTTGGCCAGGAGGTCCTCGGTGTCCAGGACGAGGCCCCCGTGGTCGGCCAGGGTCTCGGCGCCGGCGCGGGCATCGTCGACCATGAGCCGGTCGTGGCCTGTCTCGCCGCGGGCGTGTCTGACGAGTCCCTCGCCCACCGAATGGTCGCCGATCGCCTGGGAGCGCGTGCCGGCGGTGGAGATGATCCGTTCCATGTCACGGGTGACGTGGACGCCGTGCAGGCAGTAACGGTAGTACCACTGCAGGAACAGAGGGGCCTCGATCCGGGGCGAACCCAGGGCCAGGACCGCGGGGTGCTCGGCGAACTTCTTCCTGGCCGCCTCAGCGCGTGCTTCGTACCGATCCAACACGGACGTCATTCGAGATTCCTCCGCGTCAATGGTCAGGGAGCGGTGTCTCAGTGTGTGCGCGATCCCTGACAGGCCACTGACACACCCCGTCACATGGCTGGATCACACAGGCCCGCGTGCCGGGGCCCGGGCCGGCGACCGGCGGATGGGGAATCGGCACCCGCAGGCCGGTGCTCGCTCGTCATGTCTGGTCCCGGACATGGGGCCGTGCCCGCCGATGTCTGCGCTGACGGTCGAGGTCCGACTCGAATCGCTCGCCGGCGCCGCGGTTCCGGCCGTGTCCGGCGTGCGCCCGGGGGCCGCCTTGCCCACCGGCTCACCCGACGCCACTTCGCCCCGTGCGACAGGTCCTGCACTGGCCGGCCCGGCGCCGACGACGCCGGCACCAGGCCCGCACCCGCCGCTACGAAAACGACGAGGCCACATTCCAGGGGCACCGTCGCAGTATTAGGGCCTCCCGTTTGGATCACGCCGGGCCGCGGGGCCTGGCACCCTGTCTCGCCGCGTTGCCGTCGGGCGCCATGGCTCCGCCATGGCGCCCTCCTCCGCCTTGCGATGCACGGCACCGGGCCCCGCTCCCTGATCCCGCGGCCCGACCCGAAGGGAAGACCCTAGGCCGGCTTCACCGGTGCCGGGAAGTAACCGGAGTCGGTGAAGAACCGGGTGTACCTGCCGAACAGGTCGGCGTCGATCTCCGGGCAGGTGATGCCCGTGCCGGCCAGCGCGGCCTCCGTGGCGCTCACGTCCATCCGCATGTAGAGGGCCTCGCCCGCGGTCAGGTAACCGCGGAAGATGTCGATCACCGGGAAGAGCGCGTTGTCCCGGTCGGCGCGGACGGCGGCCACGAACTCGTCCCAGGCCACCTCGTCCAGCACATGACCGGACGCGCGCAGCCGCGCCACCATCTCGGCGAAGCCGACCGCCACGGGGTTGAACAGGTGGAAGGTCTCGCCCTGCGCCGTGCGGGACAGTGCCACGACGGCCGCGCTGACATAGTCCACCGGAACCATCGGGAACAGCGCGTCCGCGCCGGCCGGCACCGCGCCCGCCTGGAGGCTGCCCTTCAGGCTCAGCCACACGAAGTCGCGGGTCTGGCAGGCGCCGTTGGTCTGCGCGCCGGAGACGACGTCGGCACGGTAGACCGACACCGGCAGCCCGCGCTCCCGGGCCAGGCCGATGATCTGCTCGGCGACGTACTTGCTCTGCCGGTACCCGTTGGTCAGCTCCTCCGGGGGCCCGGTCGGGTCCTGCGGGGTCAGGCCCCTGCCGCCGGGGGCCGGCTTGGCGAAGACGCCGGTGCTCGACACGTAGTGCAGCGGGACCGTCCGGTGCAGCGCGGCCAGCCGCAGCGCCTCCTCGGTGCCGGTGACGTTGGCCGCCTTCAGGGACGTGTACGGGTGCAGCCAGTTGACCGTCGCGCCGGCGTGGTAGACCGCGTCGACCTCCCGGGCCAGGTGGTCGAACCGCGCGGCGCCGAGGCCGAAACGCGGTTCGGCGAGGTCGCCGGTGAGGACCGACAGCCGCTCGCCGTCGATCTCGTCCCAGATGCCGTACCAGGTCAGATTGGCCCGCAGCCGGTCGAGCGCGGCCGTCTCGTCAGCGCCGCGGACCAGGCAGTGCACGGTGGCCCGGGTCGAGCGCATCAGGTCCCTGAGGAGGAAGGCGCCGACGAATCCGGTCGCCCCCGTGAGGAAGACCTGACCGGGGTCGGAGACCACGGTGGTGACGTCCCGCGCCGGGACCACGTCCTCGGCCAGCCGGACCTCGGCCGCGAAGTCCACCGCCGCCGCTGCCGGGGGCTCGGCGCGGCTGGCGAGCTCCGTCCCCAGGTACTCGATCAGCGCCGCGGGGCTGTCGTGGTCGAACAGCAGCGTCGGCGGCAGGCGGAGACCGGTCTCGGTCTCCAGCCGGTTGCGCAGCTCGACCGCCGTCAGCGAGTCGAACCCGAGGGCCGAGAAGGCGGTGGTGGCGGCGATGCCGTCGGTTCCGGTGTGGCCGAGCACCGCGGCCGCGGCGGTGCGCACCAGATCCAGCAGCAGCTCCCGCCGGCCGGACTCGTCGAGCGGGGCGAGGCGCTCCGAGAGGAGACCGGTGTGCTCGGCCGCCGCGGCGACCACACGCCTGGCCGGCCTGCGGACCAGCCCCCGCAGCACGGGCAGGACCGGACCGGGCTGCCGCTCGATCAGCGCGACATCGAGATGCATCGGCACCGTCGTCGGATGCCCGCAGGCGAGCGCCGCGTCGAACAACCCGGGCCCCTCCGCCGGTTGGATGGGCCGCAGACCCGACTGGGTCGCCCGGTTCCAGTCCACGTCGGACAGCCGGGACGCCATGCCGTGCCGTTGCGCCCACGCCGCCCAGGCCAGGGAGTGGGCCGGCAGCCCGTGGGCCCTGCGGTGCTGGGCGAGCGCGTCGAGGAAGTGGTTGGCGGCCGAGTAGTTCGCCTGCCCCGGCGAGCCGACGACACCGGCCACGGAC
>NZ_WYCT01000590.1 GCF_011008945.1 Streptomyces harenosi
GGCGGCGGGGGACCGCTCCGGGTGGGGGGAAGCCTCAGGCCTTGGCCAGCTCCTTCTCGCCGTCCGGCTCGGACGCCTCGGCGCGGGTCTCCCCGTGGCCGTCGTCCAGGAGGGTCTTCTCGTCGAAGGGGACGCGCCCGGCGAGGACCTCCGCGACGCGCTCCTTGTCGATCTCCTTGGTCCAGGTGCCGACCAGGACGGTGGCGACGGCGTTGCCCGCGAAGTTGGTCAGGGCGCGGGCCTCGCTCATGAAGCGGTCGATGCCGACGATCAGGCCGATGCCGTCCACCAGGGCGGGCTTGTGCGACTGCAGCCCGCCGGCCAGGGTCGCCAGGCCCGCGCCGGTGACACCCGCCGCGCCCTTGGAGGCGACCAGCAGGAACAGCAGCAGCGGGATCTGCTCCCCGACCGACATCGGGGTGCCCATGGCGTCGGCGATGAACAGTGAGGCCATGGTCATGTAGATCATGGTGCCGTCGAGGTTGAAGGAGTAGCCGGTCGGGACGGTGATGCCGACCACCGGCTTGCTCACGCCCAGGTGCTCCATCTTGGCGATCAGCCGCGGCAGCGCCGACTCCGAGGAGGACGTGGACAGGATCAGCAGGAACTCGCGGCCCAGGTACTTGAAGAGCGCGAAGACGTTCACGCCGGAGACGACCCGCAGCAGCGCGCCGAGCACCAGGAAGACGAAGAGCACGCAGGTGACGTAGAAGCCGAGCATCAGCACGGCCAGGCTCTTGAGCGCGTCGAGCCCGGCGGAGCCGGTGACGGCGGCCATGGCGCCGAACGCGCCGACCGGGGCGGCCCACATCACCATCGCCAGGACGCGGAAGACCAGCCGCTGGATGTGCTCGATGCCGCGCAGGACGGGCTGCCCGGCCGCGCCCATGGCCTGGAGCGCGAAGCCGCACAGCAGGGCGACCAGCAGGGTCTGGAGCACCTCGCCCTCGGTGAAGGCGGAGACGATCGTGGCCGGGATGATGCCGAGCAGGAACTCGGTGGTGTCCTTGGCCTCCGCGTCGACCTGCGCGTGCCCGGTCTCCTTGACGGCGTCGGTGATCGCCAGGCCCGTGCCGGGCTCCAGGATGTTGCCGACGACCAGGCCGATGGCGAGCGCCACCAGCGACATCACCAGGAAGTAGACCAGGGCGATGCCGCCGACGGCACCGACCTTGGCGGCCTTGCGCACCGATCCGATGCCCAGCACGATCGTGCAGAAGATGATCGGCGAGATCATCATCTTGATCAGGTTCACGAACCCGGTGCCGATCGGCTTGAGCTCGACGGCGAAGTCCGGCGCCGCGAGCCCCACGGCGATACCGAGGGCCACCGCGACGATCACCGCGATGTACAGATAGTGCGTGCGGTCCCGCTTGGTCTTCGGTGCGGCAGGTGCCGTATCGGCTGCGCTGCTCACGGCGGCCCTCCTTGGCGACGTCGTCGGTGTCACCGGCGTGCGGCTCACGTCCGGGAGAACCCTGGCGGCTCCCGGGCCTCTGCGGGCCCGGGACCGGGGATCGCCGTGACTATCTCCCGCCCTGTGAGCGCGGTCACCCTTGCGTTCATTTAGTTCACCGATCAGCCAAGAGGCAGACTGACGGCATGCGCCTGAGCGTCCCCCGACCCCGCAGCCTGGCCGGCCAGCTCTTCGCCATGCAGGCCGTGCTGATCGCCGTGGTCGTCGCCGGGTACGCGCTGTTCTCCTACGTCAGCGACCGGGCGCAGGCCGAGGACGCGGCCGGGCGGCAGGCCACGGCGGTGGCGCGCTCGATCGCCGACTCCCCTTCCGTACGGGAGGCGATCCGCACCCCCGACCCCACCGCCCGCCTCC
>NZ_WYCT01000591.1 GCF_011008945.1 Streptomyces harenosi
ACCTCGACCGTGCTCAGCGGCACGTCCTGGCCGCCCACCAGGGCGGATTCAAGGGCGGCGACCAGGTTCCGCGCGGCGGTGCGCAGGAAGACACCCACGGTCTCCGGGTCGATCGGCGCCACCGCGTGGACGGCCAGCGAGATCCGGTCGCCGTTGTCGTCGACCGAGACCATCAGCGGGTAATTGGTGCGCTCCTCGAAGAAGACCCTCCTGATCCCGTCCAGCCGCTCGTCGCGGACCTGGGGCGCCTCGGTCGCACCGCCGCCGCTGTTGTGGCGGTAGTTGAACAGCGCGGTGAACAGGGGCGCGTCACCCGTCACCCCACTGGCCTGCTGCGCCAGCGTGAGCGGCGCGTGCTCGTGCTCGAGCAGCTCCGCCAGCTGGCCGCGCATCGCGGACACCGCGGTGAGGACGCCGAGTTCGCCAGTGCGCACGCGGACCGGGAGCGTGTTCAGGAAGGGACCCGGCACCCGGTCGGAACCCGTACCGGCGTTCATGCGGCCGAACAGGACCGTGCCGAAGACCACGTCCTCGCGGCCGCTGACCGCCGCCAGGACCCGTGCCCAGGCCAGGTGCAGCAACGTCGCTGGGCTCGCGCCCAGTTGGCGTGAGACGTCGAGCAGACGCGCGTGCAGCTCGTCGCCGAAGACGACCCGGGCGCGCGTGGTGCCGGTGCCGTCGCCGCGGACGTCCACCAGGCCGAAGGGGGCCGTCGGCTCGGTGACGTCGCCGAGCAGTTCGGCGAAGTACCGCTCGTGCTCGCCCGTGGTCACTCCGGCGCGGGCCTGTGCGACGAAGTCGCGGAAGGGCAGCGGCTCCGCGAGGGCGCCGTCGCGTCCGGTGAGGAACGCGTTGACCTCGGCCAGCATGACCTCCAGGGCGGTGTGGTCCTGCACCATGTGGTGGATCCGCACCAGCGCCAGCCACGGGTCCCCGCCGGGGAGGCGGCCCGCGTGGACCCGGATCAGCGGGGCCCGGCCCAGGTCCATCGACCCGCCGCCGGCCGCGAGCAGTTGCTTCACCGGATTGCCGCCCTCGGCGTCCAGGGTGACGGATTCGACGGGCAGGGTCGCCTGCCGCCGCACCACCTGGACCGGCTCGCGCAGGCCCTCCCACACGATCGACGTGCGGTAGATGTCATGGCGGTCCACGACACGCTGGAGCGCCTTCGTGAAGGCGTCGAACCGCTCGCGCGAATCGAACTCGACCACCGTCGGCATGACGTAGGTGTCCTCGCCGCCCTCCGCGAGGAGGTGGTGGAAGAGCAGGCCCTCCTGGAGCGGGGCCAACGGGTAGACGTCGGCCACGTTCCTGGCGCCGCCGTCCACGGTGGCGACGACGGCCGCGATCTCGGCGGCCGTGAGGTCGACGAGCGGCAGCATCTCCGGGGTGATCGCGGTCGCGCCGGCCGGGATCAGGTTCGCCGGGACGGCCACCTGCTCGGAGCCCGCCGAGGCGGCGAGCCGGGCCGGGGTCGGGGCGTCGAACAGTGCCCTGATCGAGACCGAGACACCGCGCGAACGGAGCAGGGCGACCAGGCGGATCGCGAGGAGGGAGTGGCCGCCGAGCCGGAAGAAGTCGTCGTCCACGCCGACCCCGTCGACGCCGAGGACCTCGGCAAAGGCCGCGCACAGGACCTCCTCGCGGGCGTTGGCGGGCCCACGGCCCCTGCCGGCGGCGTACTCCGGGGCGGGCAGGGCCTCGCGGTCCAGCTTGCCGTTGGCATTCAGCGGCAGCGCGTCCAGGACCACGACCGCCGAAGGGACCATGTAGGACGGCAACCGGTCGCTTCCGAACTCGACTATCCGTACGGGCAGTTCGGCCGGGTCG
>NZ_WYCT01000592.1 GCF_011008945.1 Streptomyces harenosi
CCCGTCCCCCGCCTCCGGCACGGGATCCTGCCCACCGTCCCCCGCCTCCGGCACCGGCTCGACCTCAACCGCCTCAGCTTCCGCCGGCGCGGGCGCCTCCTCCAGGATCACGTGGGCGTTGGTGCCGCTCACCCCGAACGACGACACCCCGGCCCGCCTCGGCCGCTCTCCGTCCCGCGGCCAGGGGCGGGCCTCGGTCAGCAGGCTCACCGCCCCCGACGACCAGTCCACCTGCGGCGACGGCTCATCCACATGCAACGTCCGCGGCAACGACTCATTGCGCAACGCCATCACCATCTTGATGACCCCGCCCACACCCGCCGCGGCCATCGAGTGGCCGATGTTCGACTTGAGCGTGCCGACCCACAGCGGCCGGCCGTCGGGTCGGTCCGCGCCGTAGGCTTCCTGCAGGGCCTGGGCCTCGATGGGGTCACCCAGGGTGGTGCCGGTGCCGTGGGCTTCCACGGCGTCGATGTCGGCCGGGGCGAGATGGGCATTGGCCAAGGCTCGGCGGATGACCCTGCACTGGGAGGGTCCGTTCGGCGCCGTCAGACCGTTCGACGCGCCGTCCTGGTTGACCGCGCTCCCACGTACGAGCGCGAGGATGCGGCGACCGTTGCGCTTGGCGTCGGAGAGCCGTTCGAGGAGAAGCAGGCCGGCGCCCTCGCCCCAGCCGGTCCCGTCGGCCGCAGCGGAGAACGCCTTGCACCGGCCGTCGACGGACAGGCCGTGATGGCGAGCGAACTCGACGAAGATCAGCGGTGTGGACAGGACCGAGGCGCCGCCCGCAAGGGCCAGGGTGCATTCGCCCGCGCGCAGCGCCTGGCACGCAAGGTGGAGCGCCACCAGGGAGGAGGAGCAGGCGGTGTCGATCGTGACGGCGGGGCCTTCAAGGCCCAGGGTGTACGAGATGCGGCCGGAGGCGATGCTGGCGGCCGCCCCGGTCAGCAAATAGCCCTCGACCTCCGACTTCCGCCCGTATTGACTGATGGTGTAGTCCTGCGGGTTGATACCGGCAAAGACGCCGGTGGACGTACCGCGCAGCGACTCGGGGACGATGCCGGCGTGTTCGACGGCTTCCCAGGCGGTTTCGAGGAGGAGCCGCTGCTGGGGGTCCATGGCCAGGGCCTCACGGGGGCTGATGCCGAAGAACTCCGCGTCGAACTCGCCTGCGCCCTTGAGGAATCCGCCGTGACGGGTGTACGTGGTGCCCGGATGGTCGGGGTCGGGGTCGTGGAGACGTTCCAGATCCCAGCCGCGATCAGTGGGGAACTCCCCGATGGCGTCCGAGCCGGAGCTGACGAGCTCCCATAGACCTGCGGGCGACCCGGCCCCACCCGGAAAACGGCAAGCCATCCCCACGATGGCGATCGGCTCCTGCTCCCGCTCGACGACTTCGTACAGGCGCCGTCGAGTCCGGTCCAAATCCGCGGTGACTCGCTTGAGGTATTCGAGCACCTTCTCGTCATTCGCCACGTCTGGTTCCGTCCTTGGAGTCCGTTGCGCACGGGGAAATCGCGTCGCCGTTCTGGTTTCAGGAAAGACCGAGGTCTCGGTCGATGAATTCGAGAAGCTCCTCCGCGGTCGCCGACGCGAACCTGCCGGAGTCGTCGGTGTCTTCGACCGTCGGCCGCTCGGCACCGTTCCACCTGAGCATCAGCGATTGCAGCCGCAGAGTGACCCGCTCGCAGGCGCTGTCGCCTCTGTCCAGTGCGGCGAGCGCGGATTCCAGCCTTTCGAGCTCCGCCAGTACCGGACCGACGTTGTCGTGCGGATCGAGGAGGGTGGTGAGGTGGTGGGTGAGTGCGGTGGGGGTGGGGT
>NZ_WYCT01000593.1 GCF_011008945.1 Streptomyces harenosi
CGATACCCATCAATACCGCTTTGCAAACCGTTGTAAACTTATGTCGAATACTGTTGCATTTTTTTTTTCAAGCAGAAGACGGCATACGAGTTTAGCGAGTGTCTCGTGGGCTCGGAGATGTGTATAAGCGACAGGGTGGGGGCTTCGGGCGGAAGGCGCGGCAGCACGGGGCTGCCGCGCCGTGGAAGCGAGGTCTCCTCGCGGGTGCGGGCGCGGCGGTCAGCTCGCGCTGCAGGAGACCGTGGGCCAGTTCCAGTTGCCGTTGGCCTGGATGGTGACGCCCCAGGTGTTGCCGCTGCCGTTGGGTTTGGCGGTCAGGACCTGGGCGCTGGGGTAGCTGGCGCTGACGTTCCAGGTGGAGAGGACCTTGGCGGGGGAGGGGACGTTCATCGTCACGGTCCAGTTGCTGGAGCCGGTGACGGCGACGTTGAGGTTGTAGCGGTCGCTCCACCGCTGGCCCGCGGAGAGGGTCGCCGTGCAGGTGCTGCCGCCCCCGCCACCGCCGCCCCCGCCGGAGCCGTCGGGCGCCACGGCGCGGCCGGTCTGCGGAGAGATCATCCCGGCGCACAGACCGCGCGCGGCCAGCCCCTGCGCGATCCGCGGGATCGCCGCGAGGGTGTTGGCGGACCATTCGTGCATCAGCATGACCTGGCCGTTGGTGAGCCGTCCGGCGGCCTGCACGATCGCGTCGGTGCTCGCGCCGTTCCAGTCCTGCGAGTCGACGTCCCAGATGATCTCGGTGAGGCCGTACTTGGCCGCGACCGCCTTCACCGTCGCGTTGGTCTCCCCGTACGGCGGACGGAACAGCTTCGGCGTGCCGCCGCCCGCGTTGGCGATGGCCTGCTGGGTCCGGGAGATCTCCGAGTCGATCTGCGCCTGGCTCTGCTGGGTGAGGTGCGGGTGGGAGTAGCTGTGGTTGCCCACCCACATGCCGGCGTCCACCTGGGCCCGGACCAGGGCCGGGTTGGCGGCGGCGTTGTTGCCCTGGTTGAACATCGTCGCCCGCAGCCCGTTCTGCTTCAGCGCGTTGAGCAGGTTCGGCGTGCTGGCGGAGGGGCCGTCGTCGAAGGTGAGCGCGACGTACCCGTTGCAGGCGGCGGCCTGTGCCGGGGCGGCGTTGGCGGTGAGGGTGCCCGCGGCGGCGGTCGCCGCGACGGCCAGCCCCGTGACCAGGGAGCGGAGGGAACGTATCGGGAGCTGCGGTCGGGTTCTCATGGGGGAGTGGTCCTCCAGCCTCGGGTCGGGGAGTCAGCTCGCGCTGCAGGAAACGGTGGGCCAGTTCCGGTCGGCCGGTCCGGTCGTACGGACACTGCTGATGGGCAACCTGAAGCGGGTGTGCGGACCCGAGCGGCCGGGTCTGCGGCCCGCGGGGTGTGCGGGTGCGGCGTTCATGTGCGTGCTTCCTCCTCGTCCTCGTGAGGCCGATGGGGGCCGGGGCGGCGTGACGCGACCCGGATCGACAACGCAGGGGCCCTGCCGACGGCGACAGTTTTGATATGCCCTCATCAACTGTCAACAGTTTCGGCAATGATTTCGAAACATGCGGTTGACGCCGGGCGCACCTGCGGTTCTTCCGCCCCTGGTACACGGCTGCCGCGGCCTGTCGGTTCAAACGAGGATGCGGAATCCTGTCGTCGGTGGGTGCGGGACAGCGGTCGGTCGTCCTCGAATGTTTCGGACCACTTTCCGATCAACGACGCCCGGAGGTGGAGGGGGCGAAGGCGGAGGTGGTGGAGGCGGAAGTGGTGGAGGCGGAGGCAGAGGCGGTGGAGGCGGAGGCAGAGGCGGTGGAGGCGGGAGTGAGCGCGTCGAGGGG
>NZ_WYCT01000594.1 GCF_011008945.1 Streptomyces harenosi
CCCGCCACCGCACCCCCACCCGGCCGCGGCACCGGACGCCACACCTCCCGATACCGCCACCCCTCCACCACCGCACGCTCCCGAGCACCCCGACGCCACTGCCCCAGGGCGGGCACCACGGATGCCAAAGGCGCGTCCTCGTCGACCTCCAGCAGGGCCGCGACCGCCGGCAGGTCCGCGCGCTCGACCGCCTGCCACAGCGGGCCGTCCACCGCGGTGGCCGGCGCGGCCGGTGTCTCGCCCGCGTCCAGCCAGTACCGCTCGCGCTCGAAGGCGTACGTCGGCAGATCCACCCGGCGCGCGGCCCCGGACGGCCCGCCGCTCAGCACGGCAGCCCAGTCCACCCGCACCCCGCGCACGGACAGCCCGGCCACGGCGGCGAGCACGGACATCTCCTCCGGCCGGTCCGGCCGCAGTGCGGGGAGCAGGGGGGCGGGTTCGGTGAGGGCGTCCTGGCCGAGGGCGCAGAGCGTGCCGTCCGGGCCGAGTTCGAGGTAGGCGGTGACGCCCTGGGACTGGAGCCAGGCGAGGCCGTCGCCGAAGCGGACGGTGTGGCGGGCGTGCCGGACCCAGTAGTCCGCGGTGCCCATGGTGTCGGCGGAGAGGGGGGCGCCGGTGAGGTCGGTGACCACGGGGATGCGCGGCGGGGCGAAGACGACCTGCTCGGCGACGCGGCGGAAGTCGTCCAGTACGGCGTCCAGGTGCGGGGAGTGGAAGGCGTGGCTGGTGCGCAGCCGCCGGGTCCGGCGCCCCTGTTCCGCCCAGTGGGCGGCCAGGGCGAGCACGGCGTCCTCGTCACCGGCGAGGACGACCGCGCGCGGGCCGTTGACGGCGGCCAGGTCCGCGCGCCCCTCGGCGTCCCCCAGCAGCGGGCGGACTTCCTCCTCCGTCGCCTCGACGGCGACCATGGCGCCGGTGTCCGGCAGCGCCTGCATCAGCCGGCCCCGGGCCGTCACCAGGGCGGCCGCGTCGGGGAGGGAGAGCATTCCGGCGACGTGTGCGGCCGCGAGCTCGCCGACGGAGTGCCCCAGGAGGTAGTCGGGTGTCACCCCCCAGCTCTCGACCAGCCGGTACAGCGCGACCTCGACGGCGAACAGGGCGGGTTGGGCGTATTCCGTCCGCGCGATCAGCTCGCCGTCGGGGGAGCCGGGGTCCGCGAACACGACGTCGCGCAAGGCGCGGCCCGCTTCCCCGACCGGGCCGACGTGCGCGCAGACCTCGTCGAAGGCCTCGGCGAAGGCGGGGAAGCGGGCGTGGAGTTCGCGGCCCATGGCCGGGCGCTGGGTGCCCTGGCCCGCGAAGAGGAACGCCAGCGGGCCTTCGGCGGTCGTGGCGCCGGTGACGACTTCCGGGGCGGGGCGGCCGTTGGCGAGGGCGTCGAGGCCGTGCCGGAAGCCGTCGAGGTCCTCGGCGAGCACGACGGCCCGGTGCTCCAGCCACGCCCGCTCCCCCACCAGCGCACGCCCGACCTCCACCGGACCCGCCACCGCCCCATCGGCGAACACCCGCAACCGCCGCGCCTGAGCCCGCAACGCCGACTCCGAACGAGCCGACACCACCCACGGCACCACCACCGGCCCGCACCCGTCCTCCGACGGTGCCTCCTCCGGCCGTACCTCCTCCTGCGGCGCCTCCTCCAGAATCACATGCGCATTGGTCCCGCTCACCCCGAACGACGACACCCCCGCACGACGCGGACGCTCACCCCGCTCCCACCCCACCTCCTCCGTCAGCAACCGCACCGCACCCGACGACCAATCCACATGCGGCGACGGCTCAT
>NZ_WYCT01000595.1 GCF_011008945.1 Streptomyces harenosi
ACCTCCCCCCTCACCCTGAACCGGCCAACGCACGTACGTGGCCGAGCGAATAACGATCAGACAGTAGGCACCCACGATCAACTCGGCAAGCAAAAACGGGCTATTCGGTCAACCCCGCACCTGTGCGCGTCTGGGAAAGACTTCTTCAAGGTCTTGCGCGTTTCGGGCGGGACGGTGGCTCCCCGTGACGGCCTGGACGGCAGCGTCACCGGAGCCGGCGACGCCCCCCACCGGCTCTAAGCTTGCCGTCATGAGCGATCACCCCGGACCCCGGACCGTGTCCCCGGCGTTGCTCGGTGCGGGGAGCGGTGAGTGGCTGCCCGTGACCGCGGGGGAGTCGGGGGCCTTCGTCTTCCGTAGTGCGGACGGCGCCCGGTACGCCAAGTGCGTGCCCGCGGTGGAGGTCGCCGGGCTGGAGGCCGAGCGGAACCGGGTCGAGTGGCTGAACGGCCGGGGCGTGCCCGGGCCGCGGGTGCTCGACTGGTACTCCGGTGAGGCGGGTGCGTGCCTGGTGACCAGTGCCGTCGCCGGTGTCCCCGCCGATCAGGTCTCCGCCGGGGAGCTGCGTCTGGCCTGGGGGAGCATCGCGGACGCGGTGCGCCGGCTGCACGAGGTGCCCGTGGCGGAGTGCCCGTTCGGCCGAAAACTGGACGCGATGCTCGCCCTGGCGCGCGACGTCGTGGCCCGGGGCGCCGTGAATCCGGAGTTCCTCCCCGTGGAGCAGCAGCACCTGCCGCCCGCGGAGCTGCTGGACCGCCTCACCGGGCAGGTGCCCCGGCGGCGGGAGCAGGAGGCCGCCGACACGGTCGTGTGCCACGGGGACCTGTGCCTGCCCAACATCGTGCTCGACCCGGGGACCCTGGACGTGTCGGGCTTCATCGACCTCGGCCGCCTCGGGCTCGCCGACCGGCACGCCGACCTGGCGCTGCTGCTGGCCAACGCGCGCGGGACATGGCCGGACGAGGAGTGGGCACGGGCGGCGGACGCGGCCTTCGCCGAGAGGTACGGCATCGCCGTCGACCCCGACCGCCTGCGCTTCTACCTCCACCTCGATCCGCTCACCTGGGGCTGACCGGTTCCCCGGGAGCGGCGGCGGGCCGCCCTAGCGCAGCGCCGGGTGGTCCGCGACCACCGTGCAGGAGCCCGGGGCCACCTCGGTGAAACCGGCGTCGCGGACCGTCGGCAGGCCGCTGGTGGTCAGGCGCCGCCAGTCGGCCGGGTCAGCGGTGCGCACGGCGAGCGGGAAGCCCGCGTCGCGCCAGGCGGCGCGCTCCCCGGCGGGCAGCGCCCACCACGCGAGCTGGGCGCCGTGGCCGGTCTGCGCCATCGCCTTGCCGGCCGACATCTCCAGGTCCGGGTTCAGCCAGAGCACCGGCGCGGACGGGTCGGCGTCCACGGGGGCCTCCGGGTCGTCGAGGTCGGTGCCGGAGACCTGGAGGCGGGCCAGGTCCTTCGGCCAGCCGTCGAGCGGCACGGGCGGGAAGACCCGTACCTCGGCCGCCTTGCCGGTCACCGTGATGCCGGGCAGCGCCTCGGCGCGCCGCCACTCGGCGCCGCGCGCCCGCCGTACCACCTTGCGGATGCGGGCGTCCTGCCAGTCCCGCATCGCCCGCGCCCACTCGCCCTCGCCCAGCGACCGCTCGTCGGCGAGCATGACCAGCACCGCGCGGGCCGAGGTCTCCAGCGCGTCCGTCCGCGGCGGCGGGGCCGCCCGCTCGATGCGGACCACCAGCGGCAGCACGAACTCGGGCGCGCCGGGCGCGGGGCGGGCG
>NZ_WYCT01000596.1 GCF_011008945.1 Streptomyces harenosi
CCGCACCCCCGTACCGCCGAGCCGACCGCGGTCGCGGGGGCGGCCGGTGGTGCGGGCCCGCGTCCGCGGTCGGCTCGGCGGTACGGGGGTGCGGCGTGCGGAGCGTCCGGCCGGGCGTACGGCGGTGGAGGCCGCCGCCGTGGTCCGCCGCGCGCGGCGCGCGGGGCGGGTGTGGGACCGGTCCGGCGGCCTCCCGGCGGGAGCGGGCCCGCCGGGCGGCTCAGCTCCGGGGGCACGGCGGACGTCCGGGTGCGGGACCGGTGCGGTGGCGGTCCACCGCCTCCACCGCGTCGGCCAGCCGGTCCAGGACCGCCCCCGCCTGTTCCGCGGTGATGGTGAGCGGCGGGAGCAGCCGCACGACGCCCGGGTGGCGGGTGCCGAGGGCCACGATCAGTCCGCGCCGCAGGCACTCCCGCTGGAGGGCGGCCGCGAGTGCGGCGGCCGGGCGGCGGGCGTGGGCGCAGCCGCGCGGCGCGCTCTGCGGCGTCCGGGAGGTGCCGGTGCCGGTCGTCCCGTCCGGGTCCGGATCCACCAGCTCGATCCCGATCAGCAGCCCGCGCCCGCGCACCTCGCCGATCCAGGGGAAACGCGCCGCCGGCTCGCGGAGCCGGGTCAGTATCCACGCCCCCAGGTCGGCCGCGTGCCGGGCGAGCCCGTTCTCGCGGATGTGGGCGAGGGTGGCGGCGCCCGCGGCCAGGGCGAGCTGGTTGCCGCGGAAGGTGCCGCGCCCGGGGTCGTACGGAAGGTCGCCGAGGTCGTCGCGGTGGACGACGGCGGCCAGGGGCAGGCCTGCGCCGACGGCCTGGGAGAGGACCATCACGTCGGGGGTGATTCCGCTGTGCTCCACGGCCCAGAAGGCGCCGGTCCGTCCGGCGCCGGTGTGGCTCTCGTCGGCGATCAGCGGGACGGACCGGTCGGCGGTGATCCGCCGTACCCACCGGGCCCAGCCGTCGGGGACGGGGGCCACCGCGTCCTCGCCCCGCAGGGCCTCCAGGACCACCCCGGCGGGCCGTGGCACGCCCGGAACCCGGCCGTCGAGGACCGACGCGGCCCATCGCGCCGCGCCCTCGGCCCCCGGTTCACCGCCGCCGAAGGCGCAGCGGCGGCCCTCCGGGCACGGCAGGAGGGTGACCGGCGCGTCACCGGCTCCCCCGGAGGGGCGGGGACCGGCGGCGGGCGTGCCGTGGCAGGCGGCGGTGAACGCGACCACGCCGGTGCGCCCGGTCGCGGCGCGCACGAGCCCGGTGGCCGCCGTCAGCGCCTCCGAGGCGCCCGGCCCGCACAGGCGCACCCGCGCCCGCCCGGCGAGCCCGGGCGGCAGGGTGCGCAGGAGTTCGGTGACGAAGGCGTCCTCGACGGGCGTCGGCAGACCGAGCGCCTGGAGCGGGGCGCCGGAGTCGAGGACCCCGCGGACCGCCTCCAGGACGACCGGGTGGTTGTGGCCGAGGGCCAGGGTTCCGCCGCCGGACAGGCAGTCCAGGTAGCGGCGGCCGTCCGCGCCCTCGACGGTGAGCCCCCGCGCGCGGACCGGCACGATCGGCAGGGCGCGGGCATGGGCGCGCGCCGCCGGTTCACCGGCCGGGCCGCGCCGCGGGCGCCCCGCCTCCGCACCGCCGAGGTGCCTCCCGCGCTCACCGGGCGCCCGGCTGCCGGGGGCCTCGCCGCGGGCGCCGCCCGCCGGCGTCCGCGCGCTCCCGGCGGGTGCGGACGTGCGTCCCCCGCCGCCCCGCCCGGATACCCGTCTCTTATACACCTCTGACGCTGCC
>NZ_WYCT01000597.1 GCF_011008945.1 Streptomyces harenosi
GGAGTACGGGGAATACGGGGAGTGCAGGGGCCCGGGGTGGCTACGGCTTGCGTCCGATCCCGCCGTAGGCGTCCACGGCACCGGCGGCCGGGTCCGCGGCGCCGTACTCCGGGCGCCATTCGGTCACCCGCACGACACCGGGTTCCAGCAGGTCCAGCCCCTCGAAGAACCCGGCGATCTCCGACACCTCGCGGACGTGGTACGGGATCGCGCCGCTGGCCTTGTACGCCGCCGCGGCGGCCACCATGCCGTCGCTCGTGGCGGTGCCGTCGCAGAGCAGGAGAAAGCTTCCCGAGGGCAGCCCCGCCATGAGCCGGCGCACCACCTCCCGCGCCTGCGCGTAGTCGGCGACGTGGCCGAGGGTGTTGAGGATTATCAGGGCCACGGGCCGCGACAGGTCCAGCGTGTCCGCGGCGTCCTCCAGGACGGTGTCCGGATCGTGCAGGTCGGCGTCGAGATAGGCGGTGCGGCCCTCGGGCGAGCTGGTCAGCAGGGCGTGCGCGTGGGCCAGCACGATGGGGTCGTTGTCGACGTACACGATCCGCGCGTCCGGGGCGACGCGCTGGGCCACCTCGTGCGTGTTGTCGGCGGTCGGCAGGCCGGTGCCGATGTCCAGGAACTGCCGCACGCCCTGCTCCGCGGCCAGGTGACGGACCGCCCGGCCCAGGAAGAGCCGGCTGCTGACCGCCACGTCCACGAGGCCGGGGAAGATCCTCTTGATCCGGTCCCCGAGCTCCCGGTCGATCTCGTAGTGGTCCTTGCCGCCGACGAAGTAGTTCCAGAACCGCGCCGAGTGGGGCTTGGTGGTGTCGATCCGGGCGCGGGTTCCGTCACCGGCGGCGGGCGGGGGCATGGGGTCCGGCACGGCATCCTCCGGGGGGAATGAGCGGAATGGCGGCACCAACCTAGACACAACGACCGTCCGGGATGGACGGTTACGGAGGTATGTCACCGTTCCGGGGGTGACACGGGCGGCGCCCTCCCCGGTGGTGAGGAGGGCGCCGCCCGTGCCGCGGGGGAAGCGCTCGGGAAACCCGGTCTTACGGCGTGCCCCGCTCCGGCCCGCCGGTGCCGCCCGCCCCCCACGGCCGCCCGGCCTTCACGGCCGCCCGGCCCCTCACGGCCGCCCGGCTCCCCACGGCCGCCCGGCCCCCACGGGCGGCCGGCGCCTCAGTGGTGCCAGGCCCGCCCGCCCGTGTTGTGGATGAACCGCTGGAGCACCTTGAGCGTGGTCAGGTACTCCTCGTCGGAGACGCCCGCGTGCCGCTCCGCCCACAGCTCGTCCTGGAGGGCCGCGGCCTTGTCGTAGAACGCCCTGCCCTCGGCGGTGAGGCCCAGGCGCCCCTCGGCGTCCTCGGTGACCCAGCCCTGGGTGACGGTCGCGTCGATCTCCGCCTCCATGGCCTCGGGGCCGGTGTCCAGGTAGTTCCGCAGGAGCCGGGAGACCTCCTCGCGGGTCTTGGGCGTCTCGGCGCGCGCGACCTGTGCGAGCACCCACCACTGCGGCTGGGTGGTGCCGATCCCGGCGAGGGCGGTGCGGATGCGGGTGACCACGGCCTTGTAGGCCGCCCAGCTCCAGTAGCCGATGGGCTGCTTGATCAGTTCGGCGTCGCTGTGGGAGTACTGCATGGGATCCCCTCCGCATTCCGGTTCCGGGTCGTTGTCCGACCGCACCGACCGTAGAAGCTCGACCTCGCTTGAGGTCAAGGCCCGCCGGAAGGCCCGGTCAGGACCGCCCGGCCCCGCCCCGCGCC
>NZ_WYCT01000598.1 GCF_011008945.1 Streptomyces harenosi
GGCCGGGGTGGGCGGCCATGCCGGTGGGGGTGGCGTGCACGAGGCCGTCGGCCGCCGCGGTCAGGTCCGCCAGCCGGCCGGGGGCGGCGAAGGCGGCGCGGCCCTCGCCGAAGTGCCGCTCCAGGGAGGCGGCCAGGGCGGCGGCCCGCTCCGGCAGGGCGTCGACGACGGTGACCCGCCCGGCGCCGAGCGTGAGCGTGGCGTGGGCGACGGCCGCGCCCGCGCCCCCGGCGCCGAGCTGCACCACGCGCTCCAGCGGCGCGTCGGGCAGCCCGCGGGCGAAGGAGGCGGCGAAGCCGGTGACGTCGGTGTTGTGGCCGATGGCCCGGCCGCCGTCGAAGACGACGGTGTTGACCGCGCCCACCGCCTCGGCCTGCGGGGCGATGCCGTCCAGGTGGTCCAGGACCAGCTGTTTGCAGGGGTGGGTGATGTTGAGCCCGTCGAAACCGAGGTCACGGGCGGCGCGCACCAGGTCGCCCACCGCCTCGGGCGGGACACCGAGGGTGTCGAGGTCGATCAGCCGGTACAGATAGCGCAGGCCCTGGCGGTCGGCCTCCCGCTCGTGCAGGGCCGGGCTGAGTGAGGGGCCGATGCCGGAACCGATCAGTCCGACGAGATACGAGTCCTTGGGCACCGGGACCTCCTGAGCGGGGCTGAGTGGGGGGGGGACGTGCCGGCGAAGCCGGCGCGGACGAGAGGAACGGCGCAGCCGCCGGGTCCGCCGGCCGCCCGGACTTCAGGGGCAGCCAGGACTTCCGGGACCGGCCGGCGCCGCGTCCGCTCGCCACGGGCAGCTAATGTACGAACCAGTACGTTAGTCATAGCAGGCGGAGGCCGCCCAGGGGAAGACCTCACCGCTCCCGGCACGGTGCCCGCGGCGGCCTTCTACAATCACCGGCACGACCGCGCCCACCGCGAACCACCGCAGCCCCACCGCCACCCGCAGCCGAAGGAACCCGATGACCCGCGTCGACGAACCGGCACGACCCGGCGGGCGCATCCGTGACGCCGCCCGCACCAAGGCCGAGATCCTCGACGTCGCCACCCAGGAGTTCGCCCGGGCCGGCTACGACGGCGCCCGCGTCGACGAGATCGCCGCCCGCACCCGCACCACCAAGCGGATGATCTACTACTACTTCGGCGGCAAGGAACAGCTCTTCACGGCCGTACTGGAGCGGGCGTACGGCGTGATCCGCGAGGCCGAGCAGCAGCTCGACGTCGACCACCTCGACCCCGTGGCGGCGATCCGGCGGCTGGCCGAGCTGACCTTCGACCACCATGAGCGCCACCCCGACTTCATCCGCCTGGTGAGCATCGAGAACATCCACGAGGCGGAGCACATCGCGGCCTCCGAGAAGCTCGGGCGGATCGGCTCCCCGGCACTGGAGGTGATCCGCCGGATCCTGGCGGCGGGCCGGGAGTCGGGGCTGTTCACGGCCGATGTCGACGCCGTGGACCTGCACGCGATGATCAGCTCCTTCTGCTTCTTCCGGGTCGCCAACCGGCACACCTTCGGCGCCCTGTTCGGCCGCGACCTGGTCGACCCCGCCCAGCGCGAGCACTACCGCACCATGCTGGGCGACATGGTGATCGCCTATCTGACCGCGGAGCGCGCGGCGGACTGAGCGGGGAGAGGACGGTGAAGACGGCGGTCAGGTAGATCGCGGTGCGCAGGACGACCAGGCCGATCTCCAGGTGGCGGTGCTTGGCGCCGCTCTTGGCGAGTTCCTTGATCGTGGTATTCTCGAT
>NZ_WYCT01000599.1 GCF_011008945.1 Streptomyces harenosi
CCCCTCCAGGGGGCACCCGCCCGCCCGCCGCCGCACGATGCCAGGGAGGGCCGTCCACCGGGCGGGCCCGCACGGTCTGTGCTCTCGGGAGGATCTGCCATGACCGCCAGTCTGGAGCAGCTGCGCCGCTGCCACTTCGCCGTCGACCTGGGCGCGGCGAGGACACGGGTGTACGTGAAGGGCGTCGGTCTCGTCGTCGACCAGCCGTCGGCCGCCGCGGTCAACACCCGTACCGGCGCGCTGATCGCGGTCGGCGAACTGGCGGAGAAGATGACGGGCCGCACCCCCGACTTCATCCGGGTCGTACGGCCCGTCTCCGGCGGCACGGTGGTCGACATCGAGATGGCCCAGCGCATGCTGCGCCATCTGCTCGGTGACCGGATCCGCCGCTCCCTGCGCCGCAAGCCCCGGCTGCGCGCCGCCGCCTGCACCCCGCACGACGCCGATCCCCTGGCCCGGCGCGCCGCGGTCGAGACCCTCGTCGGGCTCGGCGCCCGCCGGGTGGAACTGGTGGACATCCTCATCGCCGCGGCCGTGGGCTGCGGACTGCCCGTGGAGCGCCCCGAGGCCACCATGATCATGGTGTGCGGTGCGCACGCCACGCAGGTGGCCGTGCTCTCCCTGGGCTCCATCGTGACCGCCGAGCGCATCCCGGTCGGCGGCGAGGCCGTCGACTACGCGATCGTGCAGCACCTGCGCCACGCGCACGAGCTGATGCTGCCGAGCCAGTCGGTACGGCCGCTGCAACTGGCCCTGTCCGGCAACGGGCTCACCTCCAACGGCCCGGCCTCCACCGAGATCCACGGGCGGGACGTGGCCACCGGGCTGGCGCGCAGCGTGCAGGTGGACACGGCGGCCGTGCGGGACGCCATCCAGACGCCGCTGACGACCGTGCTGGACGGCATCGGCAAGGTGCTGCGGGACTGCCCGCCGGACCTGGTCGCCGACCTCGCCGACCGGGGGATCATGATGGTCGGCGGCAGCGCCCTGCTCCCCGGCTTCGACCAGATGCTGCGGCAGGCCACGGGGATGCCCGTGCACATCGCCGAGCGGCCCGACATCTGCGCCGTCCAGGGGCTGGGCACCATGCTCGAGGGGAAGATCGAACCGCTGACGCTGGACCCGCTGGCCGGCTGAGCGCGGACCCGGCCGCCGGGCGGCTGCTCACCGCCGGGCGCCGGGCCCCTGCCGCCGGGCGCCGGCGCCCCGGTGCGGCACCCCCGCCACGAGCGGCGTCCGCCGCCCGCTCACCGCGCGAACCAGCACCGTACGGTCGTGCCGTCCGGGCCGGTGTGCACCCGGACCAGGTCCGAGACCAGGTTGACCAGGAGCAGCCCGCGCCCGCCGCGCTGGTCGCGGGCGGCGGGCCGGCGCCCGGCCAGCGGGTCGGCGAGCCGCCCGCGGTCGCGGACCTCGCAGACCACGTACCCGTCCTCCTCCCACACCCGCAGCGTGCCCCCGCCCCCGCCGTGCACCACGCTGTTGGTGACCAGCTCGGCCGAGACCAGGGCCAGGTCGTCCAGCCGGACGCCGGCCAGGCCCAGCCGCCCGCCCTCGCCGGTGGCCACATGGCGGGCCTGGGAGAGCGAGTCGGTGTCGAAGGCGAAGGACAGGGCCCGCTCGGGCGGGGGAAGCGGCTCGTTGTAGCGGGCGACGACGACGTCGGGGGCGTACGCGCCGCTGCCCCGCTCGGGGCCGGGCCCTGTCTCTTATACACCTCTGACGCTGCCGACGAAGCTAGAAGTG
>NZ_WYCT01000059.1 GCF_011008945.1 Streptomyces harenosi
GGTCCTGGTCGGGGAGGGCGGCGAGCCGGGCGGCGAACTCCTCCGCGAGCGGGCTGCCCGGCGGCAGGGTGACGAACCAGCCGCGCCGCAGGTCGGCGATGGTGCGGCGGGGGCTGCGGCCCTGACCGGCGCCGGTGAAGCGGCCCCGGCCCGCGGGGACGAGGCCATGGGCGCGGGCGTGCTCCTCGACGGCGGCCGCGGCGTCCCGGGCGGTGCTGGGCGGGCGGGCGGCGAGGACGGCGTCGATGTCGCTGCCGACGTTGTGGGCGGCGCCCTTGTCGACCGTGGTGACGTAGACCCCGCCGGGCCGCAGCACGCGGGCGCACTCGCCGACGATCGCCCGCGCGTCGTCGGCGCTGTCGATCAGGTGCAGCAGCCACACGCTGCTGACGGCGTCGAACGTCCCGTCCGCGAACGGCAGCCGGCGGCTGTCGGCCCGGACGACGGCGCCGGGCAGCCGGGCGGCGGCGCGGCGGACCATCGCGGGCGCCAGGTCGGCGCCGGTCACCCGCATGCCGTCGCGCGCCGCGGCCAGCCGCCGGGTGACGATGCCGGTGCCGCAGGCGAGGTCGAGAAGGCTGCGCGCCCCCCGCGGCACGAGGTCCAGGACAGCCTGTGCGGCGGCGGCCGCCCGGGGCTCGCCGCCGCGTGAGGCGTCGTACCGTTCCGCTTCCTTGTCGTAGTCCAGCACGCGCCTCAGTGTGCCCCGTGCCCCGGGGCCAAGTCCTCCACGCGGTGGGCGAGTTCGACGTCCTTCTCGGTGACGGCCCCGCCGGCGCTGTGGGTGTGCACGCGCACCGACACGGTGTTGTAGCCCAGGGTCAGGTCGGAGTGGTGGTCCAGTTCGTCCTGGACCTGGGCGATGTGGACCACCATCGCCGTGGCCGCGGCGTGGGAGGCGAGCCGGTAGGTGCGGCTGAGGCGGTCCCCGTCGAGCGACCAGCCGGGCAGGTCGGTGAGCCGTTCCTCGATCTCCTGCTGCGACAGCGGTTCGACGGGCATGGGCCGCTCCTTCCGGCGGGGGTCGCGTACCCGTCCAGCCTGCCACAGGAACCGGCCCGGGACCCTGGCCGGCGGACCGGGGCGGCCAGGACCCCGGCCGGCCGGCGGGCGGGTTCAGCGGCGGGCGCACTCCGCCGCGAGGTCGTCGGCCAGGGCCGCGATCCGGTCGCGGCCCTCCACCCGCTCCACCCAGTCGTGCGGCAGCCCGACGTCGCCGTACCGGGCGCCGAGGATGTTGCCGCAGACGGAGCCGGTGGAGTCGCTGTCGCCGGAGTGGTTGACGGCCAGCAGCAGCGCGTCCTCCACCCGGGGCGCGGCCAGGGCGGCGTACACGCCGATGGCCAGGGCCTCCTCGGCGACCCACCCGGCCCCGAGCCGCTCCACCTTCTCGGCGCTCGGGTCGCCCTCGGCGGCCAGGTCCAGCGCCCGCCCCAGCGCGGCGGAGGTCTCCTCGTGCCCGGGGTGGGCGGCGAGCAGGCGCAGGGCGCGCAGGACGGCGCCCTCGACGGAGTCCCCCTCGACGACGTACGCCACGAGCGCGGCGAAGGCGCCGGCCGCGTAGTACCCGGTGGGGTGGCCGTGGGTGGTCTGGGCGCAGCGGGCGGCCAGTCCGAAGGCCCGGTCGGCGGGGGCGCCGGTCAGGCCGAAGGGCGCCGAGCGCATGACCGCCCCGCACCCCTTGGAGTCGGGGTTGACCGGTCCGGGCGGGCCGAGCGGGGCCGCCGGGTCGGGGACGAAGTCGGTGGCCAGGCCGGACAGGCAGGCGTTGCCCGGGGCGCGGCGGGAGTACAGCCACGCCTCGGTGACCAGGCCGCCGGCGGGCCCCGGGTGGGTGCGGGCGAACTCGGGATCGGGGGCGGGCTTGCGCTGGGTCTCCAGCCAGCGCTCGTAGGCCCAGCGGACCAGGCGGGGCGCGCCGCCGCCGATGCCCTTGAGCCGTTCGCGGGAGTGGGCCTGCCGCAGGGCCTCCGCGGTGAAGAGAGTCATCTGGGTGTCGTCGCTGATCCGGCCGGGCGCGCCGGCGACCGGGCCGGTCACGCCGCGCGGCCCGCGGGCGGCGCGGATGCGGTCCAGGGAGGAGAATTCCACCGGGTAGCCGAGGGCGTCGCCGAGCGCCCCGCCCAGCAGGCAGCCGCGCACTCTCGCCCGGTGGACCGCCTGCGCCCGGAGGGACTGCTGCCACGGCTCGTTCATGCACAACTCCTCGACTACGGTCGTCAGTATGACCATTGTCACGACCGGTACCGCCGCACCTCAGGCCGCCCCCGCCGGCAAGGGAGCCGGCCCTCTGCTGCGGGCCTGGCGGGAGCGGCGGCGGATCAGTCAGCTCGAGCTGGCGCTGCGGGCCGACTCCTCCGCCCGGCACATCAGCTTCATCGAGACGGGGCGTTCCCGGCCGAGTGAGGAGATGGTGCTGCGGCTGGCCGAGCACCTGGACGTGCCGGTGCGGGAGCGCAACGCGCTGCTGCTGGCGGCGGGCTACGCCCCGCGCTATCCGGAGACCCCGCTGGACGATCCGGCGCTGGACGCGCTGCGCACCGGTATGGAGCGCCTGATCACCGGTTACGAGCCCTATCCGGCGCTGGTGGTCGACGCCGTGTACGACGTGCTGGCCGCCAACCGGGGCATCATGATGCTGCTGGAGGGCCTGCCGGCGGAGCTGCTCCGGCCGCCGGTGAACGTGATGAGGCTGACCCTGCACCCCCGGGGCCTGGCGCCGCGCATCCGCAATCTGCGCGAGTGGCGCGGCCATCTGCTGGCGCAGATGGAACGGCAGATCGCCCTGCACCGGTCCGAGCCGCTGCGGGCGCTGTACGAGGAGGTGGCGGCGTATCCGGTGCCGGACGCGGCGCCCGGCGAGGAGCCGGCCGAGCCGGTGCCGTACTTCGCGCTGCCGTTGCAGGTCGAGCACGCGGGGCGGACGCTGTCCTTCATCTCCTCGATCTCGACGTTCAACACGCCGATGGACGTGACCGTCGCCGAGCTGGCCATCGAGACGCTGCTCCCGGCCGACCCGGCGACGGTGAAGTACCTTCAGGCCCTGGTCTCCTGACGCGCTTTCAGGGCCGCGTACTGGAGCAGTGCGAAGCCGCCGACGGTGACCGCCTGGAGCGCTCCCCAGACCGCGCCGGCCATGGTGGGGGTGAGCCAGACGACGAGGGCGACGAAGCTCAGCACCGCCCAGGCGCAGTTGACCTCCACCACCGCCTGCACGGGTACCCTCCCCGGACGCGCCCGGGAGGCGAGCCACCCCACGGCGCCGGCGAACAGCAGGAGGAAGGCGCCCAGTTCCAGCAGCAGCCCGGAACCGACCCCGAGCAGCCGGCCGAGCGGGCCGGACAGGGCGAGGTAGGCGATCGCGTTGGCACCGGTCACCACGGCGTCCAGGGCCAGGAACCGGCGCAGCATCGACTGCGGCTCGGCACTCCGGGCGAGCGCGGCAAGCTGGGTCACGGACATGGCGAATCACCCTCCGTAGGGTCGGGTAAGGCGGCGGAACCCGGGTGCCCGGCCGGTGTGCGCCGGACCGGGACCCGATGCCTCCACGATGCCGCCGGGCCGCGTCCGGGTCGATTACCCGCGGGGTAATGCGGGCGCGCCGGCCCCGTGCGGCCGCCGGACCGGGCGTGGCCCGGGGTCTCCCGGGGACGGTCCGGCCCCGGGTGCCGCGCGGGCGCCAGGTGCCCCATACGGGCCCCGCGAACGGGTGCGCTCCCGCGTCCGCCCCTAGGTTCGGAGATCCAGGGTGCCCAGGGCAGCGAGGGAGCAGCGCACGTGACGGAGACGCGGACACCGCCCACCGAGCCGGGCGCGGCGCTGCTGCGCGCCGGGCGCTTCCTCAGACCCGGCACGCCCTCTGCCGACCTGCACAGCATCGGCCTGACCGGGGGCCGCGAGTCGGACGCCTTCTACCGGGACCGGTGGAGCCACGACAAGGTCGTGACCTCCACGCACGGGGTGAACTGCACCGGTTCGTGCCGCTGGCAGGTGTACGTCAAGGACGGCATCATCACCTGGGAGGCGCAGGCGACGGACTACCCGTCGGTCGGCCCGGACCGTCCCGAGTACGAGCCGCGCGGCTGCCCCCGGGGCGCCGCGTTCTCCTGGTACACCTACTCGCCCACCCGGGTGCGCTACCCGTACGTGCGGGGCGAGCTGCTGCGGATGTACCGGGAGGCGAAGGCCCGCCTCACCGATCCGGTGCTGGCCTGGGCGGACATCCAGGGCGATCCGGAGCGGCGGCGCCGTTACCAGCGGGCGCGCGGCAAGGGCGGGCTGGTGCGGGCGAGCTGGGACGAGGCGGTGGAGCTGGTCGCGGCGGCCCACGTCCACACGATCAAGACCTACGGCCCCGACCGCATCGCCGGGTTCTCGCCGATCCCCGCTATGTCGATGGTGTCGCACGCGGCGGGCGCCCGCTTCCACTCGCTGATCGGCGCCCCGATGCTGTCGTTCTACGACTGGTACGCCGATCTGCCGGTGGCCTCGCCGCAGGTGTTCGGCGACCAGACCGACGTCCCGGAGTCGGGCGACTGGTGGGACGCGGCCTATCTGATCATGTGGGGGTCGAACGTCCCGGTGACCCGCACCCCGGACGCGCACTGGATGGCGGAGGCCCGCTACCGGGGCCAGAAGGTCGTGGTGGTGGCGCCCGACTACGCCGACAACGCCAAGTTCGCCGACCAGTGGCTGCACCCGCACCCGGGCACGGACGGGGCGCTCGCGATCGGCATGGGGCATGTGATCCTCAAGGAGTTCTTCGTCGACCGGGAGACCCCGTTCTTCACCGACTACGTGCGGCGTTTCACCGACCTGCCGTTCCTGGTGACGCTGGAGGAGCGGGAGGGGGCGCGGGTCCCGGCGAAGTTCCTGCGCGCGGCCGACCTGGGGCAGGAGGGCGAGGACGCGTGCTGGAAGACGGTGGTGCTGGACGAGGCGACCGGCCGGGCGGTGGTGCCCAACGGCTCGCTGGGCTTCCGCTGGAACGAGGAGGACCGGGGCCGGTGGAATCTGGACCTGGGGGACGCCCGGCCCCGGCTGAGCCTGCACGGCCACGAGGCCGCCGCGGCCGTGGAGGTGCTGCTGCCCCGCTTCGACACCGAGGGCGGCCCGCACGGGCAGGGGCGTGGGGACGTGGTGCGGCGGGGGGTGCCGGCGACCCGGCTGGGCGGCCCGGACGGGCCGCTGGTGACGACCGTGTTCGACCTGCTGCTGGCCCAGTACGGGGTGGGCCGCCCCGGCCTGCCGGGCGACTGGCCCGGCTCCTACGAGGACGCCGACGCGCCCGGCACCCCCGCCTGGCAGGAGACGCACACCTCCGTCCCGGCGGCGGCCTGTGTGCGCATCGCCCGGGAGTTCGCGCGGACCGCCGAGCGGTCGAAGGGCCGCTGCATGATCATCATGGGGGCGGGGGCGAACCACTGGTTCCACTCGGAGACGATCTACCGCGCCTTCCTCGCCCTGCTCCAGCTCACCGGCTGCCAGGGCCGCAACGGCGGCGGCTGGGCACACTACGTGGGCCAGGAGAAGTGCCGCCCGTCGACCGGCTGGGCCTCGCTGGCCGCCGCGTCGGACTGGTCGCGCCCCCCGCGGCAGATGATCGGCACCGCGTACTGGTACCTGAACACCGACCAGTGGCGCTACGACCGGTTCCGCGCCGACGTGCTGGCCTCGCCGCTGGGCGAGGGGCGGCTGGCGGGCATGGCGGGCGCGGACTGCCTGGCCCTGTCGGCGCGCTGCGGGTGGATGCCGTCGTACCCGACCTTCGACCGCAACCCGCTGGAGCTGGGTGAGGCGTTCGGCGACCCGGTGGCGCGGGCGGTGGCCGAGCTGCGCGCCGGGACGCTGAGGTTCGCCTGCGAGGACCCGGACGCGCCGGAGAACTGGCCCCGTGTCCTGACCCTGTGGCGGGCCAATCTGCTGGGCTCGTCGGCCAAGGGCGCCGAGTACTTCACCAAGCACCTGCTGGGCACCCACTCCTCGCTGCGCGCCGAGGAGGCGGCGCCCGGCGAGCGGCCCCGGGACGTGGTCTGGCGGGAGGCGGCGCCCGAGGGCAAGCTCGACCTGCTGCTGTCGCTGGACTTCCGGCACACCTCCTCCACGCTGCTGTCGGACGTGGTGCTGCCCGCCGCGACCTGGTACGAGAAGCACGACCTGTCCAGCACGGACATGCACCCCTACGTGCACGCCTTCACCCCGGCCGTCGATCCGCCGTGGCAGGCGCGCACCGACTTCGACACCTTCAAGGCGCTGGCGGAGAAGCTGAGCGAGCTCGCCGCCGGGCACCTCGGCGTCCGCAAGGACCTGGTGGCCGCCCCGCTCCAGCACGACACACCGGGCGAGACGGCCCAGCCCGGCGGCGTGGTGCGGGACTGGAAGCGCGGGGAGTGCGACCCGGTGCCGGGCAGGACCCTGCCCAACCTCACGGTGGTGGAGCGCGACTACACGGCGATCGGCGCGAAGTTCGCGGCGCTGGGGCCGCTGGTGGAGGGCAAGGGCCTGCCCGCCAAGGGCATCACCCTGCGGCCGGACGAGGAGGTCGAGCGGCTGCGGGGCACCAACGGGACCGTGCGCGGCGGACCGGCCGCCGGGCGCCCCTCGCTGGACACGGCGGTGAAGATGGCGAACACCATCCTCGCCCTGTCCGGCACCACCAACGGCCGGCTGGCCGTGCAGGGCTTCCGCACGCTGGAGGCGAGGACCGGGCGGGAGATGGCCCACCTGGCCGCCGAGCACGAGGGCAAGCGGATCACCTACGCGGACACCCAGTCCGCGCCGGTGCCCGTGATCACCTCGCCGGAGTGGTCGGGCAGCGAGGCGGGCGGGCGCCGCTACACGGCGTACACGCTCAACACCGAGCACCTCAAGCCCTGGCACACCCTCACCGGCCGCCAGCACTTCTTCCTCGACCACGACTGGGTGCACGAGCTGGGCGAGGCGCTGCCGGTCTACCGGCCGCCGCTGGACATGAACAAGCTCTTCGGCGAGCCGCGTCTGGGTCCCGACGGCACGCGGGAGGTGACGGTCCGCTACCTCACCCCGCACAACAAGTGGTCCATCCACTCCGAGTACCACGACAACCTGTTCATGCTGTCGCTGTCCCGGGGCGGCCAGAACATCTGGATGTCCCCGCAGGACGCCGACGCGATCGGCGTGGCCGACGACGACTGGGTGGAGGCCGTCAACCGCAACGGCGTGGTCGTGGCCCGCGCCATCGTCTCGCACCGCATGCCGCCCGGCACGGTCTACATGCACCACGCCCAGGACCGCACGGTGAACGTGCCCCTCGCCGAGGCCACCGGGATGCGCGGCGGCACCCACAACTCCCTCACCCGGCTGCTCCTCAAGCCGACCCATCTCGTCGGCGGGTACGCCCAGTTGTCCTGGGCGTTCAACTACCTCGGGCCGACGGGCAACCAGCGCGACGAGGTGACCGTGATCCGCCGCCGGAGCCAGGAGGTGGCGTACTGATGCGTGTGATGGCCCAGATCGCCATGGTGATGAACCTCGACAAGTGCATCGGCTGCCACACCTGCTCGGTCACCTGCAAGCAGGCGTGGACCAACCGGCGCGGCATGGAGTACGTCTGGTTCAACAACGTCGAGACCCGCCCCGGCCAGGGCTACCCCCGCCGCTACGAGGACCAGGAGCGGTGGCGCGGCGGCTGGGAGCTGAACCGGCGCGGGGCGCTGAAGCTCAAGGCGGGCGGGCGGCTGCGCAAGCTCGCCGGGATCTTCTCCAACCCCAGGCTCCCCGAGATCAAGGACTACTACGAGCCCTGGACCTACGACTACAAGAACCTCACCGACGCCCCGCTCGGCACCGACTACCCGGTGGCCCGGCCCGTCTCCCAGCTCGACGGCAAGCCGATGAAGATCGAGTGGTCGGCGAACTGGGACGACAACCTGGGCGGGATGCCCGCCTACGGCGACCTGGACCCGATGGTGGAGCGCACCCGGCGGCAGGCCGCCGAGAAGGTGCGGTTCGCCTACGAGCAGACGTTCATGTTCTATCTGCCGCGCATCTGCGAGCACTGCCTGAACCCGTCCTGCGTGGCGTCCTGCCCGTCCGGCGCGCTGTACAAGCGCACCGAGGACGGCGTGGTCCTCGTCGACCAGGACCGCTGCCGGGGCTGGCGGATGTGCGTGACGGGCTGCCCGTACAAGAAGGTGTACTTCAACCACCGCACCGGCAAGGCCGAGAAGTGCACGTTCTGCTTTCCCCGCATCGAGGTCGGGATGCCGACGATCTGCTCGGAGACGTGCGTGGGACGGCTGCGCTACCTGGGGGTCGTGCTCTACGACGCCGACCGGGTGGCGGCGGCGGCCTCCGTGCCCGACGAACGGCGGCTGTACGAGGCCCAGCTGGGCGTCTTCCTCGACCCGCACGATCCCGCGGTGGGGCGGGCGGCGGCGGAGGCGGGCATCGCGCACGACTGGCTGGAGGCGGCCCGGCGCTCCCCGGTGCACGCGCTGGTCAGCCGCTACCGGGTGGCGCTCCCCCTGCACCCGGAGTACCGGACGATGCCGATGGTCTGGTACATCCCGCCGCTGTCGCCCGTGGTCGACGCGCTGACGGAGACCGGGCACGACGGCGAGGACGCGCACAACCTGTTCGGAGCCATCGACACCCTGCGCATCCCGCTGGAGTACCTGGCGGAGCTGTTCACGGCCGGCGACACCGGGCCGGTGCGGGCGTCGCTGGAGAAGCTGGCCGCGATGCGCTCCCACATGCGGGCGGTCAACCTCGGCGAGGAACCCGACCCGGCCGCCGCTGCCGCCGTCGGCATGCGCCCGGAGGAGATCGAGGAGATGTACCGGCTGCTGGCCATCGCCAAGTACGAGGAGCGGTACGTGATCCCGACGGCGGCCGTGGGGGACGCGCGGCGGCTGGAGGAGTCGGCCCTGCCGGACGTGTGCAGCCTGGACCACGACGGCGGGCCCGGGATGGGCGGCGACGGCCCCTTCGGCCGGGACTCGGGACGCAGACGGCTGCCGCTGGTGCCGGTGGAGAACTTCCACATCCTGCGCCGGAGGCAGACCGCGGACGACGAGCGGGAGGTGTGATGCCCGGTTTCGAGGTGCTGTACCAGGCGGCGGCGCTGTGCCTGACCTACCCCGACGAGGAGTTCCGGGCCCGGCTGCCGCTGCTGCGGGAAGCGGCCCCGCAGCTGCGGGAGTTCACCGATCACGCGGCCGTGACGGCGCCGGAGGAGCTGGAGGCGCACTATGTGCGGGTCTTCGACCTGAAGAACCGGCACAGCCTCTACCTGAGCTGGTGGCGCGATGGCGACACCCGGCGCCGCGGGCTGTCGCTGGTCCGGTTCAAGGAGCTCTACCGCGCCCACGGCCTGGAGTGCACCGGCGAGGAGCTGCCCGACTTCCTGCCCGCGGTGCTGGAGTTCGCGGCCCGCACCGGCAACATCGCCCCGCTCGTCGAGCACCGCGACGCCCTGGACCTGCTGCGCGGCCGCCTCGCCGGCTTCGGCACCCCGTACGCGTGCGTCCTGGACGCCGTCTGCGCCACCCTTCCCCCCGCACCCGCCGGAGCCCGCCCATGACCGTCTTCCTCTGGGGCGTGCTGCCGTACGCCGCGTTCGTGCTGCTCGTCGCCGGGCTGGTCTGGCGGCACCGCTACGACCGGTTCGGCTGGACCACGCGCTCCTCCCAGGTGTACGAATCGAAGCTGCTGAACATCGCCTCCCCCGTCTTCCACTACGGCATCCTCTTCGTCCTGGTCGGCCATCTGATCGGCCTGTTCGTACCGGAGTCGTGGACGAACGCGCTGGGCCTGGGCGAGCACGCCTACCATCTGCTGTCGCTGTACAGCGGCACCGCGGCCGGGGCGCTCGCGGTCGCCGGGATCGCGATGCTGATCTACCGGCGCCGCACCAACGCGCCGGTGTTCCGCGCGACCACCGCCAACGACAAGCTCATGTACGCCGTGCTGCTCGCCTCGATCGTGCTGGGCATGGTCGCCAAGCTGGCCCACACCTCCGGCAACGGCTACGACTACCGGCACACCATCGCCCCCTGGTCGCGCAGCCTGTTCACGCTCCGGCCGGACACCGCCCTGATGGCGGGCGTGCCGGTGCTGTACCAGGTGCACGCCGTGGTCGGCATGGTGCTGATCGCGCTGGTGCCGTACACCCGCCTGGTGCACATGTTCAGCGCGCCGGTGCAGTATCTCGTCCGCCCCTACGTGGTCTACCGCAGCCGCGACCCCCGCCGGCTGGGGCCGCGCCCGGACCGGCCGGGGTGGGAGCGGGCCGGGCTGTGAGCCTGGCCGCCCCCCGGCCGGACACGGCTCAGGCGGCCGGTCCCCTGGTGTCCTTGTCGTCGTCGACGATCTCCGCGTCGACCACGCCGTCCTCCTCCCGGGACCCGGTGGGCTGCCCGGTGGGCTCCTCGCCGCCCGCCGCGCCCGGCTGCGGCCCCGCTTGCGCGTACATCGCCTGGCCCATGCGCTGGCTGACCGAGGCGACCTTCTCGACGCCCTCCCGCAGCGCGGCGGTGTCGGCGTTCTGCTCCAGCAGGCCCTTCAGCCCGGCGACGGCCGACTCGACCTCGGACCGGGTGCCACCGGGGACCTTGTCGCCGTTGTCGCGCAGGAACCGCTCCGTCTGGTAGACGAGCTGCTCGGCCTGGTTGCGGGTCTCGGCCGCCTCACGGCGCCTGCGGTCCTCCTCGGCGTACTCCTCGGCCTCCCGCATCATGCGGTCGATGTCCTCCTTGGGCAGCGCCGAGCCGCCGGTGACGGTCATCTTCTGCTCCCGGCCGGTGGCCAGGTCCTTGGCGGAGACGTGCATGATGCCGTTGGCGTCGATGTCGAAGGCGACCTCGATCTGCGGCACCCCGCGCGGGGCGGGCGGCAGGCCGGTGAGGTCGAAGGTGCCGAGCTTCTTGTTGTAGGCGGCGATCTCCCGTTCGCCCTGGTAGACCTGGATGCCGACCGAGGGCTGGTTGTCGGTGGCGGTGGTGAAGATCTCCGAGCGCCGGGTCGGGATCGTGGTGTTGCGCTCGATGAGCTTGGTCATGATGCCGCCCTTGGTCTCGATACCCAGGGACAGCGGGGTGACGTCGAGGAGCAGGACGTCCTTCACGTCGCCGCGCAGCACGCCCGCCTGGAGGGCCGCGCCGACCGCCACGACCTCGTCGGGGTTGACGCCCTTGTGCGGGTCCTTGCCGGTGAGCTCGCGGACCAGCTCGGTCACCGCGGGCATCCGGGTGGAGCCGCCGACCAGGATCACGTGGTCGATCGCGGAGAGCTGGATCCCGGCGTCCTTCACCGCCTGGTGGAAGGGCGTCTTGCAGCGGTCCAGCAGATCGGCGGTGAGCTCCTGGAACTGGGCGCGGGTGAGCTTCTCCTCCAGGTGCAGCGGGCCCTCGGCGGAGGCCGTGATGTAGGGCAGGTTGATGCTGGTCTCGGTGGAGGACGACAGTTCGATCTTGGCCTTCTCGGCACCCTCGCGCAGCCGCTGCGACGCCATCTTGTCCTTGCCCAGGTCGATGCCGTACTGGCCCTGGAACCGCTTGACCAGGTACTCGACGACGCGCTGGTCCCAGTCGTCGCCGCCCAGGTGCGTGTCGCCGTTGGTGGCCTTCACCTCGATGACGCCCTCGCCCATCTCCAGCAGCGACACGTCGAAGGTGCCGCCGCCGAGGTCGAAGACGAGGACGGTCTGGTCGTTCTCCTTGTCCAGGCCGTACGCCAGCGCCGCCGCCGTCGGCTCGTTGATGATCCGCAGCACCTTCAGGCCGGCGATCTCCCCGGCCTCCTTGGTGGCCTGCCGCTGGGCGTCGTCGAAGTAGGCCGGGACGGTGATCACCGCGTCGGTGACGTCCTCCCCCAGGTACGCCTCCGCGTCCCGCTTCAGCTTCTGCAGCACCCGGGCCGACAGCTCCTGCGCCCGGTAGCGGGTGCCGTCGATCGAGCCCTGCTCGGGGAAGCGCCAGTGCGCGTCGCCCATGTGCCGCTTCACCGAGCGCGCGGTGCGCTCGACGTTGGTCACGGCCTGCCGTTTGGCGACCTCCCCGACCAGCACCTCGCCGTTCTTCGCGAAGGCCACCACCGACGGCGTGGTCCGGGCGCCCTCCGCGTTGGCGACGACCGTGGGCTCGCCGCCCTCCAGGACGGCCACCACCGAGTTCGTGGTCCCGAGATCGATACCGACCGCGCGTCCCATCGCCGTCCCCTTCCCTCAGGGCGAATCTCCCGATTCCAGCACAAAACCGGAGTGCGCCGTTGTCAATGGCAGGGCAGGGGGGCGCGCGCCGCGCAGGCCGCCCACGGGGGCGGCCTGCGCGACCGGGTGGTGCGGGCGAGCCGTCAGGCGAGCTTGGCGGACAGCGTGATCGGCACGGCCTTCAGGGCCTGGCTGACCGGGCAGTTCGCCTTGGCGTCCTCGGCGGCGGCGACGAAGCCGTCGTTGTCGAGACCGTCCACGGTGCCCTCGACGGTGAGGTGGATGCCGGTGATGCCCTCACCCGGCTGGAAGGTGACGTCGGCGGAGGTGACGAGCTTGGTGGGCGGGGTGCCGGCGCCGGCCAGGGCGTGCGACAGCGCCATCGAGAAGCAGCTCGAGTGGGCGGCGGCGATCAGCTCCTCGGGGCTGGTCTTGCCGTTCGGCTGCTCGGCGCGCGACGGCCACGACACCGGCTGCTGTCCGATGCCGGAGGAGTCGAAGGTGACGACGCCGTTCCCCTCGAGCAGGTTGCCTTCCCAGACGGTGTGTGCGGAGCGCGTGGTTGCCACGACGGTTCCTTTCGAAAGCTGCCTAGTCGTTGTCGTTGGGCCCCGTTGTACGGTGTCCAGGCCCATACGATCACACTCCGGCCCGGCGCACCGGCAAGACCGCCCTACGGACGCCCGGGCGGCGGGCCGCCGCGCGCCGCCCCGGGCGTCCCGCGGACGGGCCTCAGGCGTCCTGCCGGCGGCGGGCCGCCATCACCGCGTACACCAGCACACCCGCGAACAGGAACAGCACGCCCTGGTAGACGGCCGCGTAACCGGAGCCCGCGACCAGCCACATCGAGAAGGCGGCGGCGACGCCCGCGACCACGGCGTCCCGCACCAGCCGCCGCCGGTCGACCAGATCGCGCCGCCCCGAGACGAGGTGGAAGATCTGCGCGGCGGTGGCCAGCAGGTACGGCACGGTGGCGGTGAAGGTGGTGACGAGGACCAGGACCTCGAAGACCTTCGCCGACCCGGCCAGGTAGTTGTAGACGGTCAGCAGCGAGGCGAGGACGACGGTGACGCCGACGCCGAAGGTGGGCACGCCGCGCCGCTTGCGCGCAAAGGCGGCCGGGAAGAGCCCGTCCTTCGCGGCGGCGTAGGGGGTCTGGGCGCTCAGCAGGGTCCAGCCGTTCAGGCAGCCGGTGATCGACACCAGCGCGGCCAGCGCGACGGCCCAGCCGCCCCAGCTGCCGCCGAACATGGCGTTCACGGCGTCCGAGAAGGGCGCGGCGGACTCCACCAGGCGGTCGTGGGAGACGGTGCCGAAGACCGAGAGGGTGCCCAGCAGGTACACCAGCGCCGCGCCGGCGGTGCCGATGACGGTGGCGAGCCCCACGGTGCGCCGCGGGTTCCTGACCTCGCCGGCGCTCACGGCGGCCGACTCCACGCCCAGGTAGGAGAAGAGCAGGATGGCCGCCGACGCGGAGACCGCACCGGTCAGGCTGCCGTCGCCGGCGTGGAAGGGACCCAGGTTGTCCGCGTCGAAGAAGAACAGCCCGCCGAAGGCGACCAGCAGCAGCGGCGCGAACTTCAGCACCGTGGCGACCATCTGGACGGCGCCGACGTAACGGGTGCCGGCGAAGTTGGCCAGCGCGGGCAGCCACTGCACGACCAGCGCGGCCAGGCAGGCGGTCCAGCGGTGGTCGTTCACCGGGATCAGCACGTCGAGGTAGCCGACGGCGGCGACGGCCAGGGCCGCGTTCGACACCCAGGAGGTGATCCAGTACGCCCAGGCGGCGAGGAAACCGGCGAAGTCGCCGAAGGCCCCGCGGGCGTAGACGTAGGGGCCCCCGGTACGGGGGTCGCGCTGGGCGAGCTTGCCGAAGACCAGGGCGAGGGCGATGGCTCCGACGGTCAGGACGCCGAAGGCGACCAGGCTGACCGTGCCGAAGGGGGCCACCGAGGCCGGGAGCAGGAAGATGCCGCCGCCGATGATGTTGCCCATGACCAGGGCGGTGGCGACGGGCAGCCCGAACCGGCGGGCGTGGCGGCCGGTGCCGCCGGTGGAATCCTCGGCCTGTGCGGGGTCCGCGGGGGTCTCCTGCGGGGCCGGAGCCGACGGCGGGACGGTTCCGGGGACGTGCATGGGGTGGTGCGCCTCTCGTCGTGCTGATGCCCGGGATCGCCGGACGGTGCCCATGGTCGGGCATGCTCCGAGGCCGCGCCAAGTCACGCGCTTTTGTCCTGCAACCCCCCGTCCGGCACCGCAAAAGGTGCGCTGTCGCGGGTTTCGGACCGGGAATCGTCCAGGGGCACCTGCGGGCCGTTGACCTCGCTCAGCCAGCGGCGCAGCACCCGGTGGACCTGTTCGGCACCGACCAGCTGCGCGCCCTCGGCGACCGGCGGGGAGAGGACGACGGGAGCGAGCAGGAAGGCCCGGGACTGGGCGCCGCCGAGTCCGCCGTGGGAGCCGATCTGCTCCTCGAAGGCGAGGACCTCGCCGTCGGCCGGGTCGTAGAAGGAGTTGACCATGATGTCGGCGGTGTGCGGGAAGGAGTGGGTGCGGCGGACGGCGTCGGCGGCCCCGGGCCCGAACACCGCCAGCGGGCCGGGGTCCTCGTCGAGCCGGTCCAGGGGGATCTCCACGCCGCGGGCGCCGAGCACGACCCCGCCGTGCCGCTCGCTGGCCACCAGCAGGAACCCGATGCCGGGGTGGTTGGCGAGGGTCGGCAGCAGCGCCGGGTGGCGGGCGTCGATCTCCTCCTTGGTCATCCGGTGCCCCACGTCCGGGAAGGAGACCAGGCCCAGGTTGCCCGAGGCGAGCACGATCGGCTCCGGGCGGCGCCCGGCGGGCGGCCGCTGTGCGCCGCCCTCCTCGACGGGGCGGCGCAGGGCGGCGCGCACCGCGTTGCGGGCCTCGGCCCCGCTGCGGGTGCGCCGGGCCCGGCGCGGCACGGGCAGCCCGCACCCGGCCCGCACCAGATCGCCGAGGGTGAGGCCGTAGCGGGCGCGGAAGGTCTCGCCGGGGCTCTGGCCGTGGTCGGACAGGACCACGATCCGGTACGGGCGGGGGGCGTGCTCGGCCACCTTCTCGATCAGCGCGAGAGCGCGGTCCAGGCGCCGCAGGACCTGCTCGGCGTCACGGCCCGACGGCCCGGAGTGGTGCGCCACCTCGTCGTAGGCGACCAGATCGGCGTAGACGGCGGTGCGCCCGGCGAGCATGTCCCCCGTCACCGCGGCGACGACGACGTCCCGCTCGACGACGGTGGCGAACGCGCGGACGAAGGGGTAGAGGCCGCCGCGCGAGACCCGCGGGCGCTCCTTGCGCAGGCGGGCGCGGGTGGACTGGGCGATCTCCCGGCCGACCTCGGCGGCGAAGGACATCGCGGTGCGCACCGCGTTGGCCGGGTCGGAGAAGTAGGCGAAGTAGCCGGCCCGGGAGCGGTTCTCGCGGCTGCGGCGGCGGGTGGCGATGGACAGCACGAGGGCCTGTTCGCCGGCGCCGCCGCTGAAGAGGTTGCCGCGGCTGGCGCCGTCGACGGTGAGCAGCCCGCCGTGCCCGGCGTCCTCGGCGGCGCGGTGCTGGAGCAGGGCGGCGCTGGCCGGGCGGTTGCAGACCATCACCTCGCCGCGGTCCTTCTCGTACCAGCGGAACGCCGGGACGTCGTGATTGCTCCCGTGCAGGATGCCGAGCTGGCTGGCGCCGGTCTGGCTGGACCAGTCGGTGCGCCAGGGGACGATCCGGTGGGTGGCGGGCCGGCCGTCGCCGCCGCCCAGCCAGCGGGCGACGGTGGGCATCAGGCCCTTGCCGACGGCGTCCAGCAGGATGTCGTGGCCGACGCCGTCGAGCTGCACGAAGACGGTGCCGGGGGTGGCGGGGCAGGGCGGCCCGGTACGGCGCCGGCGGCGGTCGGCGAGACGGTACAGGCGGCGCCGGTAGGCGTCGTCGTCGCGCACGGCCAGGGCGGCGCCGGTGGCGGAGGCGACGGCGGACATCACCGCGGCCACCACCACCGCGGTCTCCGGGGCGACGGCGCCCCGCTCGGAGGGGTTGAGGTGCAGCGCGAGGAAGAGCAGGGCGCCGTTGAGGAAGAAGACCAGCAGTCCGAGGACGAGCGCGGGCACCAGGAGCAGCAGCCGTACGAGCGCCGGCCACACCAGGGCGGACAGCAGGCCGAAGGCACCGGCGCCGAACCCGGCGGTGACCGCGATGGTGGTGGCACTGTCCCCGTCGGCGGACTGGAGCTGGAAGTCCGGCAGGATGCCGGCGAGCACCAGCATGGTGACCGTGGAGACGGCCCACACCGCGACACTGCGCCCGATCTGGCTGGCTGCCTTCCGCCAGCGTCCCTGGCCCACGCTCCGCACACCTCACGTCCCGGCCCGTCGCCGGCGCGGGCCCCTCCCCACCCTGTCACAACGGCCCGGAACGCCTGCTCACCCCCCGGGTGCGGGCCCGGCCGGGCGGGGCCCGCCCGCCCTGCGGGCGGCGGTCAGCGTCCGTCGTAGCCGGCCGTCGGCATCGACAGCCGGCGGTGCACCCGGGCCTTCATCTCGGCGTCGTAGGCGGGCTCGGCCTGGCCGACCGTCTCCACGCGCACCCCGCGCCGCGCGCACTCCTCGGTGAACTCCTCCACCGACGACAGCGCGCTCTCCAGCACCCGGCGGCTGGGGGCCACGAACAGGTCGGCCCCCGGGCGCACGCCCTCCCACAGGGCCTCGTGGTCGGGCCGCAGACCCCGTACCAGCAGCTCCCTGGTGACGACGTAGCCGTGCTCGGCGGCCCAGCGGGCGCACATGGCGTGCTGGCCGCGGGAGTCCACCAGGAAGGGGTCGGCGTCCAGTTCCTCCAGCGGCGTCAGGCTCGCGATCGCCGTCACCCGGACCGGCCTCATGGGTCCCCCTCACCTCCGTCATCGCCGCCGACCCTACCCCTGGACGTAGGCTTCGGGGAGTCGCGCGAAGGAGGCGAAGAGGTGCCGGTGGAGGTCACCTGGTGGGGTCACGCCACCTGCACGGTGGAGGACTCGCACATACGTGTGCTCACGGATCCCCTGTTCACCCGGCGGCTCGCCCATCTGCGCCGCCGGCGCGGTGCCCTGCCGCCCCCGGACGCCTGGCGCGCGGACGTGGCGCTGGTGTCGCATCTGCACGCCGACCACCTCCACGTGCCCTCGCTGGCGCGGCTCGCGCCCGGCACGCGCCTGCTCGTGCCCCGGGGCGCGCGGCGGGCGGTGCCGGGGCTGCGCCGGCTGCGCCATCTGCGGGTGAGCGAGGTGGCGCCCGGTGATGTCACGGCCGTCGGGGACCTCGTCGTACGGGCGGTCCCGGCGCGGCACGACGGACGGCGGCTGCCGTTCGGGCCGCACCGCTCCCCGGCGCTCGGCTTCGTCGTCGAGGGCGAGGCCCGGACGTACTTCGCCGGGGACACCGGCCTCTTCGACGAGATGGAGAAGGAGGTCGGGCCGGTCGACGTGGCGCTGCTGCCGGTGGGCGGCTGGGGGCCGTTCCTCGGGGAGGGGCATCTGGACGCGGGGCGGGCGGCCGAGGCGCTGGCCCGGCTGGCGCCGGGGAGTGCGGTGCCGGTGCACTACGGCACGTACTGGCCGATCGGGATGGATGCCGTGCGCCCCCATGAGTTCCACGCGCCGGGGGACGACTTCGTGCGCCTGGCGGCGCTGCGGGCGCCGGGTGTGGCGGTGCACCGGCTCGCGCACGGTGAGAGCGTGCGCCTGGGGGTCGCGCGGTGACCTGGCTGTCCGCGGCGTCGACGGGCGTGCCGCCGGAGACCACGCAACAGGCGCTGGGCTACCCGTCGTTGTTCCTGCTGGTGCTCATCGGGGCGCTGGTGCCGGTGGTGCCGACGGGGGCGCTGGTGAGTTCGGCGGCGGTGGTGGCCTTCCACCAGACGGCGCCGTTCGCGCTGGCGCTGGTGTTCGTGACGGCGTCGCTGGCCGCGTTCCTCGGGGACGTGGCCCTGTACTGGCTGGGGCGGCGCGGCATGGGCTCGAAGAACGGCTCGCGCTGGCTGGAGGCGATCCGGGCGCGGGCACCGGAGGACCGGCTGGCGCAGGCGCAGGAGAAGCTGGCCGGTCACGGCGTCGCGGTGCTGGTGCTGTCCCGGCTGGTGCCGGCGGGCCGGATCCCGGTGATGCTGGCCTGCCTGATGGCGCGGTGGCCGCTGCGCCGTTTCGTCCGGGGCAATCTGCCGGCCTGTCTGGCCTGGACGGTGACGTACCAGCTCATCGGCATCCTGGGCGGCTCCCTGTTCCCGGAGCCGTGGGAGGGCGTGGCCGCGGCGGTCGCGCTGACGGTGCTGGTCAGCGCGGCGCCGGGGGTGTGGAGGCGGTTGCGGGGGACGGCAGCGCGGTAGCGGCTACTCCAGGACCCGGGAGCCGCCCACCGGGAGGTCCCACAGGTCCTCCCGGGGCAGACCCGCCCGCTCCCAGGCGGCGCGGACCCGGGTGAGGGGCTCCAGGACCGGCTCGGCGGACAGGACGAACGTCCCCCAGTGCATGGGTGCCATGCGGCGGGCGCCGAGGTCCTGCGCGGCGCGGACCGCCTCCTCCGGGTCGCAGTGGACGTCGCGCAGCCACCAGCGGGGGTCGTAGGCGCCGATGGGGAGCAGGGCGAGGTCGATGCCGGGGTAGCGGTCGCCGATGCGGGAGAACCAGTGGCCGTAGCCGGTGTCGCCGGCGAAGTAGACGCGCTGTCCGTCGGGGGCGGTGAGGACCCAGCCGCCCCACAGGGTGCGGCAGGTGTCGGTGAGGGTGCGCTTGGACCAGTGGTGGGCGGGGACGAAGTCGAAGCGGACGCCGTGCAGTTCGGCCGCCTCCCACCAGTCCAGCTCGGTGACGCGGGTGAAGCGGCGGCGGTGGAACCAGCGGCCGAGTCCGGCCGGCACGAACACCGGGGTGTCGCGCGGGAGTCTGCGCAGCGTGGGCGCGTCCAGGTGGTCGTAGTGGTTGTGGCTGATGACGACGGCGTCGACGTGGGGCAGGGCTTCCCAGGCGACGCCGACGGGGGTGACGCGGGCGGGCGTGCCGAGGATGCGGCGGGACCAGACGGGGTCGGTGAGCACGGTCAGCCCCCCGATCCGCACCACCCAGCTGGCGTGCCCGGCCCAGGTGACGGCGACGGTGCGGGCGTCGACGCGGGGCAGCGGGCCGGGCTCGACCGGCAGCCGGGGGATGCCGGCGAGTCCCTCGGGCCCGGGTCTGACGGCGCCCTCGCGGGCGAACCGGGCGAACGCCTTCAGGCCGGGCAGCGGGGCGGTCAGCCGGTCGTGGAAGGTCCGTGGCCACACCCGGCGTTCGGACAGGGGCCGGGGCGCGGCGAGCGGCGGGAGGGGGCCCGCGGCGGACGACGTGGCCGCCTGACCGCCGGGGTCCCGGGGGGCCGCGCTCGGGCTGGTGATCGTGGTCGACTCGGGCTGCTGCGTCATCGAGGAGGCTCCCATCGCTGAGCGTCGCGGAGGTCGTCGAAGACCGACTTCAGGGTGGTCAACGCGCGTTGCACCGGCGGCAGTTCCAGCGGTGCGGGCGAGGCGAGGCATGCCGCGCGTTCATCCTCCGTGGTGCCCAGCAGAGGGCTGGTGGAGAACCGTACGCGCAGGGCGCCCAGGTCGTCGCCGAAGCGGTGGCCGCCGGGCGCCGGCATGCCGAGCCGGCCGGTCAGGAAGTCCTCCAGGTCCTGGGCGTCGCCGACGCCGCGCTCGGCGAGCGCGCCGCGCAGCGGGGCCAGATCCGTATACAGGTGGCGGCCTGCGCGCGGGGGGCGGGCGAGCGCGCCCGCCGCGACCACGGTGGTGTGCGCGGCGGCGGCCACGCGCGCGTGCAGCCGTACGGCCGCCGCGCGGTGCTCGGTGAGCGGCTCGGGCTCGGCCAGGGCGTATCCGGCCGCGGCGGCGACGGGCGCCGCGACGCGCGCGTCGAGGGCGGTGAGCACGTCGAGCACGCGCGCGTGGAGGCCGTCCCCGGCGGCGGAGGCGGGGAAGCGGGCGACGGCGGCCGGCCAGCCGGCCGGGAGCAGGGCGCCGGCCAGGTCGGTGACCACGGTGACCCGCTCGGGCAGCATCTCGCCGGGGCTGAGCAGCACCGTGCCGTGGGGGTCGTGCAGGGTGTCGCGCCAGGTCTCGTCGCTGACCAGATGGAGCCCTTCGGCGGCGGCGGCCTCGACGGTCTCGTGCAGCAGTTCGGGCGGGGCGACGGTGGCGGTGGGGTCGTCGGCGACGGAGAGCACCAGCAGGCGCGGGTCGCCGCCCTCGGCGCGGATCCGCCGCACGGTCTCCAGCAGGGCGTACGGGTCGGGGACCCCGCCGCACTCCGCAGGCGTCGGGACGTGGAAGGCGGGCCGCCCCAGCAGCCGGGCGTAGGGCCCCCACCAGGCGGCGCAGGGGCGCGGGACGAGGACGTCGCCGCCGAGCGCGGCGGTCAGCGCGAGCAGCAGGGCGGGGGCGCCGGGCGCGGCGGCCACGGCGGCGGGCTCGCAGGACAGTCCGCGCCGGGCCCAGTAGCCGCAGGCGGCCTCCCGCAGGGCGGGGCCGCCGCCGACCGGTTCGCCCGCGGTCCGCGAGGCCGCGGCGGCGAGGATCCCGGACAGCTCGGGCGGCACGGGCAGCCCGTCGCCGGGGAGCGGCGGCCCGAAGCGGACGGGGCCGTGGCCTTCGGTGGCCGTCCGCCGCATGCCTCACCTCCGCGCAGTCCGTGGCGCCGTGCCGTCTCTTCCCGCCTCGCGTACGTCCGTGGCCGTCGGCCGGGTGGGCGACCACGGGCACTGAGTACCCACGGCGGCGCCCTGTCATGAGCGCGGGGCGGCGTTGCGCGGATCACAGGGACGGGCGCACCGGCGTGCGGTCCGGTCATCGCGGCCGGCTTCCCGGGTGCCCGGCGAGGGTGCCCCCTCGGGTCCGCAGCCGGTGTACGGCGGCCGCGGCGGCGCCGGCGATCAGAAGGCCGCCGGCGGCGAGCGCGGGCACGGAGCGGGTGAAGGCGCCGCCGTGCCCGGCCCGCACGCCGTGCCGGGCGGCCGCGTCGCCGCAGGGCTCGTCCCCGGGGCCGTGCGGTGCGGCGGGAGTGGGGCAGGGGCGGGGGGTGCCGCCGGCGCAGGAGCCGCCGTGCCCCGCGCCCTCCGGGCACGGCGCGGCCGGGCCGCCGGGCCGGGAGACCATGAGTTCCGCACTCCAGGGCGTGCCCCGCCCGCCGCCCGCCGGTGCCGGGCAGGTGCCGTCGACGGTCCATGCCGAGCCCTTCCCGGGGGCGTCCGCGGCGCCGTCGAAGTCCTCGGCGGGAGCGATCCGGGCCGTGCCGCGGTAGGCGGCGCCGGGTGCCGTGCCGTCGCCGCCGGAGACCTTGCGGAGCGGGACGGTGCCCCCGTCGAACGCCTCCGAGGTGGCGTCGAGGGCGGCGGGCGCGGCACCCCCGGCGGCGTCGCAGGTGACGGAGACGGTGACGCTGCCGCCGGGGGCGACGGCCCCGGGGGCGACCTTGACGGCCGGCTTCCCCGGCCCGCCCGGCTCCACCGGCCGCCCGGCACCGTCCGAGCCGGACTCCGGCGACTCCCCGGCATCCTCCGAGCCCGGTTCCACGGGCTCGCCCGCGTCCGTCAGGCCCGGCTCGAACGCGTCCCCCGAGCCCGGCTCGGCCGGTTCGTCCTCGCCCGGGCCGTCCGGCACCACCGGTTCGGTGCCGCCCTCCGTCCCCGGCTCCCAGCTCTCCTCCCCCGACTCCCCCGACTCCCCCGGTTCCCCGGGCACGACCGGCACGACCGGCTCCGCGGCGGGCTCGGCGGCGCGCTCGCCCGCCCCGCCGGGCTCCACGGCGCCCTCCGCGACCGGCCCTGGCTGCTCCCGGCCCGCCTCCGGCTCCCCCGGCCCGGCCGGGTCCCCGGCCGCCGCGGCAGACCCGGCCTCCGCGGCGGAGCCGGCGGCCCGCGCGCCCCACGCCCGTGACTGCGGCTGTGGTTGTGCGGCGCTTCCCGCGCGCGGCTCCCCGGGCGGCCCGGGTGCCGCGGCGGCGGCCGCGGCGGGGACGCTCCCCAGGGCTGCGCCGGCCAGGACGGCTGCGGACAGGGCGCGTGCGGTGCGGCGCATGGGACGGGCTCCTTCGAGCGACGGCAGCGGGGGCACGTCGTTCGCGCCCCCGTTGAGCCATCACAGCCCGCCCGTCACCACCCCGCGCGCGGCCGGGCACCATTCGCGCGACGGTGCCGCCCGTTCGGGTGAGGCGGAGCCAGACGGACTCGCGCGGCGCTCGCTCGCGGGGCGTGGCCGCACCGGGACCGCCCCGGCCGCACCGGGGCGGTGATCCGGCGCAGGGGCTCTCGCTCCCGGTCACCCCCGTGGCCGTGGCCGCGGAACCGTCCCGCGAGCCGTTCGGCCAGGGGCGGCCGGGCTTCGACGATCTCATCGCGGAACGGGTGCGCCGCGTGCCGTCGGAGAGCGGGCGCGAGGCCGCCGCGGGGCAGGCAGCGACGCCGCAGGTGGCGGCATGCGCCAAGCGGAGTGCGGACCTTCTCCCCTCCCTGAGCGCAGGAGGGACGGCTGCGTGCCTCGCAGGAACGGTTGCCGGTGATGCCGAGCCGATCCGGCGCGCCATCGCCTGCGCAGCGGCGGGACCGGCCGGGACGGCCCCGCATCGTGCTACTCCGCCGTCACGATGCGCTCCACCGCGGCCGTCACCAGGTGGTCGCGTTCCGCCTCCGTGAAGACGTCCGGCAGGGTGAGCTGCTCCACGATCAGCCAGTTCAGCGTCAGCATGAGCAGCTTGACGGCCGTGGCGTCGCCGGGCAGGCCGGAAGCCTCGTGATAGGCCACGTTGGCGTCGACGTCGGCCCGGACTCGCTCGGTGAGGACCTTGCGCAGTTCGGGGCGCCGAGTGGCCTCGAGGCGGAGTTCCAGCAGGGCGAGGTAACCGGTGCGGAAGGCGGCGACGCGGCCGACGAGCTCGCGCATCAGTGCGGCGTAGGCCTCCCGGTCGCGGCCGGCCGCACGCTGGCGGGCGATCGTGGCCTCGTCGGGCTGGAGCCGCTCGTACACCCGGGCGCCGGCCTGCGTGAGCAGGTCGTCCCGGCTGGCGAAGTAGTTGGACGCCGTGCCGACGGGGACGGCCGCCTCGGTGTCCACGGCCCGGAAGGTCAGGCCGCGCGCGCCTTCTCGGGCCAGCACCTCGATCGCCGCGTCGACGAGGGCCGCGCGCCGCTGCTCGTTCCGTCTCACCATTGACACCACTCCATGTGTAGTACTACGTTCTGACCACTTCAGTCAGAGTACTACGGGTGGGGGATTCATCGTGCGCAAGCTCGTCTACTACATCGGCGTCTCGCTCGACGGCCGCATCGCGGGTCCCGGCGGCGAGTTCGACTTCTTCCCGCAGGGCGACGAACGGCAGGCCGCCGCCTATTCGGCCTGGGTGAACGCGCTGTACCCGGAGACCATCCCGACCGCCTACCGCGCGGACTTCGGCGTCGCCGACGCGCCCAACCGGCGTTTCGACACCGTGGTCATGGGTTCGGGCACCTACCGCCCCGCCCTCGACAACGGCATCACCAGCCCGTACACGCACCTGCGCCAGTACGTCGTGTCCAGCACGCTCGAGCCGGACACCGACCCGGCCGTCACGGTCGTGCCGAGCGACCCGCTCGCCCTCGTCCGCGAGCTCAAGGGCGAGGGGGGCACCGGCCTGGACGTCTGGCTCTGCGGTGGGGGCCGGCTCGCGGGCACCCTGTTGCCCGAGATCGACGAGCTGCTGATCAAGACCTATCCGGTCGTTGCCGGTACCGGCGTTCCCGTGGTCGACGGTGCCTTCGACCCCACCGTCTTCGACGTCGCCGAGCGCACCGCCTTCCCCAACGGGGTCACTCTCACCCACCTCACCCGCCGTTAGGCGGCTCCGGTCCGGCGGGCGGCGACCGGCGCGTGCATCGCCCGGGGCCGACCCCTGACCACGAGCGGAGCCGGAGCCGGAACCCGGCGAAGCGCTACGGGCGGCGCCGGTGCCCCTCGCACACCTCCCGGTACGTCAGGTGCGGCAGCCGCTCCCGCCACTCGGCGCGGGTGAGGACACCACGCGTGCGCTCGCAGACGCGGTCCGCCGCGCGGTCGGCGTCCAGGGTCCACACCCGGGCCGTCAGGTCGTAGCCCGCGGAGGCGAGGACGTCGCCCCGCGGGCCGAACGCGACGGTGGTGACGGTGTCGAGATGACCGGCCAGTTCGTGGCCGTAGGGCTCGGCACGGGCCGGTTCCGTCACGTCCCACAGGCGGACCGTTTGGTCGCCGCCGCCGCTCGCCAGCATCCTGCCGCCGGGGGCGAAGGCGACGGCCCGGACCGCGGCCTGGTGTCCGGTGAGCTCCTCCCCGAGCGCCCCGGCCCGGCCGCCCGGTCCCACCCGCCACAGCCGTACCGTGCGGTCGTCGCCGCCCGTGGCCAGCGTCCGGCCGCCCGGGGCGAACGCCACGGTACGGACGGCCTGTTCATGGCCGGACAGGACCGCGCCCGCCCGGGCCCGCGCCGGGTCGGCCACGTGCCACAGGCGTACCGTGGCGTCCTCGGACCCCGTGGCCAGCAGGCGCCCGCCGGGCGCGAAGGCCACGGAGGTGACGGCTTCCGTGTGGCCGCGCAGGGGCGCGCCGAGCGGCCGCGCGCGGTGCGGGCGGCGCACGTCCCACAGCCGCGCCGTGCCGTCCTCGCCGCTGGAGGCCAGGGTGCGGCCGCCCGGCGCGAACGCCACCGCGCGCACGCCGCCGTCGTGGGCCGGCACCGGGTCGCCGAGGGGCGCCGGGCGGTCGGGGTCGGAGACGTCCCACAGGCGCACGGTCCCGTCCGCGCAGCCGCTCGCCACCGTACGGCCGTCCGGCGCGAACGCCACGGCCGGCACCCGTTCCTCGTGGGGGAGCGGGCGCGGCAGCCGCCGCGGGTGGTCCGGGCGGCGCGCGTCCCACAGCCGCACCAGCCCGTCGTCGGTGCTGGCGGCGGCGAACAGGCGTCCGTCGGGACTGTAGGCGACGGCGGTCACCGGGTTGGTGAAGTCGCTGAGGACGGTCGGCGGCCGGTGCCACAGCAGGACACCGCCGTCCGCGCCGGTGCTGGCGAGGGCCCGGCCGTCGCGGCTGAACGCCACCTCCCACACGGCCTCCGTGTGGCCGGTCAGCGGCTCCCCGAGCTGCTGCGGATAGCCGGGGTGGGCCACGTTCCACAGGATCGGCGCGTCGTCCTCGCCCGCGCTGACGAGGGTCTCGCCGCCGGGGCCGAACGCGACGGACATGACCGGCGCGGTGTGCGCGGTGAGCGGTTCGCCCAGCGGCTCGGGGCGCCCCGGACCGGACGTGTCCCACAGGCGTACGGTCTCGTCGAAGCCGCCGGTGGCGAGCGTCCGCCCGTCCGGGGAGAAGGCCAGCGTCCAGGCCGCGGCGGTGTGGGCGCGCAGGGGTTCGCCGAGCGGGGCGACGCCGTCACCGTCGTAGGTCCACAGCCGGACGGTGCCGTCGTAGCCGGCCGTGGCCAGGGTGGCCCCGCCGGGCGCGAACGTCACCGCGCGGACGCTGCCGTCGTCCGAGTCGTCGGCCTTCGCCGCCGGTCCGAGTGGTTCCGGGCGGCCCGGGTCGGCCAGGTTCCACAGCCGTACGGTCCCGTCGTCGCCCGCCGTGGCCAGGGTCCGGCCGTCGGGGGCGAACGCGGCGGAGACGATGTTCTCCCCGTCGTGGCTCACCAGCGGCCGGCCGAGGGCGCGCGGGTGCTCCCGGTCGTCCACGTCCCACAGGCGGACGGCGCCGCCCTCCCCGGTCGCCGCCAGCAGGGCGCGGCCCGCCGGTGCGAAGGCGACGGACCCCACCCGTGCCGTGCCGAGCCGGAGGGGCTCGCCCAGCGCCCGGCCGCCGGTGTCCCACAGCCGGACCAGACCGTCGTGACCGCCGCTGGCCAGGGTGCGGCCGTCGGGGGCGTACGCCACCGAGCTGCCGACCCCGTCGTGCCCGGACAGCCGCGTGGCCAGCACCCGGCCCGCGTCCGAGGCGAGCCGGGTGCGCAGGCCGGGGGTGGCGCGCATGCCGTACGCGGCGACGTCGAGCCTGGCGGCCAGTCCGGCGTGGGTCTCCCGTAGCCGGTCGGCCTCCGCGGTGAGCTGCCCGAGGACGGCGTCGTCCCGTTCCCGCTGTGCGGTGGCCCGGGCCTGGAGGGCGACGACGGCGGTGCCGGTGGCCAGCAGGGCGAGCGCGGCGAGGAGGGCCACGACGGTACGGCGCAGCAGCAGGGCCCGGTGCCGGCGGCGCAGCGACGCGGTGAGGAACCGGCGTTCCAGAGGGGTCAGTTCGTCACCGCCGGTCTCGGGCGGGAAGGCGTCGCGGGCGGCGGACAGCCGGGAGCCGGCGTACAGCGCGGCGTTCTCCTGCCCGAGCTCCTGCCAGGTGCGGGCCGCCGCGGAGAGGGCGCGGTGGACGCGCAGCCGGTCGCGTTCGGCGTCGATCCAGGCGCGCAGCCGGGGCCAGGCGGTGATGAGGGCCTCGTGGGCGAGGTCGGCGGTGCCGTCGTCGAAGGTGATGAGCCGGGCCCGGGCCAGGCGCTCCAGGACCACCCGGGTGTCGGCGGCGTTGCCGAAGTCGAGTTCCGCCTGGTCGGTGGGGCGCCGGGTGTCGGCGGTGCCGTCGCCCGGGGCGACGAGACGGAGCAGGATGCGCCGGGCCAGCTCCGCCTGCGGTGCGGTCAGTTCGCCGTACACCTGTTCGGCTGTCCGCACGACCGCGCCGCGCAGTCCACCGGCGGCCTCGTACGCGGTCTCGGTCAGGACGCGGCCGCTGCGGTGGCGCCAGGTCTCCAGCAGGGCGTGGGACATCAGCGGCAGTGCGCCGGGCGCGCCCTCGACCTCGTCCAGGAGGCGGTCGGTCAGGGCGCGTTCGACGATCAGCCCGGCCGCGGCGGCCGGGCGGACGATGGCCTCCCGCAGTTCGGCGCGGCTCATCGGCCCGGCGAGCAGCGTGGCGTGCTGCACCGCGGCGGTGAGTCCGGGGTGCTCGGCGCAGCGGCCGAGGAAGTCGGCCCGCACCGCGATGACGACCCGCAGCCGGCTGCCGGCCTCGGTGGCCGCGACCAGGCGGTCGATGAAGGCGTCCCGGCCGGCCGGGTCGGCGCAGAGGGTGTACAGCTCCTCGAACTGGTCGACGACCAGCCAGGTGTCGGCGTCGGTGCCGGGCACGGGTTCCAGCCGGCCGGCGTGCGTGCGCAGCGGGTCCGCGCCGGGGGTGAGGATCCGTACGGCCGCGGGGAGGGTGTCGTCCTCGGCCGGGGTGCGCAGCCGGGGGATCAGACCCGCCCTCAGGAGTGAGGACTTGCCGCTGCCGGACGGGCCGAAGACGGCGGTGAGACGGTGCTTGCGGGTCAGCTCGGCCAGCCGCTCCACCAGGTGGTCGCGGCCGAAGAACAGTGCGGCGTCGCCCGGCTCGAACCGGGTCAGGCCACGGTAGGGCGGCCGGGTGGTCCCGTCGGCGGCCGCCTCGGCGGCCAGCTCGGCCGACGCCTCGTGCCAGCGCCGCTCCCACTCGGCGAGGTCGCCGCCGCACGCCTTGACGTAGGCGCGCGTGACGGCGCGGGTGGGGAGCTGCTTGCCCGCCGCCGCCTGGGACAGGCTGGTCACGCCGTAGCGCGTCCGCCGCGCCATCTCCCGGTACGTGGGCCGGCCCGCCGACTCGCGCAGGGCGCGCAGCCCGGCGGCGAACCGCTGCACCGGCCCGGCCCCCGGGTCCAGCTCGCCCTCGGCCCGGCCCGGTCCCGACTGCCCCGGCATGCGCCGCCCTCCCCTGCTCCGGTCCCGTTTCGACCATCCGGCGGAACGCCCGCCGGGACACGGGCGTTCACCCGATCCTCACGTTTCCTCCAGGTCTGCTGGCCGCTTCGGTTGTTCGGCGCCGGGAGGGGGCCTGCCGAACAACCCCGCGGGGCGGTCGACTGCTGGTGGGCCACGGTGCGGTCCGAACCCCGCGAGGGGAGGGCTCGGGCCGCGCCGCCCATCCACCAGAGGCTGAAGGAGAGTCATGGACGAACGGCATCGGCACCTTGCCGTGGGGCCCGGCGCGGCGGCACCGACGCTCACGGCGACCGGCGCCACGCCCGCCCCGGCGACGACGGCCGCCCGACGGTACGGCTGGGGCGGCCCGCCTCCTGCGGGGGCGGGCGAGTGGGACCACGGATCCGAGGCGGACCCGGCCGTGCCGGACCGCGCCGAGATGGTGTTCCCGCCGGCCCCGGACCACCTGCGCGGCTTCCTCGGCGCCGAGGAGTGGTTCGGCTCCCCGGGCGGCGCGGCGGAGAACCGCGCGTGCGCCCAGGGCGCCCCCTCCCCGCACCAGACGATCCGGCCCGGCGGCTGCCACGGCGACGGGCTGCGGGGCGTCGGCCCCGAAGCCGGCCGGGCGCGGCTCCCCCACCTGCCGGACACCGAAGGCGCGAGGTGAGCGGAGTGCCGGACTCCACGACGACGCGTATGCCGAAGTCCCTGATCGGGATTCTCGTCCTGGTCTGCGTGCACGCGCTCGGGGCCGCCCTGGGCGGCTGGACGGTCATCGACGAGAACCAGCGCAAGCAGGACCACGGCCAGGACCTCCTGATGCCGATGGCCACGGCCTGGTTGCTCGCGCTGTTCTGCTACGGGCTGGCGGCGCTCCACCTCATCTGTGTCGTACTGGCGCGCGGGCGGCGCCCCTGGGTGCGGGTCGCGCTCATCGTGTGCCTGTCCGTCGCCGCCCTGGGGATGGTCCTCACGTTCCTCGGTTCGCTGACCGCCGGGGCGCCGAGCCTTCCGGCGTTCCTGTTCGCCTGCCTGGACGTGGCGGCCGTGTGGACGGTGAGCGGGGAGACGGGCCGCCGGTACTTCTCCGTGCGCGCTCCGGGCCGGGGGGTGACCACCACATGACCCACCCGGCGTACGAGCCCTGTCTCTTATACACCT
>NZ_WYCT01000005.1 GCF_011008945.1 Streptomyces harenosi
CGTGTCCGCTGGTGGTGTGCCGTGCGCCGCCCGCCCCGTCGCGGGAGACGCCGCCGGCTGGTCCATGGAGGAGCGGCTCTACAACCAGGTGTGGGGCATGTTCGAAGACCTGGCCCGCACTACCGCCGCCTACCGCGGCGCCGTCGACTTCGCCGACTCGCGCAGGGACCGGGAACTCGACCAGATCCTGGCCGACCCGCGCAGCCGGATCAGCGGGCAGGGCGACGCCGCCCGGGAGGCGGCCCGCGTCCGCCACGCCGAGCTCGTCGACCGGGCCCGGGAGGCGCTCGACCGGGACCTCGCCCAGCTCGCCGCCGAGGCGGAGGTCGTCGAGCCCGCGCTGCCACCGGCCTTCGCCCGCTGGGACAGTCCCGTCTGGCACGACTACCGGGTGCCGGAGGCGATGCCCATGGCCCTGCGCCTGGGCGACCTCCGCCTGCCCGAGGCCGGCCGGCTGCGCATCCCCATGCTGGTCCGGCTGCCGCTGGAGCGCGGTCTGTGGATCGACAGCGGAGCCTCCCCGGCTCTCGACGGCGCCTTCGCCGACACCCATGAGCTGCGGCGCCGCGCGCTGGAGTGCGCCGTCGCGCACGCGGCCCGGCTGCTGGCCGCGCACCCGGCCGGCGAGTTCACCGTGCACGTCGTCGACCCGGCCGGCTCCGGCGCGCAGGCGCTCGACCCACTGGTGCGGGCCGGGATACCGGCGGATCCGCCCGCCCTCGGCGCCGGGGGAGTGGCGGAGGTGCTGGCCCGGCTCACCCGGCGGGTCGATCTGGTCCAGATGGCGGTGCGCGGCGGCGCCGCCGACTCGCTGCCCCGGGGCTTCGACACCTCCCAGCGGCTGCTGATCGTCAACGACTTCCCGCACGGCTTCGACGACCGCGCGGTGAACCAGCTCCGCTACCTCGCGGACGAGGGACCGGCCGTCGGCGTCCACCTGATGCTGGTCGCCGACCGCGAGGAGACCGCCGGGTACGGGGCGCTGCTCGACCCGCTGTGGCGCGGCCTGCTGCGGCTGACCCCGGTGGCCGACGACCACCTCGCCGACCCCTGGGTCGGGCACGCCTGGACGTACGAGCCGCCGCTCGTGCCGCCCGGCGGCCAGGTGCTCCGGCAGGTGCTCGCCCGGGTCGCCGCGGCCCGCCGCACGGCACGCCACTGAGCGCGCCCCCTGTGTGTCAAGCGGTCGCAAAGCCCAGGTGACCAGCGTTTTTGGTGCTCCCTTTGCTTATCTCTTTACTGTTCCTTGGTGATTGGGGTAGTGTCGTCCGTACGGAGGGGAGTACTCCCTGTCTGCTGCGGCGTACCCGTCAATACGGATCAGGCCAGATCCCGGGGCGCCGGCCGTGGGCTCCGGAGCGCGTCGCGCGCCGGATGCCCGGGGTGGAAGAGACCTCCGGCAGCGACGACGCTGACATCTGCCGTTACGTACTGCCGGAGGCGCAGTGGAAGTTTCCATGACCCTGTGGGTCCTGACCATCGTGGGCCTCGCCGCCCTGATCGCGGTCGACTTCTTCATCGGGCGCAAGCCGCACGATGTGTCGATCAAGGAAGCGGGTATCTGGACGGGCGTCTGGATCGCGCTGGCCTGTGTCTTCGGGCTCGGTCTGCTCGTCTTCGGCGGCGGCCGGCCCGCCGGTGAGTTCTTCGCCGGCTTCATCACCGAGAAGTCGCTGAGCGTCGACAACCTCTTCGTCTTCGTCCTGATCATGGCGAAGTTCGCCGTCCCCTCGCAGTACCAGCAGCGGGTGCTGCTCATCGGCGTTCTCATAGCCCTGGTCCTGCGGGCGATCTTCATCGCGGCCGGTGCCGCCATCCTCGCCAGCTTCTCCTGGGTCTTCTACCTCTTCGGCGCCTTCCTCATCTGGACCGCCTGGAAGCTGATCCAGGAGGCGCGGGCCGACGAGCAGGACGAGGAGTACGAGGAGAACAAGCTGCTCAAGGCGGTGGAACGCCGTTTCGGCGTCGCCGACCGCTACCACGGCACCAAGCTGTGGATCCAGCAGAACGGCAAGCGGGTCATGACCCCGATGCTGGTCGTGATGCTGGCGATCGGCACCACCGACGTGCTCTTCGCGCTGGACTCGATCCCGGCGATCTTCGGCCTGACGCAGGACCCCTACATCGTCTTCACGGCCAACGCGTTCGCGCTGATGGGTCTGCGCCAGCTCTACTTCCTCATCGGCGGCCTGCTGAAGAAGCTGGTCCACCTCTCCTACGGACTGTCGATCATCCTCGGCTTCATCGGCGTGAAGCTGGTCCTGCACGCCCTGCACGAGTCGGGGGTCCACGTTCCGGAGATCAGCATCCCGGTCTCGCTGGGCGTGATCTGCGCCGTCCTGGTCGTCACCACCATCACCAGCCTGAGGGCGTCCCGGAAGCAGGCGGCCGCCGAGGCGGAGGACCCGCGGGCCGACGGCGCGGAGAAGGACAGCGTCGGGGCCTGACGGCCGGGTACCGACCGGACCTCCGGCGACGGGAGGGGGCGAGCGGCGTAGCGCCGGCCGGCCCCTCCCGGTGCCCGTGTACGGGCGGCCGGTGGCGCCCGCCGCGTAGCCGGCCCGGGGCCGGCCCCGAGCCCGCCGGCCCGCGGCGCGGGGCGCCGGGAAGCCGCCCGGGACCGGCCCCGAGTCCGCCGGGCCGCCGGCGCGGGGCTTCCTTCCGCGCTGCGGGCGGCGGGAGGCCCCGGGGCGGCCCCGGGTGACCGGAATGCGAAAGCCGTCCACCTCTGCGACGATCGCCGCATGATCACTCGGCCCAGGGCGCTCATGGCCCAGTGGACGACCGCCGTGCCGGTGGCCGCGGTCGTCCTGCTGGTCCTCACCTGGGGACGTGACCTGCCCGGCGCCGTCGTCGCGCTGATGACGCTCGTCCTCGCCGGGGCGGTGCTGGCAGCCGTCCACCACGCCGAGGTGGTGGCGCACCGGGTCGGCGAGCCCTTCGGCTCCCTCGTCCTCGCCGTCGCCGTCACGATCATCGAGGTGGCTCTGATCGTCACCCTGATGGCGGACGGCGGGGACAAGAGTTCCACCCTGGCCCGGGACACCGTCTTCGCGGCCGTGATGATCACCTGCAACGGTGTCGTCGGGCTCAGCCTGCTGGCCGCCTCCCTGCGGCACCGCACGGCCGTCTTCAACCCGGAAGGCACCGGTGCCGCCCTCGCGACGGTCGCGACCCTGGCCACACTCAGCCTGGTACTGCCGACGTTCACCACGAGCAAGCCGGGCCCGGAGTTCTCCACGGTGCAACTGACCTTCGCGGCGCTCTCCTCCCTCGTCCTGTACGGCCTGTTCATCGCCACCCTGACCGTCCGGCACCGCGACTACTTCCTGCCCGTCACCCGGCAGGGCCGCGCCATCACGGCGGAGGACCACGCGGACGCGCCCTCCGCCCGTACCGCCCTGATCAGCCTGGGGCTGCTGGGGCTCGCCCTGATCGGCGTCGTCGGCCTGGCCAAAGGGGTGTCGCCCACCATCGAGGAAGGGGTGGACGCCGCCGGGCTGCACCACGCCGTGGTCGGAGTGATCATCGCGTTGCTGGTGCTGCTGCCGGAGACCATCGCCGCGTTGCGCTCCGCGCGCCGCGACCGGGTGCAGACCAGCCTGAACCTCGCCCTCGGGTCCTCGATGGCCAGCATCGGCCTGACCATCCCCGCGGTCGCCCTGGCGTCGGTGTGGCTGCCGGGACCGCTCGTCCTGGGCCTCGGTCCCGTGCACATGGTGCTGCTCGCCCTGACCGTGGTCGTCGCCTCCCTCACGGTCGTACCGGGCCGCGCCACACCGTTGCAGGGAGGCGTCCATCTGGTGCTGTTCGCCGCCTACCTGGAACTCGCGATCAACCCGTGAGGGCGCTGCCCCCGGCCCCGGCGGCTCACCGGGCGGCCGCGGGCACCCGCCGGACCGCCTCCTCAGCCGGTGGCGGGCTGCTCCACCGTCACCGGCGCCGGGCGCGTCTCGGGCAGCAGCGCGAAACACCCGAGGCTCAGCAGGGCGAGCACGGTCAGATACGCCGCCACCCCCCAGGGCACCCGGCCGCCCTGCTCGGCGAGGGCCGTCGCCACGATGGGGGTGAGCGCACCGCCGAGGACACCGCCGAGGTTGTAGCCGACCGCGGCGCCCGTGCAGCGCACCCGGGGCTCGTACAGCTCCGGGAGATAGGCGGCGATCACCGCGAACATCGTGATGAACGCGAGCATGGCGCCCAGGAAGCCGACGAACATCGCCGGCGGCGCGCCGGTGGCCAGCAGCGCGACCAGCGGGAACATCCACAGGACCGCGGCCGTGCACCCGGCCAGGCACAGCGGCCGCCGCCCGTAGCGGTCCCCGAGCAGCGCCACCAGCGGGGTGAGGGCACCCTTGACCAGCACCGCGGCCATGATGCACGTCAGCATGGTGCTGCGGCTCACCCCCAGCCGCTCCGTCCCGTACGCCAGGGACCACGTGGTCACGGCGTAGAAGATCGCGTAACCGACCGAGAGCGCCCCCGCCGTCAGCAGGACGAGACGCCAGTGATCGCGCACCACCTCCGCGAGCGGCACGCGCGCGTGGTGGTCGATCTTCAGGAAGCTGGGGCTCTCGGCGAGCGACGACCGCAGCCACAGCCCGGCCACGGCCAGACCGCCCGCGATCCAGAACGGCACCCGCCAGCCCCACTGGGTGAACTGCGCGTCGGACAGCGCCGCCGACAGCGCCAGCATCACCCCGTTGGCGAGCAGGAAGCCGACCGAGGGCCCGATCTGCGGAAAACTCGACCACAGCCCGCGCCGCCCGGGGGGAGCGTGTTCGGCCGTCAGCAGCACGGCCCCGCCCCATTCCCCGCCGAGCCCCAGTCCCTGGAGGAACCGCAGGAACACCAGGAGCACGGGGGCGGCCGCACCGATCGTGTCGTACGCCGGCACACAGCCGACCGCGACCGTCGAGGCGCCGGTCAGCAGCAGCGAGGCGACCAGGACCGGCCGCCGCCCGCGCCGGTCCCCGATGTGCCCGAACAGCACCGAACCGAGCGGCCGGGCCACGAAGCCCACCCCGAACGTCGCGAAGGCGGCCAGCGTCCCCGCCAGCGGAGAGAACGCCGGGAAGAACAGCGGCCCCAGCACCAGCGCCGCCGCCGTCCCGTAGACGAAGAAGTCGTAGAACTCGATCGCCGTCCCGGCGAGCGAGGCGGCGGCGAGCCGCAGCATGGAGGGTGTCCTCACGGTACGTACATCGTTCACGCCGCCAGCACTACCCCTGGTGATCGCGGGTTACGGGGGCGCGCGGGGGTGGCGTGAGGGGTACCCGGGTCAGTACGTCACGGTGATGCGCCGGGCGGGTCCGTCCACGCGGATGAGACCCCCGTAGGGGAGGACGAGCTGCGGATCGGTGTGCCCGAAGTCCACATCGAAGACGATCATGATGTCGGGAGCGTAGGCCCGCATGGCCGCCAGCACGGCCGCACGCTGCTCCGCCGCGTAGCGGGCGCCCTCCTCGGGGGTGCGGGGGCGCGCGAAGGACCACGTCTTGGGCCGCCCCATCAGCAGGGCCGCGAAACGCCGGAGCAGGCCGCGCTCGCCCATGTTCCGCAAGGTGCGGAAGACCTCGGTGGCGCTCGGCGTCTCCTCCGACGTCTCCAGGAAGAGCACACCGCCGTCGAACTCCGCCGGATCGCGCGGGATCTCCCGGTCGGCCATGAGCAGCCAGCCGAGGATCTCCAGGCAGCCGCCCCAGCCGCGGCCCTCCGCCACCCGGTCGGCGCCGACCCAGCTCCACCCGGTCCCGGGCCGGGTGGCCGGCTCCTCGCGGAAGGCGGCGGGGTCGGCCCAGTCGAGGTCCATGTCGCGCCAGCGCGCGGCCGGGCGCAGCTCGTACGGTCCCGAGGTGAACAGCGCCGCCCGCAGGCAGTCCTCGGTCTGCGGGTGCAGGGCGCCCGGACGGCCCAGCTCGCACATGACGGACGCGCCGTGGTAGGCGACGATGCCCGTGCGGTGCAGGAAGGCGAGCAGATTGGTGTTGTCGCTCCAGCCGAAGAACGGCTTGGGGTTGGCGCGTATCAGCGCCCGGTCCGCAGCGGCAGCACCGTGATCTGGTCGTCCCCGCCGATCGAGGCGATCACGGCCTTGACGTCCGGGTCTGCGAAGGCGGCGTGGAGGTCCTCCGCCCGCTCCCGCGGTGTCGCACCCGTCGTCCGGGTGGCCGGGTACTCGACCGGCTCCAGCCCGAAGACCTTCCGCAGCCGCTCCAGGCCCAGTTCGTACGGGAGCGGGAAGAGACCCGGCAGGCCGGCCGAGGGCGAGACCACCGCGACGCGGTCGCCGGGGGAGGGCTTGGGAGGGTACGAGGGCGTCGTCATGCCGGGAGGGTACGGCCGGCCGGCCCGCCGGGGCACCGTGATAAACCGGGTCGAGCAGCGGCCGCCGAACGCGCCGCCCGCCCCTCGAACGGACCGGAGGAACCGTGCCCCGCACCCTGGCCAACGCCCCGATCATGATTCTCAACGGCCCCAATCTGAACCTGCTCGGCCAGCGTCAGCCGGAGATCTACGGGTCCGACACCCTCGCCGACGTCGAGGCGATGTGCGCCGAGGCGGCGGCCGCGCACGGCGGCACGGTGGACTTCCGCCAGTCCAACCACGAGGGGGAGCTGGTCGACTGGATCCACGAGGCGCGGCTGCACCACTGCGGGATCGTGATCAACCCGGCCGCCTACTCGCACACCTCCGTGGCGATCCTCGACGCGCTCAACACCTGTGACGGCCTGCCGGTGGTGGAGGTCCACATCTCCAACATCCACCAGCGCGAGCCGTTCCGGCACCACTCCTACGTCTCGCTGCGCGCCGACGGGGTCATCGCCGGGTGCGGAGTGCAGGGCTACGTCTTCGGCGTGGAGCGCGTCGCGGCGCTGGCGGGGGCGGCGCGGGCCGAGGCGTGAGCCGCGGGGCCCGGGGCCGGGTCGGCCCCCGCGTGCCGTCGCGTCCCGGGCCGCTCCCCGAGGCGGCGGTCCTCGGGCCGGACGCCCGCGCGTGCGCCCCGGCGCATCCCCGGATCTTCCCCAGCCGACACACGCGCGGGCCCGTCACGCGCGCGGGCCCGTCACGCGCGCGGGCCCGTCACGCGCGCGGGCCCGTCCCACGCGTGTGTCCCGCGTCAGCGCGTGATCACCAGCCGCGCGCGTGCCACTCCGGCAGATGCGGCCGTTCCGCGCCCAGGGTGGTGTCGTTGCCGTGCCCCGGGTAGACCCACGACTCGTCCGGGAGGACGTCGAAGATCTTCGTCTCCACGTCGTGGATCAGGCTGGCGAACGCCCTGGGGTCCTTGCGGGTGTTGCCCACGCCACCGGGGAACAGGCAGTCGCCCGTGAAGACGTGGGGGTGCCCGTGCGGGTCGTCGTAGACCAGGGCGATGGAGCCCGGCGTGTGCCCCACCAGATGGCGGGCGGTCAGCTCCACCTGCCCCACGCGGATGGTGTCGCCGTCGTCGACCAGGACGTCGGTCGGCACCGGGATGCCCTCGGCGTCGTGGCGGCCCGCGTAGGTGCGGGCGCCGGTGGCCGCGACCACCTCGGCGAGCGCCTGCCAGTGGTCGCCGTGGCGGTGGGTGGTGACGACGGAGGCGATGCCGTCGTCACCGATCATGCCGAGCAGGGTGCCGGCGTCGTCGGCCGCGTCGATCAGCAGTTGCTCGTCCGTGGCCCGGCAGCGCAGCAGATAGGCGTTGTTGTCCATCGGGCCGACCGCGATCTTGGTGATCATCAGGTCCTTGAGCTCGTGCACGTCGGCGGGCCCGCCGACCCTCACCTCTCCGCTGTACGTCATGCCGGTCAGCCTAGCGCCGCGGGCGCCGGCCGGGGCGCCCTCTACAGCGGGGGAAGCGCCGGGAGCGGGCCGCCCGTCACCGCCAGCGCCGACCCGTCGCGGCGCCCGGCCAGCCATCCGAGCAGGTCCGCCCGGTTCCCCGTGACGGTGACCGCGGGGGCGTCCGCCTCCCGGCCCGTGCGCCACGCGCGCGTGCCGTCGGTCAGGCGGGCGGGCGGCACCTCCGGGTGGCCGGTGAACCGCTCGGTGAGGAAGGCGATCTCCCGCTCGGTGAAGTCCGCCGGAAGATCCTCCAGCTCGTAGCCGGTCGCGAGGTCGACGTGGTGCAGCTCCACCTCCACCCACCGCCGGAAGGGGACCCGCCGCGCGGAGTCGGTGACCCCGTTGCGCAGCTCCACCGTGCGGGACCAGTCCCCGGGGGCGGCCCCGGCCGCCTCGAAGCGGGCCGCGCTCTCGCGCAGGTCGGCGAGGTGGACGTCGAGGGGGCGCGCGGCGTCCCGCTCGATGTCGGCGTCCCGGGCCTCGCCGGAGACGTACATGGGGCGGCCCTCGAGGACGTTCACCAGAGCGTCCGCGTTGCGGGCGAGGTGGGCGAGGACATGGCCGCGCGTCCAGCCCGGCAGCCGTGACGGCTCCGTCACAGCCGCGTTGTCCAGTTTGCCGACCGCGGTGAGCAGCCGTTCGGTAGCGTCACGTACAGAGGCCAGGTCATGCGCGTGATCCATCATGCTGCTGACCCTAGACCGCGCCACACCTTCGGGTGAAGGTGGCCGACCGTCCCCGCAAATCGAATGCACGTGCTATATGGTCGGGCATGGCGTCGGGCATGCTGGATAGCCGGGGTTTGTTGACAACCCGTGAATCCGACCGGCGTTGTCAGTGGCTCCCCCTAGTGTGAGAAAGCACGGGGGCCCCGCCCCTGTCACTTCTCCCAAGAAAGGTGCGGACCGGCGTGGCCGACCGTCTCATCGTCCGTGGCGCGCGCGAGCACAACCTGAAGAACGTCTCGCTCGACCTGCCACGTGACGCGCTCATCGTCTTCACGGGCCTGTCCGGGTCGGGCAAGTCCTCCCTGGCCTTCGACACGATCTTCGCCGAGGGCCAGCGGCGCTACGTGGAGTCGCTCTCCTCCTACGCCCGGCAGTTCCTCGGCCAGATGGACAAGCCGGACGTCGACTTCATCGAGGGCCTCTCCCCGGCGGTCTCCATCGACCAGAAGTCGACCTCGCGCAACCCGCGCTCCACGGTCGGCACCATCACCGAGGTCTACGACTACCTCCGCCTGCTCTTCGCGCGCATCGGCAAGCCGCACTGCCCCGAGTGCGGCCGCCCCATCTCCCGCCAGTCGCCCCAGGCCATCGTCGACAAGGTCCTGGAGCTGCCCGAGGGCAGCCGCTTCCAGGTGCTCTCGCCCCTGGTGCGCGAGCGCAAGGGCGAGTTCGTCGACCTCTTCGCCGACCTCCAGACCAAGGGTTACTCCCGCGCGCGGGTCGACGGCCAGACCGTCCAGCTCTCCGACCCGCCCACCCTGAAGAAGCAGGAGAAGCACACCATCGAGGTGGTCGTCGACCGCCTCACCGTCAAGGACTCCGCCAAGCGCCGCCTGACCGACTCCGTCGAGACCGCTCTCGGCCTGTCCGGCGGCATGGTCGTGCTCGATTTCGTCGACCTCCCCGAGGACGACCCCGAGCGCGAGCGCATGTACTCGGAGCACCTGTACTGCCCGTACGACGACCTGTCCTTCGAGGAGCTGGAGCCCCGCTCCTTCTCCTTCAACTCGCCCTTCGGCGCCTGCCCCGACTGCACGGGCATCGGCACGCGCATGGAGGTCGACCCCGAGCTGATCGTCCCGGACCCGGACAAGTCCCTGGACGAGGGTGCCATCCACCCCTGGTCGCACGGCCACACCAAGGACTACTTCGGCCGGCTGATCGGCGCCCTCGCCGAGGCGCTCGGCTTCCGCACCGACATCCCCTTCGCGGGGCTGCCGCAGCGCGCCAGGAAGGCCCTGCTGTACGGCCACAAGACGCAGGTGGAGGTCCGCTACCGCAACCGGTACGGCCGCGAGCGCCGCTACACCACCGCCTTCGAGGGCGCGGTGCCGTTCGTCAAGCGCCGGCACAGCGAGGCCGAGTCCGACGCCAGCCGGGAGCGCTTCGAGGGCTACATGCGCGAGGTGCCCTGCCCGACCTGTGACGGCACCCGCCTCAAGCCCGTCGTCCTCGCGGTCACCATCGAGGGCCGGTCGATCGCCGAGGTCTCCGCGATGTCGATCAGCGACTGCGCGGAGTTCCTGGGCGAGCTGAAGCTCACCGCCCGCGACAAGAAGATCGCCGAGCGCGTGCTGAAGGAGGTCAACGAGCGGCTGCGGTTCCTGGTCGACGTCGGCCTGGACTACCTCTCGCTGAACCGCGCGGCCGGCACGCTCTCCGGCGGCGAGGCCCAGCGCATCCGCCTGGCCACCCAGATCGGTTCCGGCCTCGTCGGCGTCCTGTACGTCCTGGACGAGCCGTCCATCGGCCTGCACCAGCGTGACAACCACCGGCTGATCGAGACCCTGGTCCGGCTGCGCGACATGGGCAACACGCTCATCGTGGTCGAGCACGACGAGGACACCATCAAGACCGCCGACTGGATCGTCGACATCGGCCCCGGCGCCGGCGAGCACGGCGGCAAGGTGGTGCACAGCGGCTCCCTGAAGGAGCTGCTCGCCAACACCGAGTCGCAGACCGGCCAGTACCTGTCGGGCAGGAAGTCCATTCCGCTGCCCGAGGTGCGGCGCCCGCTCGACCCGTCCCGCCGGCTCACCGTGCACGGCGCCCGCGAGAACAACCTGAAGGACATCGACGTCTCCTTCCCGCTGGGCGTGTTCACCGCGGTCACCGGTGTGTCCGGCTCCGGAAAGTCGACGCTGGTCAACGACATCCTGTACACGCACCTGGCCCGCGAACTCAACGGCGCGAGGAACGTGCCCGGGCGGCACACGCGGGTGGACGGCGACGACCTCGTCGACAAGGTCGTCCACGTCGACCAGTCGCCGATCGGCCGCACCCCGCGGTCGAACCCGGCGACGTACACCGGTGTCTTCGACCACATCCGCAAGCTGTTCGCCGAGACGACCGAGGCCAAGGTCCGGGGCTACCAGCCCGGCCGGTTCTCCTTCAACGTCAAGGGCGGCCGCTGCGAGAACTGCGCGGGCGACGGCACCATCAAGATCGAGATGAACTTCCTCCCGGACGTGTACGTGCCGTGCGAGGTCTGCCACGGCGCCCGGTACAACCGGGAGACCCTGGAGGTCCACTACAAGGGCAAGTCCATCGCCGACGTCCTGAACATGCCGATCGAGGAGGCCATGGACTTCTTCGAGGCCGTCCCGGCGATCTCCCGCCACCTCAGGACGCTCAACGACGTCGGTCTCGGCTACGTCCGCCTCGGCCAGTCCGCGACCACGCTCTCCGGCGGCGAGGCGCAGCGCGTGAAGCTCGCCAGCGAGCTCCAGCGCCGCTCCACCGGACGCACGGTCTACGTCCTGGACGAGCCGACCACCGGTCTGCACTTCGAGGACATCAGCAAGCTGCTGAAGGTCCTGTCCGGACTGGTCGACAAGGGCAACACGGTCATCGTCATCGAGCACAACCTCGACGTGATCAAGACCGCCGACTGGATCGTCGACATGGGCCCCGAGGGCGGCGCCGGCGGTGGCCTGGTGGTCGCCGAGGGCACCCCCGAGCAGATCGCCGCGGTCCCGGCCAGCCACACCGGCAAGTTCCTGCGGGACATCCTCGGAGCCGACCGGATCAGCGACGCGGAGCCGGTGCAGGCCCCCCGCAAGGCCGCGCGGACGGTGGCCGCCAAGACCACCGCCAGGAGGACCGCCACCGGCACGGTCGACGGCACCGCCGCCAAGAAGACCGCCGCCAGGAAGACGGCCGCGAAGAAGACGGCCGCCGAGAAGACGGCCGCGAAGAAGACCGCAGCCGGACGCGGTGCCGCGCAGAAGTCCACGCGGGCGGCCAAGAGCTGACCGGCCGGCCGTCGCACGCACCGACGCGCCGTGTCCCCGGGCCACGCCCGCGGGACACGGCGCGTCCGCGTCGTTCAGGCCCCCCTCGGCTCCACGAACTGCATGTCCAACTGGATCTTCACGACCTCCCCGAGCAGGCCGGGAGCGAAGTCCAGCCCGAACTCGCTGCGCCGGATCTCGCCCGTCGCCTCGAACCCGGCGTGCCGGCTGCCGTCCATGGGCACGTCCACCAGCCCGCCGAACTCCACCGCGAGCGTCACCGGACGGGTCACGTCCCCGATCGTCAGCTCCCCCTCCATCGTCCAGTCCTCTCCCTCGCCCGACACCCGGGTCGAGCGGAAGGCCATCGTCGGGCGCCTCGCCACGTCCAGCAGGTCGGAGGCGCGCACATGCGCGTCCCGGTCGGGGTTGCCGGTGTCGATCGAGGCCAGGTCGACCGTCGCGGTCACCCGGACCTCGTCGGCCGTCCGCCCGACGTACAGCCCGGCCTCCACGCCGGTGAAACGCCCCCGCACCTTGGCGATGCCCAGATGGCGGACGGTGAAGTTCACCGCGGAGTGCAGCGGGTCCAGGGTCCACCGGCCGGGGGCGAGCGGCAGGGCGGTGGCGGCAGCGATGTCATGCGTCGTCATGCCCACCACCCTGCGCGCCCCGGGCCACCGCAGGGAGACCGCGCCGAGCGTGGTAGTGACAGGGCCACCCTCCGGCACGCGCGCGTTGGTACGTTCGGCCCGTGAGCGACAACGAGTTGGGCACCTTCCTGCGCACCTGGCGCGAGGCCGTCACCCCGGCCGAGGCCGGGCTGCCCGCCGGTCCCCGCCGCCGCACCCCGGGCCTGCGCCGCGCCGAGCTGGCCACGCTCGCCGGCGTCAGCGTCGAGTACCTCACCCGCCTGGAACAGGGCCGCGACCGCAACCCGTCCGCCCAGGTGCTCGGCGCCCTCGCCGACGCGCTGAACCTCTCCCTGAGAGACCGGATGCTGCTGCGCCGCCTGGCGAAGGAGGGCGACGGCGGCGATCCGCTGGTGTGCGCGGCGGCCCCGCCGCTCAGCCGTGCGGCGCGCCCCACCGTGCGGGCCGTCCTGGACCGCCTGGAGCCCGCCCCCGCCGTCGTCCTGAACTGGATCGGCGACGTCCTCGCGCACACCGAGGGGTACGCGCGGCTGACCGGCCCGATCGGGCTGCTCGACGCCGAGCGGCCCAACCTGCTCCGGTACGTGTTCACCGACGAGCGGGCCCGCGCGGCCCACCCGGACTGGGACCGGGTGGCCGACGACCTGGTGGCCCAGCTCCGGCACGAGGTGCCCCTGCGGGACCCGTACGTCGCCGCGCTCGCCGACGAGCTGTCGGTGACGGCGGGGGCGGAGTTCACCGAACGCTTCGCCGACCTCGCCCTCACCCCGCGCCGGGCCGGCAGCCGGCACCTCGTGCATCCGGAAGCCGGGCCGCTGCGGCTGCTGCACGAGACGCTCGCGCTTCCCGACGACGGCCAGCGGATCGTCGTCCACCTCCCCGCGGACGACACCACGGCCGCCGCCCTGGACCGCCTCGACGGCCGCCGCCCCGGCGCCCTGCGGGCCGTGGGCGGCCGGAGCGGCTGACCCCGCGCCGCGGAGGGCCTCAGGGCCGCAGCTCGTGGGCCCACGGCGGTTCCGCGCCCGGGCGCGAGCAGGTGACGGCGGCCGCGCGCGCCGCGAAGCCCAGCAGCGCCGTCCAGTCCCGCGGACCCAGCGCGGCCAGGGCCCGCGCGCCGAGCGCGTCCCGCTCCGCCAGCCCGTGCAGCAGCGCCGCGTTCACCGTGTCGCCCGCGCCGATGGTGTCGGCCACCGCGACCGGCTCGCCCGGCACCTCGTGCACGCCGCCGTCGCGGGTGTAGGCGGCCAGCCCGTCCGCGCCCCGGGTGACGACGACCGCCGCCGGGCCGGCCGCCAGCCACTGCCGCGGCGTGCCGCCGAGCCACTCGGCGTCCTCCGCGGACAGCTTCAGCAGCGACACCGAGGGCAGCCAGCTCTCGAACCGCGCCCGGTAGGCGTCCGGGTCCGCGATCAGCCCCGCCCGGATGTTCGGGTCCAGCGCGGTGAACAGACCCCGCGCCGCCGCGTCGCGCAGCAGCTCCTCATAGGCGCTCGCCCCCGGTTCCAGGACCAGCGAACAGGTGCCGAAGGAGACCGCCCGCGTGCCGGGGGGCAGCGCGGCGGGCGCCGTGAACAGCCGGTCCGCCGTTCCCTCGACGTAGAAGGAGTAGGCGGCCGACCCGTCCGCGCCCACCGTGGCGACGGCGAGCGTCGTCGGCTCCGGCCCGCGCTGCACCGGCGACACGTCCACGCCGCAGGCGCGCAGCCGCTCCAGCAGCGCCTCGCCGAACGCGTCGCGGGACACCCGGGAGCAGAAGGCGGTGGGGGAGCCGAGGCGCCCCAGCGCCACGGCCGTGTTGTACGGGCCGCCGCCGAGCGCCGGTGCCAGCGCGGCGAGCGCGCCCCTGCCCTGCGGTACCAGGTCGATCAGTGCCTCACCGGCGACGACGATCACGGACGGTCCCTTCCGGGGCGTTGGGCGGCTCCGCCGGGCAGGGCCGGGCAGCCGCGTGCGGTGCGAGGGGCGACGGCGTACGGGAGCCGCGTGAGTCCGGCCCGGCGGCCGGGCGCGGCGCCGACGCCACCGGGCGGGAAGGTATCCGGTCCGGCGCCCCGGCGTAAACGCGGGCCCGGGTGTGCCGTCCCGGGCAGAGCACACCCGGGCTGTCCCGGCAGGCCGGTGACGAGGCCGGCCAAGACTCGGCCGCGGTGCAGACGCGGGGCGCGGCGCACGCGCGGGCGGCGGCCGGGGCCCGCGGCGACCCGCCGCCGGCGGCCCCGGCCACCGCGGGTATCGTCGGCGTGCACCGCCGCCCGACCAGTGGAGACCCTGATGCCCGGCCGACCCTCCGCGAGCCGCCGTACCGTCCTGCGGGGAGTCGCCCTCACCCCCGTCGCCGGCCTGTGCGCCGCCGCCTGCTCGCCCGGCGGGAACGCCCGGCGCTCCGGGCCGACCGCGCCCGTCCGGCTCGGGGACGAGAAGGAGATCGCCCCGGGGAGCGCCGCGCTGTACCGGGAGCACAACGTGGTCGTCAGCCGGGGCGCGGACGGTTCCCTGAAGGCGTACAGCTCGATCTGCACGCACGCGGGGTGCCCCATCGGCAAGCTCCGGGGGACGACCCTGGTCTGCCCCTGCCACGGCAGCGAGTTCGACGCCCGGACCGGCGAGGTGCTCCAGGCCCCGGCCACCGTGCCGCTGGAGGAGCTGTCGGTGCGGACCGAGAACGGCCGGATCGTGGCGGGCCCGGACGCCTGAGCGGGCGCGCCCGCCCGGAAACCCCCCGCGCCGGAGGACGGCGGCCGGGCGGCCGTGATCCACGAGCCGCGCAGGGCGCCGTCCACGGCGCCGCCGGAGTGTCGGTCCCCGCCAGTAGGGTGTGAGTCATGGCCGACCCCTCCAGCTACCGCCCCAGGCCGGGTGACATCCCGGACTCCCCGGGGGTGTACAGGTTCCGCGACGAGCACCGCCGGGTGATCTACGTCGGAAAGGCGAAGAGCCTGCGCCAGCGCCTGGCCAACTACTTCCAGGACCTGGCCGGCCTGCACCCGCGCACCCGCTCCATGGTCACCACGGCCGCGTCCGTGGAGTGGACGGTGGTGTCCACGGAGGTCGAGGCCCTCCAGCTCGAGTACTCGTGGATCAAGGAGTACGACCCCCGGTTCAACGTCAAGTACCGCGACGACAAGAGCTACCCCTACCTCGCGGTGACGATGAACGAGGAGTTCCCGCGCGTGCAGGTGATGCGCGGGCACAAGAAGAAGGGCGTGCGCTACTTCGGGCCGTACGCGCACGCGTGGGCGATCCGCGACACGGTCGACCTGCTGCTGCGCGTCTTCCCGGTGCGCACCTGCTCGGCCGGCGTCTTCAGGAACGCCGCCCGCACCGGCCGCCCCTGCCTGCTCGGTTACATCGGCAAGTGCTCCGCGCCCTGTGTGGAGCGGGTGAGCGCCGAGGAGCACCGGGAGCTGGCCGAGGAGTTCTGCGACTTCATGGCCGGCCGTACCGGGACGTACATCCGGCGCCTGGAGCAGCGGATGACCGAGGCCGCCGAGGAGATGGAGTACGAGCGGGCGGCCCGGCTGCGCGACGACATCGGCGCCCTGAAGAAGGCCATGGAGAAGAACGCGGTCGTGCTCGCCGACGCGACCGACGCGGACCTGATCGCCGTCGCGGAGGACGAGCTGGAGGCGGCCGTCCAGATATTCCACGTGCGCGGCGGGCGGGTGCGCGGTCAGCGCGGCTGGGTGACCGACAAGGTGGAGGAGATCACCACCGGCGCCCTGGTCGAGCACGCCCTGCAGCAGCTCTACGGGGAGGAGACCGGCGACGCCGTGCCCAAGGAGGTGCTGGTCCCCGCCCTGCCCGACCCCGTGGAGCCGGTGCAGGAGTGGCTCGCCGGGCGCCGCGGGGCCCAGGTCTCCCTGCGCATCCCGCAGCGCGGCGACAAGAAGGCGCTCATGGAGACCGTGCGGCGCAACGCCCAGCAGTCGCTCGCCCTGCACAAGACCAGGCGCGCCTCCGACCTGACCACGCGCTCGCGCGCCCTGGAGGAGATCGCCGACGCCCTCTGCCTGGACAGCGCGCCGCTGCGGATCGAGTGCTACGACATCTCGCACCTCCAGGGCGAGGACGTGGTGGCGTCCATGGTGGTCTTCGAGGACGGGCTGGCCCGCAAGAGCGAGTACCGCCGCTTCCAGATCAAGGGCTTCCAGGGGCAGGACGACGTCCGGTCCATGCACGAGGTGATCACCCGCCGCTTCCGCCGCTACCTGGCCGAGAAGGAGAAGACGGGGGAGTGGACCGACGGGGAGCGGATCGGCGACGCAGTGCCGGACGGGTCCGGCGACGGCCTCGCGGGCGGGCCCGCGGACGGGCCCGGCACCGGGCTTAAGGACGAGGAAGGCCGCCCCAAGCGCTTCGCCTACCCCCCGCAGCTCATCGTCGTCGACGGCGGCCGGCCCCAGGTGGCCGCGGCCCGGCGGGCCCTGGACGAACTGGGCATCGACGACATCGCCGTCTGCGGTCTGGCCAAGCGCCTGGAGGAGGTCTGGCTGCCCGCCGAGGAGGACCCGGTGGTCCTGCCGCGCACCAGTGAGGGCCTGTACCTCCTGCAGCGCGTCCGCGACGAGGCCCACCGCTTCGCCATCACCTACCAGCGCAGCAAGCGCGCCAAACGCCTGCGCTCCAGTCCGCTGGACGACGTGCCCGGCCTGGGCGAGACCCGGAAACAGGCGCTGATCAAGCACTTCGGCTCGGTGAAGAAGCTGCGGGCCGCGACGATCGACCAGATCTGCGAGGTACCCGGCATAGGCAGGAAGACCGCCGAGACGGTCGCCGCGGCCCTGGCCCGGGCCACCCCGGCCGCACCCGCCGTGAACACGGCGACCGGAGAGATCATGGAAGACGAGGACGGGGCACCCGAGACGACGGCGGGTGCTCCGGGGGAACCCGTGACCGCGGGAGCCCCGGACCGACGACGGGGGCAGGACGAATGACCGAGTACGACACCCGGTCCGCAGCCGAGCGGAGCCGGGCCCAGCAGCCGACAGGTGAGGAACCCGCCGGGCGGGCGGCCTCGCCCGACCAGCGCCACGACGACGGAGCACAGGTGAGTACGGGCAAGGAAACAGCCGGGGCCCCCGAGGCGGCCATCCCCGAGCTGGTGATCATCTCCGGCATGTCCGGAGCCGGCCGCTCCACGGCCGCCAAGTGTCTGGAGGACCTGGGCTGGTTCGTCGTCGACAACCTCCCGCCCGCGCTGATCCCCACCATGGTGGAGCTCGGCGCCCGCTCCCAGGGCAACGTGGCCCGGATCGCGGTCGTCGTCGACGTCCGCGGCCGCCGCTTCTTCGACAATCTGCGCGAGTCCCTCGCCGACCTCGACGCCCGCGGCGTCACCCGGCGCATCGTCTTCCTGGAGTCCTCCGACGAGGCCCTGGTGCGCCGCTTCGAGTCGGTGCGCCGCCCGCACCCCCTCCAGGGCGACGGCCGCATCGTCGACGGCATCGCCGCCGAGCGGGAGCTGCTGCGCGAGCTGCGCGGCGACGCCGACCTGGTGATCGACACCTCCAGCCTCAACGTCCACGAGCTGCGCGCCAAGATGGACGCCCAGTTCGCCGGCGAGGAGGAGCCCGAGCTGCGGGCCACCGTGATGTCCTTCGGCTACAAGTACGGCCTGCCCGTCGACGCCGACCTGGTCGTCGACTGCCGCTTCCTGCCCAACCCCCACTGGGTCCCGGAGCTGCGCCCGTACACCGGCCTCAACGAGGAGGTGTCGGGCTACGTCTTCAACCAGCCCGGCGCCAAGGAGTTCCTCGACCGGTACACCGAGCTGCTCCAGCTCGTTGCCGCGGGCTACCGTCGTGAGGGCAAGCGCTATGTGACCATCGCCGTCGGCTGCACCGGTGGCAAGCACCGCTCCGTCGCCATGTCGGAGAAGCTCGCCGGGCGGCTCGCCGCCGAGGGTGTGGAGACGGTGGTCGTGCACCGGGACATGGGACGGGAATGACAGGACGTACTCCGCGGCTGAGCAGGCTGCGCAGGGTGGTGCCGGAAGGCCGTGGAGGACGCGGGGGCCGCCCCGCGGAGTCCCGCGGCGGCCGGCCGCGCCGCCGGGGCACCCAGCCCAAGGTCGTCGCCCTCGGCGGCGGCATGGGCCTGTCCGCCTCGCTAGCCGCGCTGCGCCGGATCACCGGCGATCTCACCGCCGTCGTCACCGTGGCCGACGACGGCGGCTCCAGCGGGCGCCTCCGTGACGAACTGGGCGTCCTGCCGCCCGGCGACCTGCGCAAGGCGCTGGCCGCGCTCTGCGGCGACGACGACTGGGGCCAGACCTGGGCGCGGGTCATCCAGCACCGCTTCCAGTCCCAGGGGGAGATGCACGGCCACGCGGTCGGCAACCTGCTGATCGTCGCCCTGTGGGAGCAGCTCGGCGATCACGTCCAGGCCCTGGACCTGGTCGGCAGGCTGCTCGGCGCGCAGGGCCGCGTGCTGCCCATGTCCGCCGTGCCGCTGGAGCTCCAGGCCCTGGTCAAGGGCCACGACCCGGACCGGCCGGAGGACGTGGACACCGTACGGGGACAGGCGACCGTCGCCCTGACCCCGGGCGAGGTGCAGTCCGTGCACCTGGTGCCCCACGACCCGCCCGCCGTCCCCGAGGCGGTCGACGCCGTCCTCGACGCGGACTGGGTCGTCCTCGGCCCCGGCTCCTGGTTCTCCTCCGTCATCCCGCACCTGCTGGTGCCCGAGCTGCTGGACGCGCTCACGCAGACCAAGGCGCGCCGGGTGCTCTCCTTGAACCTCGCCCCGCAGCCCGGAGAAACCGAGGGCTTCTCCCCGCAGCGTCATTTGGAGGTTTTGGGACGACACGCCCCTAAACTCGCCCTGGACGTGGTGCTGGCCGACGAGGCCGCCGTGCCCGACCGCGAGGTGCTGACCGATGCCGCCAAGCGGTTCGGCGCCGCGGTGGAGCTGGCGCCGGTGGCCCGGACCGACGGTACCCCGCGGCACGACCCGGAGCTGCTGGCCGCCGCGTACGACCGTATTTTTCGGATGCATGGAAGGATCGGCCCATGGCGATGACGGCAGCGGTGAAGGACGAGATCTCCCGGCTCCCCGTCACCCGGACCTGCTGCAGGAAGGCGGAGGTCTCCGCCGTTCTGCGGTTCGCCGGCGGCCTTCACCTGGTGAGCGGGCGCATCGTGATCGAGGCGGAGCTGGACACCGCGATGGCGGCCCGCCGCCTCAAGCGGGACATCCTGGAGATCTTCGGCCACGGTTCCGAACTGATCGTGATGGCGCCGGGCGGACTGCGGCGCGGCTCGCGCTACGTGGTGCGGGTCGTCGCGGGCGGCGACCAGCTCGCCCGGCAGACCGGCCTGGTGGACGGCCGGGGCCGCCCCATCCGCGGGCTGCCGCCGCAGGTGGTCTCGGGGGCCACCTGTGACGCCGAGGCGGCCTGGCGGGGGGCGTTCCTGGCGCACGGCTCGCTCACCGAGCCGGGCCGCTCCTCCTCCCTGGAGGTGACCTGCCCCGGTCCGGAGGCCGCGCTCGCCCTGGTCGGCGCCGCCCGCCGCCTGTCGATCGCCGCGAAGGCCCGCGAGGTGCGCGGTGTGGACCGGGTCGTCGTCCGCGACGGCGACGCGATCGGCGCCCTGCTGACCCGGCTCGGCGCCCATGAGTCGGTGCTGGCCTGGGAGGAGCGCCGGATGCGCCGCGAGGTCCGCGCCACGGCCAACCGCCTCGCCAACTTCGACGACGCCAACCTGCGCCGCTCCGCCCGCGCGGCGGTCGCCGCCGGTGCCCGGGTGGCCCGCGCCCTGGAGATCCTCGGTGACGACGTCCCCGAGCACCTCGCCGCCGCCGGGCGCCTGCGGATGGAGCACAAGCAGGCGTCCCTGGAGGAGCTGGGCGCGCTGGCCGACCCGCCGCTGACGAAGGACGCCGTCGCCGGCCGCATCCGCCGCCTGCTGGCCATGGCCGACAAGCGCGCCGCCGACCTCGGCATCCCGGGCACGGAGGCCAACCTCACCGAGGAACTGGCCGACAACCTGACCGGCTGACCGCGCGGCCCGCGGGCCGGTGCCGGCCGCCGTACGGGTGGCCGGCACCGGCTTTCGCGTGTCGCTGAGGCGCTCTTGACTCGATCATGGACTGTCATGAGCCTGGCAACCTGTTCGCTGTCGTGGCGAACCACCGCTAGGGGGGTTCATGAGACACAGAGCGAGATCGATCCTCGCCGTCGTCGCGCTCCTGGCCGCCGCGGCGGGCCTCGCGCCCGCCGCCCAGGCCCAGCCCGCACGCTCCGCGAGTCCGGGCGCGGAGGAGGTCAAGGTGTTCCGCGCCGACGTCACCAAGCAGCAGGTACCCCTGCTGCTGGCGGCCGGCCAGGACGGCCACGAGCTCGGTGAGCAGGTCCCCGACAAGGGCACCGCCACCGTCGAGGTCTACCTCACCGACCGCCAGGCGCGAAAGCTCCGGGAGCAGGGCGTCGGCCTCACCGAGCACAGCCTGTCCGCCCACGCCGAGGCGCGCGTGGAGGACGCCGCCCAGGGCGTGTTCCGTCCGTACAGCGGCGAGGGCGGACTGAGGGAGGAGATCCTGCGCACCGCTCGGCAGCACCCCGGCCTGACCAAGGTCGTGTCCATCGGCAAGACGGTCCGGGGCCAGGACATCCTGGCCCTGAAGCTCACCAAGGGCGCGAAGCGGACGCAGGACGGCTCCAGGCCGGCCGTGCTGTACCTGTCCAACCAGCACGCGCGCGAGTGGATCACGCCGGAGATGACCCGGCGGCTGCTCCACCACTACCTGGACCGCTACGACACCGACCGGCGCATCAAGAAGATCGTCGACACCACCGAACTGTGGTTCGTGCTGTCCGCCAACCCCGACGGCTACGACTACACCTTCCAGAGCGACGACACCCGCCTGTGGCGCAAGAACCTGCGGGACGTCAACGGCGACGGCGCCATCACCACCGGCGACGGCGTCGACCTCAACCGCAACTTCGCCTACAAGTGGGGCTACGACGACGAGGGTTCGTCCCCCAGCCCCACCAGCCAGACCTACCGCGGCGCCGGCCCCAGCTCCGAGCCGGAGACCCGGGCGCTGGACGCCCTCCAGAAGCGGATCGGCTTCGCGTACGGCATCAACTACCACTCCGCCGCCGAACTGCTGCTGTACGGCGTCGGCTGGCAGGTCGCCACCCGCACCCCCGACGACGTGCTCTACGAGGCCCTCGCCGGCACCCCGGAGAACTCCGCCATCCCCGGTTACCGTCCGCAGCTCTCCTCCGAGCTGTACACCACCAACGGCGAGGCGGACGGCCACGCGGCCAACGTCAACGGCATGGCGATGTTCACCCCGGAGATGTCGACCTGTCAGTCCGCGTCCGACGCCGACCCGGACGACCGGTGGAACGCGGCCGACTGCCGTTCCATCTTCACCTTCCCCGACGACGAACGGCTGATCCAGCGGGAGTTCGAGAAGAACATCCCCTTCGCGCTGTCCGTCGCCGAGTCCGCCGCCCACCCCGACCGGCCGTCCTCCGCCGTCGGCCTGAAGGCCGCCGACTTCACCCCCGCGGCCTTCTCCACCTCCTACGCGCGCGGCGGCCGCCAGGAGGTCTCCGTCGTCGCCCGCAGGTCGCTGCGGGACAAGGAGCTCCGGTACCGCGTCAACGGCGGCCGCACGCACGACGTGGCGCTGCGGCCCTGGAAGGGCGGCGAACGCTACGGCGGCGAGGACAACCTCCACTTCGACGAGTACCGCGCCACGGTCCTCGACGGCGGACCGGGCGACAAGGTCGAGGTGTGGTTCACCGGCGAGAGCGCCGGCGGCAGGAAGGTCTCCGGCGGGCGCTTCACCTACACGATCGCCCAGCGGCCGCGCGCGGACGTGCTCGTCGTCGCCGAGGAGGGCGCGGCCGCCGCGCACACCGGGGCCTATGCCGACGCGCTGAAGGCCAACGGCCGCCGGGCCGCCGTCTGGGACGTCGCCACCCAGGGGGTGCCCGACGCGCTCGGCGTGCTCGGCCACTTCGGCACCGTCGTCCACCACACCGGCGCGGACGCGCCCGGCGTCGCCACCCAGCTCCAGCTCCGGGCCTACCTCAACGAGGGCGGCAAGCTGATCGAGGCCGGTGAGCAGGCCGGCGGCAGCGTCGACCTCGGCGACGGCACCCTGTCCGACGACTTCAGCCAGTACTACCTGGGCGCCTACACCCGTACCTCGACACCCGGGGCGAGCGCCTTCACCGGCACCGGCCGGCTCGCCGGCTTCGCCGGCCCGCTGGCCGACGCGCCCGGCAACCCGCTGGACCGGGCGGGCACCTACAGCGTCACCTCCGAGGAACTGCCCGTCACCACCCACCCGCAGTTCGCCAGCGAGGGCGCCGGGCAGTTCGCCGGCACGGAGAACCCGTACGGGCCGTACACGGGTGCCCACATGGCCGCCGCCGTCCACACCGACGACGCCTACAAGCGGCTCACCCGCACCATCGACCTCACCGGTGTGAGCGCGGCCGACGCGCCCGCCCTGCGCACCCGGCTGCTGTGGGACACCGAGCGCGGCTACGACCACGTCCTGCTCGAGGCCCGCACCGCCGGCGCCGACGACTGGACCACGCTCCCCGAGGCGGGCGGCGCGACCGGCACCGCCGTACCGGCGGAGTGCGCAGCCGGGTACTACGTCGGCGAGCACCCCTGGCTGAAGCGGTACCTGACCGTGGGCGAGGACGGCTGCGCCGCGCGGGGCACCAGCGGCGCGTGGCACAGCCTCACCGGCTCCTCCGGAGGCTGGCGGCAGGTCACCTACGACCTGAGCGCCTACGCCGGGCGGCAGGTGGAGGTCTCGCTGAGCTACGTCACCGACCCCGGCACCGGCGGCCGCGGCGTGCTGGCCGACGAGGCCGCGCTGGTCGTCGGCGGCACCGCGGCCGAGACGGAGGGCTTCGAGGCGTCGCTGGGCGCCTGGCGGGCCGCCGGGCCGCCCCCGGGCAGCCCCGCCGTCCTGAAGGACTGGGCGCGCACCGGCGCGCTCTTCAGGACCTACGGAGCGGTCACCACCGACGACACCGTGCTGCTGGGCTTCGGCCTCGAACACCTGCCCACGGCGGCCGGCCGGGCCGCCCTGATGCGCACGGCTCTCGCGGCGCTGGAGGGGTGACCAGGCAGGTCACCGCGGGTATCACGGAGGGTAGCCGCGCGGTGTGACCATTGTTCCTCTCCGGGCGGTCCGTGCCCTACCGGCGGGTACGGGCCGCCCTGCCGTGTATGGGACATCTCGATGTCACTCCTGGGGTCCAGGAGAGGTAGGGTCGGAAGTGGTCGGGGACATCCCATACAGCTCGCCGGCATCGAGAGCCGGCTACCAACGAGGAGATCGGTTCGTGACGATCCGCGTAGGCATCAACGGCTTTGGCCGCATCGGTCGTAACTACTTCCGCGCGCTGCTGGAGCAGGGTGCAGACATCGAGATCGTGGCTGTCAACGACCTGGGTGACACCGCGACCACCGCTCACCTGCTGAAGTACGACACGATCCTCGGCCGCCTCCGTCAGGAGGTGTCGCACACCGAGGACACCATCACCGTCGGCGACAAGACCATCAAGGTCCTCTCCGAGCGCAACCCCGCCGACATCCCCTGGGGCGAGCTGGGTGTCGACATCGTCATCGAGTCCACCGGCATCTTCACCAAGAAGGAAGACGCCGAGAAGCACCTGGCCGGCGGCGCCAAGAAGGTCATCATCTCCGCCCCGGCGAAGAACGAAGACGTCACCATCGTCATGGGCGTCAACCAGGACGAGTACGACCCGGCCAACCACCACGTCATCTCCAACGCCTCCTGCACCACCAACTGCGTGGCGCCGATGGCGAAGGTGCTCGACGAGAACTTCGGCATCGTCAAGGGCCTGATGACGACGGTCCACGCGTACACCAACGACCAGCGCATCCTGGACTTCCCGCACAAGGACCTGCGCCGCGCCCGGGCCGCCGCCGAGAACATCATCCCGACCACCACCGGCGCCGCGAAGGCGACCGCCCTGGTGCTGCCGCAGCTCAAGGGCAAGCTGGACGGCATGTCCATGCGCGTCCCGGTCCCGACCGGCTCGGTCACCGACCTGGTCGTCCAGCTCGGCCGCGAGGTCACCAAGGAAGAGGTCAACGCCGCCTTCCAGAAGGCCGCCGAGGGCGAGCTGAAGGGCATCCTGGAGTACACCGAGGACGCCATCGTCTCCTCGGACATCGTCAACGAGCCGGCGTCCTGCACCTTCGACGCCTCCCTGACCATGGTCCAGGAGGGCACCAACGTCAAGGTCATCGGCTGGTACGACAACGAGTGGGGCTACTCCAACCGCCTCGTCGACCTGACGGAGTTCGTCGGCAACCAGCTCTGACCCGCAGAGCAGGCGGCTTGAGGTGAGAACCAGGGCTCGGGCGGCGCGTCGTGCGCCGTCCGAGCCCTGACTCACGTACAGATCGGCCCCTCTTCCGGACGCCGAGCGACCGCTGCGAGATCATTGAGCGATCGCGAGCGCACCGAGCGATCACCAGCCCTCTCAGGAGCCCTTGCATGAAGACGATCGACGAACTCCTCTCCGAAGGTGTCGCGGGCAAGCGGGTCTTCGTCCGCGCCGACCTCAACGTGCCGCTGGACGGCACCACCATCACCGACGACGGCCGCATCCGCGCCGTCCTGCCCACCGTCAAGGCCCTGGCCGAGGCGGGCGCGCGCGTCGTCGTCGCCTCGCACCTGGGCCGCCCCAAGGGCGCGCCCGACCCCGCCTTCTCCCTCGCCCCGGCCGCCGCCCGCCTCGGCGAACTCCTCGGCGCCGAGGTCCGCTTCGCCGAGGACACGGTCGGGACCTCCGCGGAGTCCACCGTGGCCGGGCTCGCCGACGGCCAGGTCGCCGTCCTGGAGAACCTGCGCTTCAACGCCGGGGAGACCAGCAAGGACGACACCGAGCGCGCCGCCTTCGCCGACCGGCTCGCCGGCCTCGCGGACGTCTACGTCGGCGACGGCTTCGGCGCGGTGCACCGCAAGCACGCCTCGGTCTTCGACCTGCCCAAGCGCCTGCCGCACTACGCCGGGTACCTCATCGCCACCGAGGTCGGCGTCCTGAGGAAGCTCACCGAGGACGTCGAGCGGCCCTACGTCGTCGCCCTCGGCGGCGCCAAGGTCTCCGACAAGCTCGCCGTCATCGACCAGCTCCTCGACAAGGCCGACCGGCTGCTCATCGGCGGCGGCATGGCCTACACCTTCCTCAAGGCCAAGGGCTACGAGGTCGGCATCTCCCTCCTGCAGGAGGACCAGATCCCGGCCGTCACCGAGTACCTGGAGCGGGCCGAGAAGAACGGCGTCGAGCTGGTCCTGCCGGTCGACGTCCTCGTCTCCGCCGAGTTCCCGGACCTGAAGACCAAGGCTCCGGCGAACCCCACCACCGTCGCCGCGGACGCCATCCCGGCCGACCAGGAGGGTCTGGACATCGGTCCCGAGACCCGCAAGCTGTACGCCTCGAAGCTCGCCGACGCCGCCACCGTCTTCTGGAACGGCCCCATGGGCGTCTTCGAGCACCCCGACTACGCCGAGGGCACCAAGGCGGTCGCCCAGGCACTCGTCGACTCCCAGGGCTTCACCGTGGTCGGCGGCGGCGACTCCGCCGCGGCCGTCCGCACCCTGGGCTTCGACGAGAAGGCATTCGGCCACATCTCGACCGGTGGCGGCGCCTCCCTCGAATACCTCGAGGGCAAGACGCTCCCCGGCCTCGCCGCACTGGAGGACTGACCCTCGATGAGCACCCGTACGCCGCTGATGGCGGGCAACTGGAAGATGAACCTCAACCACCTGGAGGCCATCGCCCACGTCCAGAAGCTCGCCTTCGCCCTGGCCGACAAGGACTACGAGGCCGTCGAGGTCGCCGTCCTTCCCCCCTTCACCGACCTGCGCTCCGTACAGACCCTGGTCGACGGGGACAAGCTGAGGATCAAGTACGGCGCCCAGGACATCTCCGCGCACGACGGCGGTGCCTACACCGGCGAGATCTCCGGCCCGATGCTGGCCAAGCTGAAGTGCACCTACGTCGCCGTGGGCCACTCCGAGCGCCGCCAGTACCACGGGGAGACCGACGAGCTCGTCAACGCCAAGGTGAAGGCCGCCTACAAGCACGGCCTGACCCCGATCCTGTGCGTCGGCGAGGAGCTGGAGGTGCGCGAGGCGGGCAACCACGTCGCGCACACCCTCGCCCAGGTCGAGGGCGGTCTGAAGGACCTCCCGGCCGAGCAGGCCGAGACCGTCGTGATCGCCTACGAGCCCGTGTGGGCCATCGGCACCGGCAAGGTCTGCGGTGCCGAGGACGCCCAGGAGGTCTGCGCGGCGATCCGCGGCAAGATCGCCGAGCTGTACTCCCAGGAGGTGGCCGACAAGGTCCGCATCCAGTACGGCGGCTCGGTCAAGTCCGGCAACGTCGCCGAGATCATGGCGCAGGCCGACATCGACGGCGCCCTGGTCGGCGGTGCCTCCCTGGACGCCGACGAGTTCGTCAAGATCGTGCGCTTCCGCGACCAGTGAGTGGGCGCTAGCGGGGATCCGTCGTACTCTTGCGGGGACATGGTGGCCTGCCATCATGTCCCCGTCGTCCGTCAGAATCCGAGGAAGTTGGTCCAGCCGTGGTTTTGGGGTTCTCGATCGCCCTGATCGTCTTCAGCCTGCTGCTGATGCTGCTGGTGCTGATGCACAAGGGAAAGGGCGGCGGCCTCTCCGACATGTTCGGTGGCGGCATGCAGTCGTCCGTCGGCGGCTCCTCGGTCGCCGAGCGCAACCTCGACCGGATCACCGTGGTGGTCGGTCTGCTGTGGTTCGCGTGCATCATCGTCCTCGCCCTGGTGATGAAGACGAACAACTGAACGGCGCCGCACCCGCGGCACACACGTTCCCCACGTAAGGCCCCATGTACGGTACGCGCCCCCGGGCGCGGCCTATCATGGGGCTTGCGTCTGTGGGCGGGGGGCCTGTAACTCCTATCACTGGACGCGCGTTGAGCCTTACGTAGACTGAGGCGCTCGCAGCGAAGCGGCACGCCGACTCGCTTCGCGGCACCATCACGCAGGGAGTTACGACCGTGGCAAGTGGCAACGCGATCCGAGGAAGCCGGGTCGGGGCGGGGCCGATGGGCGAGGCCGAGCGCGGCGAGTCCGCGCCGCGCCTGCGCATCTCCTTCTGGTGCTCCAACGGGCATGAGACGCAGCCGAGCTTCGCCAGCGACGCACAGGTCCCCGAAACCTGGGACTGCCCCCGCTGCGGCTTCCCGGCCGGACAGGACCGGGACAATCCGCCGGACCCGCCCCGTACGGAGCCCTACAAGACGCATCTGGCGTATGTGCGCGAGCGGCGCAGCGACGCGGACGGCGAGGCGATTCTCGCCGAGGCGCTCGCCAAACTGCGGGGCGAGATCTAGAAGTCGACGGCGGCCGGGCATCCGTGAGGTGCCCGGCCGGAGTCGTTTCGCCCCCTCGTGCCGCCGGAGCCGCCGTGCCCGGTCAGGCCGCCGGAGCCGTAGTCCCGGTCAGGCCGCCGGAGCCGCCGTGCCCCCTCGTGCCCCCTCGTGCCGCCGGAGGCGTCCTGCCCGGTCGTGCGGCCTCAGGCCCGTCCGGCCCGAGCGGCGTCGCCCGGCCGCTCGCCGACCGATTGTCAGTGGTCCCCTCTACGGTTCGTGCATCTGGCGAATCGTGAGGGGGAGCGATGGCGGCGGTCGAGGCGGCGGACATGCGGGCGCCCGCCTGGCGCGGGGGGTTCGGGCGGCTGTGGAGCGCCGCCGTGCTGTCCGGCTTCGGCGACGCCCTGCGGACGGCGGCGCTGCCCCTGCTCGCCGTGGCCCTGACGGACGATCCGCTGCTCATCGCGGCCGTCACCGCCTGCGGGTATCTTCCGTGGCTGCTGTTCGGCCTGCTCGGCGGCGCGGTGGCCGACCGGGTGGACCAGCGGCGCGCCACGTGGACCGTGGACGCGGTGCGCGGGCTGCTGGTCGCCGCCTTCGCGGTCGCCGTCGCCCTGGGACACGCCTCGATCGCCCTGCTCATCGCCCTGTCCTTCGTCCTCACCACCCTGCAGACGCTCTTCGACAACGCGGCGACGGCCCTGCTGCCCGCCGTGGTGGACCGCGCGGCGCTCGGCGGCGCCAACGCCCGCCTGATGACGGGGCAGCGCGTCGCCGGCGGTCTGCTCGGCGGGCCCGCCGCGGCGTTGCTGCCCGCCGTGGGCACCGCCGCCCCGTTCGCCGTCGACGCCGTGACCTTCCTGCTGGCCGCCGCGCTGGTGGCCTCGCTGCGGACCGCCCCGCCCCGGAGCCGGGCACGGCCCGCGGGCAGCACCCTGCGCCGCGAGATCGCGGAGGGGCTGCGCATCCTGGCCCGGGACCGGGTCCTGCGCGCGCTGTGTACCGCCACCGCCCTGTGCAACATCGGCATGGGCGCCCTCATCGCCACCCTGGTGCTCCTGGTGACCCGCCGGCTGGACGCCGGCACGGCGGGATACGCCGCCGCGGCGACCGCGTACACCGTCGGCGGCCTGGCCGGGGGCCTGGCCTGCCGCCGGTTCACCGCCCGCGTCGGGCGCGGCCGCGGGGTGCTGATCGCCGGGGCGGCGCAGACCGTGGCGCTGGTCGTCATGGGTTCGGTGCGCAGCCTGGCCGTGGTGCTGGCGGCCCTGGCCGTCTTCGGCTTCATGGGCATGGTGTGGAACGTCGGCACCACGACCCTGACGCAGGAGCGCAGTCCGGCCGGGGCGCTGGGGCGCGTCTCCTCGGCGTTCCGGACGCTCGCGGTCGCCGGTGCGCCCGTGGGCGCGCTGCTCGGCGGCGCCGTCACCGCCGCCTGGGGACCGCACGGCCCGGCCCTGCTGGCCGCCGCCTTCTTCGCCCTGTCCGTCACCGCGCTGATACCCGTGCGCGAGCCGGACGCCGGCGCCTTTCCCGCGGGACCGGGGCGTGGGGCGGGCGGGTAGCCTGCGCTTGCCGCGGACCGTTGTGCTCAGCCCCCCGGACACCGTGGACGGAAGCGGTGTCCGGCATGGTCACCCGGGTCGGCGCGCCCGTCCCGGCGGGAGGGGACGAGCGCGCACCCACGGGCCGTGCCACCGCGCGCTTCCGGGCGCACCGCACCCGACTCGTCCCAGGGGGAGAACCCACGCATGAGTACGCCGCCATCGTCACGCCCGGCCGGGCAGCCCGACGGATCACCGGTCCGCATCGGCGCCCTCGTTCCGCTGACCCGGCCCGGCTGGGTGGAGGCCGGCCGGCACCTGCTCGCCGGACTCGAACTGGCCGCCGGCGAGGTCAACGACGCCGGCGGGATCGGCGGAAGACCGCTGGAGCTGCTGGTGCGCGACACCGCGGCCGATCCGCGCCGGGCCGCGGCGGCCGTGGAGGAACTGGCCCGCCTGGGCGTGGCCGCCGTGGCGGGGGAGTACCACAGCGTGGCCGCCCGCGCCGCCGCCACCCGGGCCGACGCGCTCGGCGTGCCGTTCCTCTGCTCGTCGGCGGTTCTCGACGCGCTCACCGAAGACCCGTCGGACCGGGTCGCGCGTCTGGCCCCTCCGCAGTCCCGCGGCTGGCGGATCTACGCGGACTTCCTGCTCGGCGCGGGCCACCGCCGGATCGCCGTGGCGGCCGAGCCGAGCCTCTACTGGGCGGCCGGGACCCGCGTCCTGCGGGAGCGCCTCGCGCCGCGCGGCGGCACCGTCGTCGCCCTCGACATGGGCGCGCTCACCCCGGCGGAGGTGTGCGAGGAACTCGCCGGCCACCGGGCGACGGCCCTCCTGCTCCTGGCCGGCCACCCGGAGCCGGCGGTGCCGGTCGCCGAGGCCGTCCGCCGCGACCAGCGCCTCGCCGGGATGCTGATCGGCGCTCCGGCCGGGCAGCCGGAGTTCGCCACATGGGCGGCGTCGCTGGGCGAGCGGGGCGCCGCCGTACCGTTCCTGCGCTACCTGCCCGAGCGCCTCGGGCCGCTCGGTGCGCGCGTCGGGACGGCCCTGCGCGAGCGGCTGGCCCAGGCGCCCTCCTTCGTCGCCTTCGAGGGCTACGACACCATCACCGTCCTCGCCGAGGTGCTGCGCTCCCACGGCGGGGACCGGGCGGACACCGCCGCGTCCTGGCCGCGGGTCGCGGTGGAGGGCACCCGGGGGACGATCCGGTTCAGCCGCACGCCGGACACCGGCGTCTGGCAATGGGCGTGGCCGCCGGTCCAGGTCGTCGACCGGGACCCGGCGGAACCGGGCCGCTTCCGGGTCCTGCACTCCGGCTGAGCGGGCACTCGGGCCGCACGGCCCCCGGGCGGCCGGGCCCGAGCCGCCGGGCCCCGCCGCACCGCGGCCACCGACGCCCGGACGGGGTGACGGCAGGCCGGTCCCGCCACTGATCAATTAGGTTGGAACCGGCAGCGGGCAGGTACGCGGCAGCCCAGACAGGCAAGGAAGAAGGCGGAGTTTCCATGAACGCAGACAGCCGTACCAGGCTCAACCAGACCCCCGAATGGACCGCGCTGGCCAAGCACCAGGAGGAGCTCGGCGAGATCGGTCTGCGCGAGCTGTTCGCCGCCGACCCCGGGCGCGGCACCGGGTACACGCTCCGGTTGGGCGATCTGTACATCGACTACTCCAAGCACCTCGTCACCGACGAGACGCTGCGGCTGCTGCGGGAGCTGGCCGCCGCCACCGGCGTCTTCGGGCTCCGGGACGCCATGTTCCGCGGCGAGAAGATCAACACCACCGAGCACCGCGCCGTGCTGCACACCGCGCTGCGGGCGCCGCGGGACGCGGTGATCGAGGTCGACGGCGAGAACGTCGTCCCCAAGGTCCACGCGGTGCTGGACAAGATGGCCGACTTCGCCGACCGGGTCCGCTCCGGCGCCTGGACGGGCCACACCGGCAAGCGCATCAGGAACGTGGTCAACGTCGGCATCGGCGGCTCCGACCTCGGCCCGGCGATGGCGTACGAGGCGCTGCGCGCCTACACCGACCGCGCGCTGACGTTCCGTTTCGTCTCCAACGTGGACGGCGCCGACCTGCACGAGGCGGTCCGCGACCTCGACCCGGAGGAGACGCTGTTCATCGTCGCCTCCAAGACCTTCACCACCATCGAGACGGTCACCAACGCCACCTCCGCGCGCACCTGGCTGCTGGACTCGCTCGGTGACGAGGCGGCCGTGGCCAAGCACTTCGTCGCCCTGTCGACCAACGCCGGGAAGGTCGCCGAGTTCGGCATCGACACGGCCAACATGTTCGAGTTCTGGGACTGGGTCGGCGGCCGGTACTCCTACGACTCGGCGATCGGCCTGTCCCTGATGATCGCCATCGGCCCGGACCGGTTCCGGGAGATGCTCGACGGCTTCCGCATCGTCGACGAGCACTTCCGCACCGCCCCCGCCGAGTCCAACGCACCGCTGCTGCTGGGCCTGCTGGGAGTCTGGTACGGCAACTTCCTGGGCGCCCAGTCGCACGCGGTGCTGCCCTACTCGCACTACCTGTCCAAGTTCACCGCCTACCTCCAGCAGCTCGACATGGAGTCCAACGGCAAGTCGGTCGACCGCGACGGCCGGCCCGTCCAGTGGCAGACCGGCCCGGTCGTCTGGGGCACGCCCGGCACCAACGGGCAGCACGCCTACTACCAGCTCATCCACCAGGGCACCAAGCTGATCCCGGCCGACTTCATCGGCTTCGCCCGCCCGGTGGCCGAGCTGAGCGACGAGCTCAAGGCGCAGCACGACCTGCTGATGGCCAACTTCTTCGCCCAGACCCAGGCGCTCGCCTTCGGCAAGACGCCGCAGGAGGTACGCGAGGAGGGCGTGCCCGAGGAGCTGGTGCCGCACAAGACCTTCCGGGGCAACCACCCGACGACCACCATCCTGGCGCGGGAGCTCACCCCGTCGGTCCTCGGCCAGCTCGTCGCGCTGTACGAGCACAAGGTGTTCGTGCAGGGCGCGATCTGGAACATCGACTCCTTCGACCAGTGGGGCGTCGAGCTCGGCAAGGTCCTCGCCAAGCGGGTCGAGCCCGCCCTGACCGAGGGCGCCGAGGTGCCCGGCCTGGACGCCTCCACCACGGCGCTCGTGCAGAGCTACCGGGAGCTGCGCGGCCGGCAGTGACGGCGGCGTGTGGGGGAGCGCGGGGGAGCGGGCGGGCGCCCGCCCGGCCGGCCGCCCGCCGCCCCGCGCCCGTTGCTCACCGCTCCCGCCCGTGGTCCGCCCCGCCGGCCCGTGCCAGGGCCCGCTCCACGTGGGTGCGGAAGTCGCGCGGTGGCCGCCCGGTGAGGCGCTCGACGGTGTCGGTGACGCGGTCCTCGGCGCCCTCGGCGATCGCCCGGTCCAGGCCGGCGAGCACGGTGGCGAACGCGTGGGGCATGCTCTGCGCCAGGTGGTCGCGGAGCTGCTCGTACGTGAGCTTTCGGTGGGTGACGGCCCGTCCGGTCACCTCGGTGAGGACGGCGGCGACGTCGTCGTAGCTCAGTGCCTGGGGGCCGGTGATCACCAGATCGGTGTCCGGGGCCCGCTCGGCGGTCAGGGCGTGCACGGCCACGGCCGCGATGTCGTCGGCGTCGACGAAGGCCACCCGGCCCTCGCCGGTCGCGGTGCGGACCGTGCCCTGCTCGCGGATGTCGCGGGCGTGCGCGTGGTCGCCGGTGAAGTTCTGCATGAACCACGAGGGCCGCAGCACCGCCCACTCGTCGAACAGGCCGGGCAGCGCCTGGTGCACCTGCCCCACGGCGGGGCCGCCGGCCGGGATCGCCGAGGAGCTCAGCAGGACGGCCCGGCGGACCCCCGCGGCGCGGGCCCGCTCCAGGAACGGCAGCATCACGGCGGCCGGGTCGGCGGCGGTCAGGGGCGGGACGAGGTAGACGCGGTCCGCACCGCGCAGCGCCTCCTCGTGGGTGGCGGGGTCGTACCAGTCGAAGCGCACGGCCCCGGCGCCGCCCACCGGGGCGGCGCGGCGGCTCGCGGCCCTGACCAGGTGCCCGCGCGCGGTGAGCCGGGCGGTGACGCGGCTGCCGGTGGTGCCGGTGGCGCCGATGACCAGGGTGGCGGGCGAGGCGGTCACCGGCCGCTCCCCGCGAAGCCGGCCGTGCCGTCCTGCGGGAGGGCGAGCGGGTTCCAGTAGTCCCGGTAGCGGGTGATGCGGCCGCCGGAGACCGTCACCACGGCGATGTAGGTCATCTCGTAGGGAGCGCCAGTGCGCACCAGGCGTCCCACCGCGCGCATCTCGGCCACGATGGTCTCCGGGTCGCCGGTCTCGTGGATGGTCAGCTCGGGGAAGTCGTGCAGGTCGATGTGGTCGGGGTAGGCGCGCATGTAGTCGGCGACGGCGGCCTTGCCCTCCAGCCGCTCGGGCCAGCCCTCGGGCGCGAAGGGGAATTCGAAGACCCCGTCGTCGTGCCAGAGATCGACCCAGGCGGGGATGTCCTTGTCGAGCAGCAGGCGCAGACCGTGGCGGTACAGGTCGGCCGGCCGGGTGTCCGTGGGCATGGGACTCCTCCAGTTCCCTCCGATAGGATGCGGACCGCTGGTCCGCTTCACCAACCATACGGACCGCCGGTCCGCTTACGCAAGATGCGGACCTCTGGTCCGCTTTTTCTGTCGGAGGAGATCCCGTGCCGGAGCGCAAGCCGCGCGCTGATGCGCTGCGCAACCGCGAGGCCGTGCTGGCCGCCGCCGACCGCCTCTTCGCCGCGTGCGAACGGCCCGAGGACGTCACCATGGCCGACATCGCGGCCGCCGCCGGGGTCGGCAAGGGCACGCTCTTCCGGGGCTTCGGGGACCGCACCGGCCTGATCCGGGCGCTCTACGAGGCCCGGCTCGACCCGGTCCGCCGGGCGATCGCCGACGGCCCCCGCCCGCTGGGCCCCGGCACGCCCCCCGCCGAGCGCGCGCTCGCCGTGCTGGACGCCGTCCTGTGCTTCAAGCTCGACCACCGGCACCTGTCGCTGGCCCTGGAGGGCACCGGCTCCGACAGCCCGTACCAGGCGGAGCACTACGACTGGTGGCACTCCACCCTCCGGGAGGTGCTGGAGCAGATCCCCGGCCTGCCCGACGCCGACTTCGCCGCGCACGCCCTGCTCGCGGCCGTCCGCGCCGATCTGGTGGACCATCTGGCCGGCCGGCGGCGGGCGTCCCGGGAGAGCCTCCGGGCCGGTCTGGCCGCTTTCGTCACCCGGGTGGTGGGCGACCCCGGCACGGCGCCCTGACGGAGGAGACGCCGAAGCGGCCGGAGCCCCCTTCGACAGGGGCCCCGGCCGCTTCCGGAGCGTCGCCCGGCGGTGTCAGCCGGGCGCGGGCGTCACGCCGACGCCGGCGGGTACATCGACCGCGGCAGCCGCGAGGCCGCCGCCGCGTCCAGCAGCCACAGCGTGCGGGCGCGGCCCCGCGCACCGGCCGCCGGCGCCTGGATCTCGCCGGCGCCGGACAGGGCGATCGCCGCGGCCTGCGCCTTGTCCTCGCCCGCGGCCAGCAGCCACACCTCGCGCGCCGCGCGGATCGCGGGGAGCGTGAGGGTGACGCGGGTCGGCGGGGGCTTGGGCGCCCCGCGCACGCCGACCACCGTGCGCTCCGTCTCGCGGACCGCCGGCAGCTCGGGGAAGAGCGAGGCGACGTGGGTGTCCGGGCCGACGCCCAGCATCAGGACGTCGAAGGTGGGGACCGGCCCGTGGTTCTCCGGTCCGGCCGCCCGGGCCAGTTCCTCCGCGTACGCCTCGGCCGCGGCCTCCACGTCCGAGCCGTAGGGCCCGTCCGAGGCGGGCATGGCGTGCACCCGCTCCGGGTCCAGCGGCACCGCGTCCAGCAGGGCCTCGCGGGCCTGCGTGACGTTCCGCTCCGGATCGCCCTCCGGCAGGAACCGCTCGTCGCCCCACCACAGGTCCAGGCGGCTCCAGTCGATCGCGTCCCGGGCCGGGGCCGCGGCCAGCGCGGCCAGCAGGCCGTTGCCGTTGCGCCCGCCGGTCAGCACCACGGACGCCGAGCCCCGGGAGGCCTGCGCGTCCACGATCCTCGTGATCAGCCGGGCCGCCGCGGCCTGCGCCATCAGCTCCTTGTCCCGGTGCACCACGAGCTGGGGTGTGCTCACTTCGCCGCCGCCTTCCGCGCCGGAGCCTTCTTGGCGGCCTTGGCGGTCGCCCGCTGCGCGGGCGCCTTCGCCGCCTCCTCCTCGGGTTCCGGCACCGCGACCGGGTCCTCGGCGGCCACCGGGTCCGCGGTCGTCACCGGCTCCCCGCCGGCCCCCGTGTCCGGCGCGCCCGCGTGGAGCCGGTCCACGCCGTAGCGCAGCGCGGCCGCGTAGGTGTCGTCCGGGTCCAGGCGCCGCAGCTCCTCGGCGATCAGCTCGGCCGTCTCCCGGCGCTTGAGCGCCACCGCGCGGTCGGGCTGGCCCTGGATGGACAGGTTGGCCAGCGAGCCGTCGGCACGGTCCAGGACGATCGGGCCGCAGGTGGTCTCCATGCGGACCGCGGTCAGGCCCGGGCCGTTGGACGACGACCGCCGGACGGGGACGCCCAGCCGGTCCGCGAGCCACATCGCCAGCAGCTCGCAGCTCGGGTTGAACTCCTCGCCCTCCACCTCGACGGCCTTCACCTCGCAGGTGACCTGGTCCAGGGCGGCCGCCAGCATCGAGCGCCACGGCGTGATCCGGGTCCAGGCCAGGTCGGTGTCGCCCGGCGTGTAGGCACCGGCCCGGGCGGTCAGCTCCCGGATCGGGTCCTCGGAGGCGTAACTGTCGGTGACGCGGCGCTGGGCCAGCGAGCCCAGCGGGTCGCTGGCCGGGTCGAGCGGCGCGTTGACCGGCCACCACACCACCACCGGCGCGTCCGGCAGCAGCAGCGGCAGGACCACCGACTGGGCGTGGTCGACGATCTCGCCGTACAGCCGCAGCACCACCGTCTCGCCGGTGCCCGCGTCCGCGCCCACCCGCACCTCGGCGTCGAGCCGGGACGTCGTACGGTCGCGGGGCGAGCGCGAGACGCGCTTGATGACCAGCAGCGTGCGCGAGGGGTGCTCGCGCGAGGCGTCGTTGGCGGCCTTCAGCGCGTCGTAGGCGTTCTCCTCGTCGGTGACGATGACGAGGGTGAGGACCATGCCGACGGCGGGTGTGCCGATGGCCCGGCGGCCCTGCACCAGCGCCTTGTTGATCTTGCTGGCCGTGGTGTCCGTGAGGTCTATCTTCATGGCCGGCGCCAGCTCCGTCCGTCTCGCTGCAGCATCTCGTCCGCCTCGACGGGCCCCCATGTGCCGGCCGGGTACCGGGCGGGCGCGCCGTGGGCGTCCCAGTACTCCTCGATCGGGTCGAGGATCTTCCAGGACAGCTCGACCTCCTCCGTGCGCGGGAAGAGGTTCGCGTCACCCAGCAGCACGTCCAGGATGAGCCGCTCGTACGCCTCCGGGCTGGACTCGGTGAACGACTCGCCGTAGGCGAAGTCCATCGACACGTCCCGGATCTCCATCGAGGTGCCCGGCACCTTGGAGCCGAAGCGGACCGTGACGCCCTCGTCCGGCTGGACCCGGATGACGATCGCGTTGGAGCCCAGCTCCTCCGTGGCCGTCGTGTCGAAGGGGGAGTGCGGGGCCCGCTGGAAGACGACCGCGATCTCCGTCACCCGGCGGCCCAGCCGCTTGCCGGTGCGCAGGTAGAAGGGGACGCCCGCCCAGCGGCGGTTGTCGATGCCCAGCTTGATCGCGGCGTAGGTGTCGGTCTTCGACCCGGGGTCGATGCCCTCCTCGTCGAGGTAGCCGATGACCTTCGCGCCGCCCTGCCAGCCGGCCGTGTACTGGGCGCGCACGGTGTCGCGGCCCAGGTCCTTGGGCAGCTTCACCGCGCCCAGCACCTTGGTCTTCTCCGCCGCCAGCGCGTCGGCGTCGAAGGAGGCGGGCTCCTCCATCGCGGTCAGCGCGAGCAGCTGGAGGAGGTGGTTCTGGATGACGTCGCGGGCGGCGCCGATGCCGTCGTAGTAGCCGGCCCGGCCGCCGATGCCGATGTCCTCGGCCATCGTGATCTGCACGTGGTCGACGTAGGACCGGTTCCAGATCGGCTCGAACATCTGGTTGGCGAAGCGCAGGGCCAGGATGTTCTGGACCGTCTCCTTGCCCAGGTAGTGGTCGATGCGGAAGACCTGGTCGGGGGCGAAGACCTCGTGGACGATCGCGTTGAGCTCCTCGGCCGACTTCAGGTCGTGGCCGAAGGGCTTCTCGATCACCGCGCGCCGCCAGGAACCGCCGGTCTGGTCGGCCAGGCCGTGCTTCTTGAGCTGCTGGATGACCACCGGGAAGGAGCTCGGCGGCACCGAGAGGTAGAAGGCGAAGTTGCCGCCCGTGCCCTGCGCGGCGTCCAGCTCCTGGATGGTGGCCCGCAGCCGTTCGAACGCCTCGTCGTCGTCGAAGGTGCCCTGGACGAAGCGCATGCCCTGGATGAGCTGCTGCCAGACCTCCTCCCGGAACGGCGTGCGCGAGTGCTCCTTGACCGCGTCGTGCACGACCTGGGCGAAGTCCTCGTGCTCCCAGTCGCGGCGGGCGAAGCCCACCAGGGAGAAGCCCGGCGGCAGCAGACCCCGGTTGGCGAGGTCGTACACGGCGGGCATGAGCTTCTTCCGTGACAGATCGCCCGTGACACCGAAAATGACCAGGCCCGACGGCCCCGCGATACGCGGGAGCCGTCGGTCGGCGGGGTCACGCAGCGGGTTGCCGCTTGACAACGTGTCAGCCCTCCGCGGGGGCGAGGCGCTTCAGCTCCGCCTCGGTCGACTTCAGCAGGTCGTTCCAGGACGCCTCGAACTTGTCGACGCCCTCGTCCTCCAGGAGCTGGACCACCTCGTTGTAGGAGATCCCCAGCTTCTCCACCGCGTCCAGGTCGGCGCGGGCCTGCTCGTAGGTGCCGGAGACGGTGTCACCGGTGATCTCGCCGTGGTCCTCGGTGGCCAGCAGGGTGGCCTCCGGCATGGTGTTCACCGTGTTGGGCGCCACCAGCTCGGTGACGTACATGGTGTCGTCGTACGCCTTGTCCTTCACGCCGGTGGAGGCCCACAGCGGACGCTGCTTGTTGGCGCCCGCCCTCTCCAGGGCGTTCCAGCGGTCGGACGAGAAGACCTCCTCGTACGCCTGGTAGGCCAGACGCGCGTTGGCGATGGCGGCCTTGCCGCGCAGCGCCTTGGCCTCGTCGGTGCCCAGCGCGTCGATCCGCTTGTCGATCTCGGTGTCCACGCGGGACACGAAGAAGGACGCCACGGAGTGGATCTGCGACAGGTCCAGACCGCGCTCCTTGGCCTTCTCCAGGCCGGTCAGGAAGGCGTCCATGACCTTGCGGTAGCGCTCCAGCGAGAAGATCAGCGTGACGTTGACGCTGATGCCCAGGCCGATGACCTCGGCGATCGCCGGGATGCCCGCCTCGGTGGCGGGGATCTTGATGAGCGTGTTGGGCCGGTCCACCAGCCAGGCCAGCTGCTTGGCCTCGGCGACGGTGGCCTTGGTGTTGTGGGCCAGGCGCGGGTCGACCTCGATGGAGACCCGGCCGTCCTTGCCGCCGGTGGCGTCGAAGACCGGGCGCAGGATGTCGGCGGCGTCGCGGACGTCCGCCGTGGTGATCATGCGGATGGCCTCTTCGACGGTGACCCTGCGGGCGGCCAGGTCGGAGAGCTGCACGTCGTAGCCGTCGCCCTCGCTGATCGCCTTCTGGAAGATCGTCGGGTTGGTGGTGACGCCCACGACGTGCTGCTGGTCGATCATCTCGGCCAGGTTGCCGGACGTGATCCGCTTGCGGGACAGGTCGTCCAGCCAGATCGCGACGCCTTCATCGGAGAGGCGCTTGAGTGCGTCTGTCATGGAAAATGCATCTCCTACGTGTCGTGTACGAGCGTCAGCGCTGGGCTGCGGCGATCGATTCCTTCGCCTTGGCGGCGACGTTCTCGGCGGTGAAGCCGTACTCCTGGAAGAGGACCTTGCCGTCGGCGGAGGCGCCGAAGTGCTCCAGCGAAACGATGCGCCCGGCGTCCCCGACGTAACGGTGCCAGGTCAGTCCGATGCCCGCCTCCACCGCGACACGGGCCTTCACGGACGGGGGCAGGACGCTGTCCCGGTACCCCTGGTCCTGCTCCTCGAACCACTCCACGCACGGCATCGACACCACGCGCGTGGGCACGCCCTCGGCCTGGAGCCGCTCGCGCGCCTCGACGGCGACGTGCACCTCGGAACCGGTGGCGATCAGGATCACCTGGGGCTCGCCGCCCTCGGCCTCGAACAGCACGTAGCCGCCGCGCGCCGCGTCCTCGTTCGGCTCGTAGGTCGGCACGCCCTGGCGGGTGAGGGCCAGACCGTGCGGCCGCCCCTTGCCGAACTCCTTCGTCCAGCGTCCGAGCACCTCGCGCCAGGCGATGGCGGTCTCGTTGGCGTCGGCCGGGCGGACCACGTTCAGGCCCGGGATGGCGCGCAGCGAGGCCAGGTGCTCGACCGGCTGGTGGGTCGGGCCGTCCTCGCCCAGGCCGATGGAGTCGTGCGTCCACACGTACGTCACCGGCAGGTGCATCAGCGCCGACAGGCGCACGGCGTTGCGCATGTAGTCGGAGAAGACCAGGAAGGTGCCGCCGTAGATGCGCGTGTTGCCGTGCAGCGCGATGCCGTTCATCTCCGCGGCCATCGCGTGCTCGCGGATGCCGAAGTGGATGGTGCGGCCGTAGGGGTCCGCCTCGGGCAGCGGGTTGCCCTCGGGGAGGAACGACGACGTCTTGTCGATCGTGGTGTTGTTCGAGCCGGCCAGGTCGGCGGAGCCGCCCCACAGCTCGGGGATGACCGCGCCCAGCGCCTGGAGGACCTTGCCGGACGCGGCGCGGGTGGCGACGGACTTGCCCGCCTCGAAGACCGGGACCTTCTCCTCCCAGCCGGTGGGCAGCTCGCCCTTGGCGATGCGGTCGTACTCGGCGGCGCGCTCGGGGTTGTTGTCCCGCCACTGCTGGAAGGACTTCTCCCACACGGCGCGGGCGGCCTTGCCCCGGTCCAGGGCCTTGCGGGTGTGCGCGATGACCTCGTCGGCGACCTCGAAGGACTTCTCCGGGTCGAAGCCGAGCACCCGCTTGGTGGCCGCGACCTCGTCCTCGCCCAGCGCCGAGCCGTGCGCGGCCTCGGTGTTCTGCGCGTTCGGGGCCGGCCAGGCGATGATGGAGCGCATGGCGATGAAGGACGGCTTGTCCGTGACCTTCTTCGCCTCCTGGATCGCGTCGTAGATCGCCTGCGGGTCCAGGTCGCCGTCCGGCTTGGGCGCCACGCGCTGCACGTGCCAGCCGTACGCCTCGTACCGCTTGACCGTGTCCTCGGAGACGGCCGTCTCGGTGTCGCCCTCGATCGAGATGTGGTTGTCGTCCCACAGCAGGATCAGGTTGCCGAGCTTCTGGTGGCCGGCGAGCGAGGACGCCTCGGCGGAGATGCCCTCCTGGAGGCAGCCGTCACCGGCGATGCAGTAGACGAAGTGGTCGAACGGCGACTCGCCCCGCGGGGCCTCCGGGTCGAACAGGCCGCGCTCGTAGCGGGCGGCCATCGCCATGCCGACGGCGTTGGCGACACCCTGGCCCAGCGGCCCGGTGGTGGTCTCCACGCCCGTGGTGTGGCCGTACTCCGGGTGACCCGGCGTCTTCGAACCGTGGGTGCGGAACGCCTTCAGGTCGTCCAGCTCCAGGCCGAAGCCGGCCAGGTAGAGCTGGGTGTACAGGGTCAGGGACGAGTGGCCGGCGGACAGGACGAAACGGTCCCGCCCGACCCAGTCCGCGTCCGCCGGGTCGTGCCGCATCACCTTCTGGAAGAGGGTGTAGGCGGCGGGCGCCAGGCTCATCGCCGTACCGGGATGGCCGTTGCCGACCTTCTGTACGGCATCGGCGGCCAGGACGCGGGCGGTGTCCACGGCCCGCTGGTCCAACTCGGTCCACTCGAGGTCTGTGGTGGTCGGCTTGGTGCTCACCCTGAGTCAGGGCTCCTCTCCACATGTCGGATGCCGGTGGACGCAGACGTCCCCCGGCTGCCGGCGTTCCGGACGCCGGCCGGCCGGTGTCGAGCCTACCCCCGTAAGAACGTGCGTTTTTCCGGGTGTTTCCAGACTGCCGGGACTCGGAGAACTCCGCCTCCCGGCCGGGCTAAACCGTATTCGGCAAGTGAATGCGAAGGTGCTCATATGACCGCTCAATCGAGCCGTGCCGCGCCCGGTCGCGCCCGGTCGCGCCCGTTCGAAGAACGCTCGTCCGAGCATTCCCGCGCCCGTCCGGTGCGGGCGCGGCCTGGGCTTATCGCGGGACCCGGCGCGTGCTCACCCGAGCTTTCCCGCGCCCGTTCGGCGGATGCCCGGCCCGCTCTTATGGCGCCCGCCCGCGGCGCGCTCGTCCGGGCTTTTCCGCGCTCGTCCGCCGAGTCGTCCGCCGACTTTCCGGAATGAGTAATTCAGCTCCCCGTCCGGCAGCGCCCGGGCGGCCGGAGGCGACCCCGCCGCACGGCCGTCCGTGGCGCGCGGCGGCCGCCGGCGAGTCCCCCCGCCGGCGTAGGGCCCGGCGTGTCCCGGGGCGCACGGGCGCGCCGGCCCGGGAGCATGCCGCCCAACACGACCCACCCCCGCGAAGACCGGGGTATGGGCAACGTCTACAGTGGCGTGGTACGCGCGAGCCTTTACCGCCGCTTCACTCGGCGAGGCTCGCTGGGATGTCTCTGTCAGGGGTGTGCGTGACGGCCGTCGAATCCCGTCCAGTGGGTGGGGGTTCCTCCCATGCCATTGGGGCAATGGGGGAGCTCGGGGTCAGCCAGAAGCCGAGCCAGCGGCCGTTCGGGGCCCGTGTCAAGGCGTTCGTGGCTCTGACCAAGCCGCGGATCATCGAGCTGCTGCTGATCACCACCGTTCCGGTGATGTTCCTCGCCGAGCAGGGCGTGCCCGATCTGAAGCTGGTGCTGCTCACCTGCCTCGGCGGCTACCTCTCCGCGGGGGGCGCGAACGCGCTGAACATGTACATCGACCGCGACATCGACGCGCTGATGGAGCGCACCTCCCGGCGCCCGCTGGTCACCGGGATGGTCAGCCCGCGCGAGTGCCTGGCCTTCGGCATCGCGCTCGCGGTCGTCTCGACGCTGCTGTTCGGCCTCACCGTCAACTGGCTGTCGGCCTGGCTCTCGCTCGGCGCGCTCCTGTTCTACGTCGTCGTCTACACGATGATCCTCAAGCGGCGGACCTCGCAGAACATCGTCTGGGGCGGCATCGCGGGCTGCATGCCGGTGCTGATCGGCTGGTCCTCGGTGACGAACTCGATGTCGTGGGCGCCCGTCATCCTCTTCCTCGTGATGTTCTTCTGGACGCCGCCGCACTACTGGCCGCTGTCCATGAAGGTGAAGGACGACTACGCGCGCGTGGGCGTGCCCATGCTCCCGGTCATCGCCTCCAACAAGGTCGTCGCCCGCCAGATCGTCATCTACAGCTGGGTGATGGTCGCGGTGTCCCTGCTGCTGACGCCGCTGGGCTACACCGGCTGGTTCTACACCGCGGTCGCCCTGGTGGCCGGCGGCCTGTGGCTGTGGGAGGCGCACGCGCTGCAGAACCGGGCCAAGGCCGAGGTGACGGGCGCCAAGCTCAAGGAGATGCGCCTGTTCCACTGGTCCATCACCTACGTCTCGGTGCTGTTCCTGGCGATCGCGGTCGACCCCTTCCTCCGCTGACGCACTCCGCCGGCGCACGCTGACGCACCCCGCCGGCGCACCCCCGGACGCACCCGGCCACCGACGCGCGCGACGCGCCGGCTCCCGCGGACACCGACGGGCGGGGCACGTGGTCAAAGCCACGCGCCCCGCCCGTCGCCGTTTTGATCTACCCGTGGGTAGCATCCTGGCATGGCAGACACGCAGCAGGTTGACCCCAAGGCCGAGCGCACCGCGGCCCGGCTCGCCAAGCACATCACCGCGTTCTCCCGGGCCCACGGCGGGGCCGAGGGCCAGGTGGCCTACCTCGGTCAGCGCGGCGCGCGGATCGTGCTCGTCGGCGAGGACGGCGGCTGGGGGGACCTGGTCGCGCCGAGCCACGCGATCGCCGAGAAGGCGGTGGAGAAGGCCGGGATCACCGTCCACGAGACCTTCGACGGCGAGTTCGCGGCCAAGGTGCGCACCGGGCCCTACGAGTGGAGCCGCATGGCCGGCATCCAGGTCGGCGGCCCGGACAACGGCTGACCGCCGCCCCTTCCCCCGGGGCGGGAAAGCCGCCGCCTTCACCGGGGCGATCGGCCGCCGTTCACCCGGTCGGGTCAGCCGGCGTTCACCCGAGGCGGAAAACAGGCAACACCTGGCACCGGGTTCACCCGTTAGGTCCGTAGGGGGCCGTCGAGGAAGCGGTCCGAGGACACGGTCTGGTCGCGGGGGTCCTGATGATCGACACGCCGTCCCTCGTGGACCAGTACTGCCACGGCGTACTGAGAACCGAGCTCGGCCTCGGCACCTTCGAGGCCCGGCTGGCGCACTCCGAGGGACCGCCGGCGCCCGGCACCACCCTGTTCGACACCCAGACCGGGTTCGCGGTGCGGCGCTGGTGCCCGCCGCTGCTCGGCCTGGAGCCGCACTGCCCGCCGGCCCGCTATCTGGCCCGGCGCCGTGAACTCGGTGTCCTGGAGGCGAGCCGCAGGCTGCTGCGCGGCAGCGGCATCACGACGTACCTGGTCGACACCTCACCGCCCGGCGACCTCACCGGCCCCGGGGAGACGGCCTCGGCCGCAGACGCTTCGGCCCATGAGGTGGTCCGGCTGGAACCGCTGGCCGAGCAGGTCGCCGACACCTCCGGGACGGTCGACTCCTTCCTCGCCAACCTCGCCGAGTCCGTGCACGCGGCCGCCGCGCACGCCGTGGCCTTCGCCTCCGTGGCGGGTGTGCGCCACGGCCTGGCGCTCGCGCCCGAGCCGCCGGGGCCGGGGGAGGTGCGCCGGGCCGCCGGGCGCTGGCTGGCCGGGCGGCGGGCCGGCGGGGAGCTGAGCGACCCGGTGCTGCTGCGGCACCTGCTGTGGATCGCGGTCGCCTCCGGCCGGCCCCTGCAACTGCACGCGGGGCTCGGCGCGCCGGGCGCGCGGGCCGACCGCGCCGACCCGGTCCTGCTGGCCGACTTCGTGCGGGCCACGGCCGGTCTCGGCACCGATCTGGTCCTGCTGCACGGCTACCCGTACCAGCGCCAGGCCGCCCACCTCGCGGGCGTCTTCCCGCACGTCCACGTCGACGCGGGCGCCGGCCTGGTCCGCACCGGGGCCCGCGCGGCCGCCGTCCTCGCGGAGACCCTGGAACTGGCCCCCTTCGGGAAGATCCTCTTCTCCAGCGGCGCCCGGGCACTGCCCGAGCTGCACGTGGTGGGCGCCCGCCTCTTCCGCGAGGCCCTGGGGCGGGTGCTCGGCACCTGGGTGGCCGAGGGGTCCTGGTCCGCGGGGGACGCCGAGCGGGTGGCGGGGATGATCGCGTCCGGGAACGCCCGCCGGGTGTACGGGCTGGGCTGAGGCGGTCCAGACTGGCCCGATGCAGACCGATGCCCTGCTCGACCGCTTCCTCGCCCTGCTGGCGCCGCTGGCCCCGGTGGCCGTGTGGGCACACGGTTCCCTGGCCGCGGGCGACTACCAGGAGGGGCGCAGCGATCTGGACCTGATCGCGGTGCTGGACGGGCCCCTCCGGGCGCGGACCGTGTGGCGGCTGGCGCTGCTGCACGCCGGGCTGCGCACCGCCCCGCTCGCCGGCCGGCTGCACTGCACCTGTCTCACCCCCGCCACCGCGGCCACCGCCGGGCGGCGCCATCTCACCTGGGCGCACGAGGAACTCCTGACCCGGCCGGTCACCCCCGTGACCCGGCGGGAGCTGCACGCCTTCGGGCGGGTCCTGCACGGTGCGCCGCCCGCGGGACTCCTTCCGCCGGTGCCGGACGAGGAGCTGGCCGCATTCGTCGTCCGGGACCAGCGCGACTTCTGGCGGCCGGCCGTGGACCGGCCGCGCCTGTGGCGGCAGGACGTATGGGTGGACCTGGGTCTGCTCACCTTCGCCCGGGCCGCCGTCACCCTGCGCGAGGGTCGGCTGATCAGCAAACGGGAGGCGCTCGGGGAACTGCTCCGCCTGCACGCGCCCGGCGAGGTGGTGGAGGACATCGGGCGGCGGCGCTACGGGCGGCCGGCACCCGCCGGCGAGGAGTGGACCGCGCGCCGGGGCGAGCTGACCCGTGCCTACCTGGGACCGGCCATCGACACGCTGGTGGCCTCGTACGCCTGAGCTGACGCCGCCGGGGCGGCGGCCGCCGTGTCCGGCCGCTCCCGCAGGGCCAGCAGCACCCGCAGCACCGCGATCCAGGTCACCGCCGAGCCCAGCATGTGCAGGCCGACCAGGATCTCCGGCAGGTCGGTGAAGTACTGGACGTAGCCGATGACACCCTGGGCCAGCAGCACCAGGAACAGGCCGCGGGTGCGCAGCAGCGGGCCTCGCGGCGCGTCGACCGCCTTCAGCACGAACCACAGCGCGAAGGTCAGGGTCACCACGATCCACGCCAGCACGGCGTGCAGCTTGGTGACCGTCTCCCAGTCGACCGGCATCCGCTCGACCTCGCTGGAATCGCCCGCGTGGGGACCGGCGCCGGTCACCACCGTGCCGACCGCGATCAGCAGCGCCGAGGCGCCGACCAGGAACCACACCAGTTGCCGCACCGACGTCCCGACCAGCGGACGGGGTGCCGCGTCGCCCTCCCGGGTGCGCTGCCACATCACGGTCGCCACGGCGATCAGGGCGGAGGAGAGCAGGAAGTGGGCGGCCACCGTGTACGGGTTGAGGCCCACCAGGACGACGATGCCGCCGAGGACCGCGTTGCCCATCACGATCCAGAACTGCGCCCAGCCCAGCCGGGTCAGGCCGCGCCGGTACGGCTTCTCCGAGCGCGCGGCGATGATCGCCCAGCCGACCGCGGCGCACAGCACGTAGGTCAGCAGCCGGTTGCCGAACTCGATGTAGCCGTGGACGCCCATCTCGGCGGTGTTGTGGATCGAGTCCTCGGTGCACTTGGGCCAGGTCGGGCAGCCGAGGCCGGAGCCGGTCAGCCGGACGGCACCGCCGGTGACGACGATGACCACCGCCATCACGAGCGCGGTGAGGGCCGCCCGCTGCACTGTCCGGGGCTGCGGGGTCCAGCGTGCGGCGATGAAGGCGAGCGGGTTGCGCACGGCGGCTGCGGTGTCGGCGCGGGTCACGTTTGGCACGCGTCCCATCGTAGGGGGCAGCTTGTGCACGCGTTCACGAGGGTCCCTCCTACTCCCAGCGGAAGAACTTCCCCGCCGCCGCGAGCCCGGCGACCGCCCAGACGGCGAGGATCCCCAGGTCGCCCCAGGGCACGCCCGCCCCGTGCTGCAGCACGTCCCGCAGGCCGTCGGAGAGCGCGGAGATGGGCAGCAGGCCGAGCGCGTCCCGCGCGGCGTCCGGGAACTTGTCCAGCGGCACGATCACGCCGCCGCCGACGAGCAGCAGCAGGAAGACCAGGTTGGCGGCGGCCAGCGTCGCCTCGGCCTTGAGGGTGCCCGCCATGAGCAGCCCCAGGCCCGAGAAGGCCGCCGTGCCCAGGAGCAGGAGCAGCAGGACGGTGAGGGGGCTGCCGTGCGGCGACCAGCCCAGCGCGAAGGCGATCACCGTGAGCAGCACCACCTGGAGAACCTCGGTGACCAGGACGGACACCGTCTTCGCGGTCATCAGGCCCCAGCGCGGCAGCGGCGAGGCGGCCAGCCGCTTCAGGACCCCGTACCGGCGCTCGAAGCCGGTCGCGATGGCCTGCCCGGTGAACGCCGTCGACATCACGGCGAGCGCGAGGACGCCGGGGGCGAGGAAGTCGACGGCCTTCCCCTCGCCGGTGTCCACGATGTCGACCGCGCTGAACAGCACGAGCAGCAGGGTGGGGATGACCACCGTCAGCAGGAGCTGCTCGCCGTTGCGCAGCAGCATCCTCGTCTCCAGCGCGGCCTGCGCCGCGATCATGCGGGGGAGGGGGGCCGCGCCGGGCTTCGGCGTGTACTTCCCCGTCCCCGTACCGGTGGCGGTCACGAACGCAGCTCCTTGCCGGTGAGCTCCAGAAACACGTCTTCCAGGGTGTGCCGCTCCACCGAGATGCGGTCCGGCATCACCCCGTGCTGGGCGCACCAGGACGTCACCGTGGCGAGGAGCTGCGGGTCGACCTTGCCGACGACCCGGTAGGAGCCCGGGGTCAGCTCGGCCACCGCCGAGTCGGCGGGCAGCGCCTTGAGGAGCGACGCCAGGTCGAGCCCCGGGCGGCCGGTGAAGCGGAGCGTGTTCTCGGCGCCGCCGCGGCACAGCTCCTCGGGGGAGCCCTGGGCGATGACCCGGCCGGCGTCGATGATGGCGACGTCGTCGGCGAGCTGCTCGGCCTCGTCCATGAAGTGGGTGGTGAGGATCACGGAGACGCCGTCGGCGCGCAGGTCCCGCACCAGGTCCCAGGTGGCGCGGCGGGCCTGGGGGTCGAGCCCGGCGGTCGGCTCGTCCAGGAAGACCAGCTCCGGCCGCCCGACGACGGCCATCGCCAGCGCCAGGCGCTGCTGCTGGCCGCCGGACAGACGGCGGTAGGTGGTCCGGCCGCAGGAGCCGAGCCCGAGGCGCTCGACGAGGGCGTCCACGTCCAGCGGGTGGGCGTGCAGCTTCGCGACATGGCGGAGCATCTCCTCCGCGCGGGCGCCGGAGTAGACGCCGCCGGACTGGAGCATCACGCCGATGCGCGGCCGCAGCTCACCGGCCTGCCGGACGGGGTCGAGGCCCAGGACGCGGACCGTGCCGGAATCCGGCTTCCGGTATCCCTCGCAGGTCTCGACCGTGGTCGTCTTGCCCGCCCCGTTCGGACCGAGTACGGCGGTGACGCCCGCCCGGGCCACCAGGTCGAGGCCGTCCACCGCGGTCTTCGTGCCGTACCGCTTCACCAGGGCCTGGACCTGGACGACGGGCTCGCTTCGCATGGCCCCGAGTCTAGGTAGGCGGGCGAGGGCGCAGGCGGGCGGGTGCGGGAAGTCCCCCGCACGGGGACGGCGCGGGGGCGGTCGCCGCCCCGCGCGGGTCGGTCCCGCGCGCGCCCGCCGCCCCAAGCGGGCCGGGGAGCGACCCGGGCAGGCCGCCCGCGCGGGACGGGCGGGCGGCCGGAGGTGCGTGCGGCGGGATGCGGCGGGTGGTGCCGGCGGTGTCCGCGGTGCCGCCGGGGCTGTCCGGGCGGTGATCGTTTCCGCAGGTCAGATTAGGTATGCCTAAGTGACGCACGGCACCGTCGGGCGGTTCGGACGCGGCTTGCCCGGCTCCGGCGAATTACGCAACAATGGCGTTGTGAAAAACGTCGGCGAGGCTCGGGAGACCCCCGTGGGGGCCCCGCAGGAGGAGTTCGCGACCGGTGAGCGCTCGACGCGCAACCGGGTCGCGCGGTCCATCCTGGACCACGGCCCGTCGACCGTCGCCGAGCTCGCCGAGCGGCTGGGGCTCACCCAGGCGGCCGTGCGCCGGCATCTCGACGCGCTCGTCACCGACGGCGTCGTCGAGGCCCGCGACCGCCCGGTCTACGGCACGCGGACCCGCGGCCGGCCCGCCAAGGCGTTCGCGCTGACGGACTGCGGCCGGGACGCGTTCGACCAGTCCTACGACCAGCTCGCCGTGGACGCCCTGCGCTGGATCGCCGAGCGGGAGGGCGGGGAGCAGGCGGTCGCCGCCTTCGCCCGGGCCCGCATCGCCGCCCAGGCCGGCGCGTACCGCAGGGCCGTGGCCGAAGCGGCCCCGGAGGAGCGGACGGAAGCGCTGGCCAAGGCCCTCAGCGCGGACGGGTACGCTGCAACCGCGCGCAGCGCACCGGTCGGCGAACAGCTCTGCCAGCACCACTGCCCGGTCGCCCACGTCGCCGAACAGTTCCCGCAGCTCTGCGAGGCCGAGACGGAATTTTTCGCCGAGCTGCTCGGTACACATGTGCAGCGGCTGGCGACCATCGCCCACGGCGACGGCGTCTGCACCACCTTCATCCCGAAGGGTGCGGCGACGGCCGGGGCCGCCAAGGCTGCCAGGGCCGCGAAGCCTCGGAAGACCCCGAAGACCCCCAAGACCACTCACCACGCATCTGCAAGCACGGCCGGGAGGAACCCCGCATGACTCTCCCCACGGAGACTGCCCACCCTGAGCTGGAGGGCCTGGGCACGTACGAATACGGCTGGGCCGACCGGGACGAGGCCGGTGCGTCGGCGCGTCGCGGCCTGGACGAGGACGTCGTCCGGGACATCTCCGCGAAGAAGGACGAGCCGGAGTGGATGACCAAGCTCCGCCTCAAGGGCCTGAAGCTCTTCGAGAAGAAGCCCATGCCGAACTGGGGCTCGGACCTGTCGGGGATCGACTTCGACAACATCAAGTACTTCGTGCGCTCCACGGAGAAGCAGGCGGAGTCCTGGGAGGACCTGCCCGAGGACATCAAGAACACGTACGACAAGCTGGGCATCCCCGAGGCCGAGAAGAAGCGCCTCGTGGCCGGTGTCGCGGCCCAGTACGAGTCCGAGGTCGTCTACCACCAGATCCGCGAGGACCTGGAGGAGCAGGGCGTCATCTTCCTGGACACCGACACGGCCCTGAAGCAGCACCCGGAGCTGTTCAAGGAGTACTTCGGCACCGTCATCCCGGCCGGTGACAACAAGTTCGCCGCGCTGAACACCGCCGTGTGGTCCGGCGGCTCCTTCATCTACGTCCCGCCGGGCGTGCACGTGGAGATCCCGCTCCAGGCCTACTTCCGTATCAACACGGAGAACATGGGCCAGTTCGAGCGGACCCTGATCATCGTCGACGAGGGTGCCTACGTGCACTACGTCGAGGGTTGCACGGCCCCGATCTACAAGTCGGACTCGCTGCACTCCGCGGTCGTCGAGATCATCGTCAAGAAGAACGCCCGCTGCCGCTACACGACCATCCAGAACTGGTCGAACAACGTCTACAACCTGGTCACCAAGCGCGCCGTGGCCTACGAGGGCGCGACCATGGAGTGGATCGACGGCAACATCGGCTCCAAGGTGACGATGAAGTACCCGGCCGTCTACCTGATGGGCGAGCACGCCAAGGGCGAGACCCTGTCCATCGCCTTCGCCGGCGAGGGCCAGCACCAGGACGCGGGCGCCAAGATGGTCCACATGGCCCCGAACACCTCGTCCAACATCGTCTCCAAGTCGGTGGCGCGCGGCGGCGGCCGTACCTCCTACCGCGGTCTGATCGAGATCGGCGAGGGCGCCCCGGGCTCGAAGTCCAACGTCCTGTGCGACGCGCTGCTCGTCGACACGATCTCCCGCTCGGACACGTACCCCTACGTGGACGTCCGCGAGGACGACGTCTCCATGGGCCACGAGGCGACCGTCTCCAAGGTCTCCGAGGACCAGCTCTTCTACCTGATGAGCCGCGGTCTGAGCGAGGACGAGGCCATGGCGATGATCGTGCGCGGCTTCGTCGAGCCGATCGCCAAGGAGCTGCCGATGGAGTACGCGCTGGAGCTCAACCGGCTGATCGAGCTGCAGATGGAGGGCGCGGTCGGCTAACCGCCGGCCGGGGGCGGCCCCGCGCCGCCCCGCCGTCCCCGTCAAGCCCCTTACGTAACGGAAAGCGAGCACTACGACAGCCATGGCTGAGGCTCAGAACTCCCCCACCTCCGGCTTCGCTACGGCGGGGGGACCCCCACCGGTGGGCTCCACCACCGCCGGTGCCATCGCGGTCGCCGCCGAGGCGGACTCGACCGTCGCCACGCGCATGAGCGCGCCCCCGTCCTTCGACGTGGCGGACTTCCCGGTCCCCCACGGCCGCGAGGAGGAGTGGCGGTTCACCCCGCTGGAGCGCCTGCGCGGCCTGCACGACGGCACCGCCGTCGCCACCGGTGACGGCGTGAAGGTCGCCGTCGACGCCCCCGAGGGCGTCACCGTCGAGACCGTCGGCCGCGACGACGCCCGGCTCGGCAGGGCCGGCACCCCGGTGGACCGCGTGGCCGCCCAGGCGTACTCGGCCTTCGAGCGGGCCTCGGTCGTGACCGTGCCGAAGGAGACCGTCCTCACCGAGCCGATCCGCATCGCCGTGCACGGCGAGGGCGGGGTCGCCTACGGCCACCAGCTCATCGAGCTCGGCGCCTTCGCCGAGGCCGTCGTGGTCATCGACCACACCGGTGACGCGGTGCTCGCCGCCAACGTCGACTACGTCCTCGGCGACGGCGCCAAGCTGACCGTCGTCTCGGTCCAGGACTGGGACGACAAGGCGGTCCACGCCGGCCAGCACAACGCGCTCGTGGGCCGGGACGCCTCCTTCAAGTCGATCATCGTCACCTTCGGCGGCGACCTGGTCCGGCTGCACCCGCGCGTGAACTACGCCGGTCCCGGCGGCGAGGTCGAGATGTTCGGCCTGTACTTCACCGAGAAGGGCCAGCACCAGGAGCACCGGCTCTTCGTCGACCACAACGTGCCGCACTGCAAGTCGAACGTGGTCTACAAGGGCGCGCTCCAGGGCGAGAACGCGCACGCGGTGTGGATCGGCGACGTCCTCATCGAGGCCGCGGCCGAGGGCACGGACACCTACGAGATGAACCGCAACCTCGTCCTGACGGACGGCGCGCGGGTCGACTCGGTGCCCAACCTGGAGATCGAGACCGGCGAGATCGTCGGCGCCGGCCACGCCTCCGCCACCGGCCGCTTCGACGACGAGCAGCTGTTCTACCTGATGGCCCGCGGCATCCCGGAGCACGAGGCCCGCCGCCTGGTGGTCCGCGGCTTCTTCGCCGAGCTGGTCCAGCAGATCGGCGTCCCGGACATCGAAGAGCGCCTGATCGCCAAGATCGAGCAGGAGCTGGAGGCGTCGGTCGCATGACCTTCGTACGCGCCTGTGGGCTGAGCGAGCTGGAGGAGGACACCCCCAAGCGGGTGGAACTCGACGGCACGCCCGTGTCCCTCGTGCAGACCGGGGGGGAGGTGTTCGCGATCCACGACATCTGCTCGCACGCGAACGTCTCGCTCTCGGAGGGCGAGGTCGACGACTGCCACATCGAGTGCTGGCTGCACGGCTCGCGCTTCGACCTGCGGTCCGGCAAGCCCGACAGTCTTCCGGCGACGCGTCCCGTCCCCGTATACCCCGTAAAGATCGAAGGGGACGACGTGCTCGTCTCCCTCACCCAGGAGTCCTGAGGCACCCATGGCAACGCTTGAAATCCGAGACCTGCACGTCACCGTCGAGGCCGACAACGCCACGAAGGAGATCCTCAAGGGCGTCGACCTCACCGTGAAGCAGGGCGAGACGCACGCCATCATGGGCCCCAACGGCTCGGGCAAGTCGACCCTCGCCTACTCCCTCGCGGGTCACCCCAAGTACACGATCACCGGCGGCACCGTCACCCTCGACGGCGAGGACGTCATCGAGATGTCCGTCGACGAGCGCGCCCGCGCCGGCCTGTTCCTCGCGATGCAGTACCCGGTCGAGGTCCCCGGCGTCTCCGTCTCCAACTTCCTGCGCACCTCCGCCACCGCCATCCGCGGCGAGGCCCCCAAGCTGCGCACCTGGGTGAAGGAGGTCAAGGAGGCCATGGAGCGCCTCAACATGGACCCCTCCTTCGCCGAGCGCAACGTCAACGAGGGCTTCTCCGGCGGTGAGAAGAAGCGCCACGAGATCCTCCAGCTCGAACTGCTCAAGCCGAAGGTCGCCATCCTCGACGAGACCGACTCCGGCCTGGACGTCGACGCGCTGCGCGTGGTGTCCGAGGGCGTCAACCGCGTGCGCGAGACCGGTGAGGTCGGCACCCTGCTGATCACCCACTACACGCGCATCCTGCGGTACATCAAGCCCGACCACGTCCACGTGTTCGCGAACGGCCGCATCGTCGAGTCCGGCGGTCCCGAGCTCGCCGACAAGCTGGAGAACGAGGGCTACGAGGCATACGTGAAGGGTGGCGCATCCGCGTGACACAGCTGCCGGGCCTCCTCGACACCGAGGCGATCCGCAAGGACTTCCCGATCCTGGACCGTGTGCTCCACGACGGGAAGAAGCTCGTCTACCTCGACAACGCCGCGACCTCGCAGACCCCGCGCCAGGTCATCGACGTCCTCGACGAGTACTACGAGCAGCACAACGCCAACGTCCACCGTGGCGTGCACGTCCTCGCCGAGGAGGCCACGGCGCTGTACGAGGGCGCGCGTGACAAGGTCGCGGAGTTCATCAACGCACCCTCGCGCGACGAGGTGATCTTCACCAAGAACGCCTCGGAGTCCCTCAACCTCGTGGCCAACATGCTCGGCTGGGCCGACGAGCCCTACCGGGTGGACCACGAGACCGAGATCGTCATCACGGAGATGGAGCACCACTCCAACATCGTGCCGTGGCAGCTGCTCGCGCAGCGCACGGGAGCGAAGCTGAAGTGGTTCGGCCTGACCGACGACGGCCGCCTGGACCTGTCCAACATCGACGAGGTCATCACCGAGAAGACGAAGGTCGTCTCGTTCGTGCTGGTCTCCAACATCCTGGGCACGCTCAACCCGGTCGAGGCGATCATCCGCCGCGCCCAGGAGGTCGGCGCCCTGGTCTGCGTCGACGCCTCCCAGGCCGCGCCGCACATGCCGCTGGACGTGCAGGCGCTCCAGGCCGACTTCGTCGCCTTCACCGGCCACAAGATGTGCGGCCCGACCGGCATCGGCGTGCTCTGGGGCCGCCAGGAACTGCTGGAGGACCTGCCTCCGTTCCTCGGCGGCGGCGAGATGATCGAGACGGTGTCGATGCACTCGTCGACGTACGCTCCCGCCCCGCACAAGTTCGAGGCGGGCACCCCGCCGATCGCGCAGGCGGTCGGTCTGGGCGCGGCGATCGACTACCTCAACTCGATCGGCATGGACAAGATCCTCGCCCACGAGCACGCGCTCACCGAGTACGCGGTCAAGCGGCTGGCGGAGGTCCCCGGTCTGCGCATCATCGGCCCCACCACGGCCGAGGACCGGGGCGCCGCGATCTCCTTCACCCTCGGTGACATCCACCCGCACGACGTGGGCCAGGTCCTCGACGAGCAGGGCATCGCGGTCCGCGTCGGCCACCACTGCGCGCGCCCGGTCTGCCTGCGCTACGGAATTCCTGCGACCACGCGAGCGTCGTTCTATCTGTACTCCACGCCGGCCGAGATCGACGCTCTGGTCGACGGCCTGGAGCACGTACGGAACTTCTTCGGCTGAGGGGCGTGCTGACAAGGTGAAGCTGGATTCCATGTACCAGGACGTCATCCTGGACCACTACAAGAACCCCCACGGGCGTGGTCTGCGGGACGGCGACGCCGAGGTGCACCACGTGAACCCCACGTGCGGTGACGAGATCACGCTGCGCGTGAAGTACGACGGCACGACCATCACGGACGTCAGCTACGAGGGCCAGGGCTGTTCCATCAGCCAGGCGTCGGCCTCCGTGCTGAACGAACTCCTCGTCGGCAAGGATCTGGCCGACGCGCAGAAGATCCAGGAGACCTTCCTGGAGCTGATGCAGTCCAAGGGCCGGATCGAGCCCGACGACGCCATGGAGGACATCCTGGAGGACGCGGTCGCGTTCGCCGGGGTCTCCAAGTACCCGGCCCGGGTCAAGTGCGCCCTGTTGAGCTGGATGGCCTGGAAGGACGCGACGGCCCAGGCGCTGGACGGCGCCGACGCCGAAAGGAAGACGGCATGAGCGAGACCGTGGAGATGAAGCCGGCCTCGGAGGAGGAGCTCCGCGAGGCCCTGATGGACGTCGTCGACCCCGAGCTGGGCATCGACGTGGTCAACCTGGGCCTGATCTACGGCATCCACATCGACGACGCCAACATCGCGACCGTCGACATGACCCTGACCTCGGCGGCCTGCCCGCTGACCGATGTCATCGAGGACCAGGCCAAGTCCGCCACGGACGGCCTCGTCAACGAGCTGCGCATCAACTGGGTCTGGATGCCGCCGTGGGGCCCCGACAAGATCACGGACGACGGCCGCGAGCAGTTGCGCGCGCTCGGGTTCAACGTCTGAGACACCCCGGGGCCGAACGGTCCCCCACGACGGCGGCACCCCCCGGGTGCCGCCGTCGCGGCTGTCCGGCCCCCTCCCATGTGTACGCTCGTACACATGGGATACCTGCTGCTGGCCGGAGCCATCGCAGCCGAGGTCGCCGGGACCACCGCCATGAAGTACAGCGAGGGCTTCAGCAGGCCCTGGCCGTCGCTGCTGACGCTCCTCGCGTACCTGATCTCCTTCGGGCTGCTCGCGCAGACGCTGAAGACCCTCTCCGTCGGCACCGCCTACGCCATCTGGTCCGGCGTCGGCACCGCCGCCATCGCCACCATCGGCATCGTCTTCCTCGGTGAGGGGATGACCCTCGTCAAGGCCGCCGGCATCGCTCTGATCATCGTCGGCGTGGTGGTGCTCAACCTGGGCGGAGCCCACTGAGGCCCCGCCGTCCCGGCCCGGACGGCGGCAGCGGATCACCGGCGCCGCGCTCAGGGCCCTGGCGGAAACGGCACCGCCGGGCGCGGCTACCGCTCGGTGGCGGGCTGGGCCGAGGCGCCCGGCAGCAGCGCGGCGAGGGGTTGGCGCCCCCGTTTCCCCAGGTCGAGGGCGTCGGCGGAGCGCGGACCGCCCGGCACGCGAGACGGCCGCGGGGCGGGTTGGCCTCCTCGCCCCCTGGCCGGTTAGGTTGCCCTCATGACCGACACGACTGCTCCCCGCACCACCGGCGCCGTGGCCGCCGGCCTCGCCACGATCGCCTCCGACGGCACCGTCCTCGACACCTGGTTCCCCGCCCCCGAGCTGGTCGACGAGCCCGGCCCGTCCGGCACCGAGCGGCTGACCGCCGAGCAGGCCGCCCAGGTGCTGGGCGGCGGCGCGACCGCGGCGATCGGCCCGGACGCCCGCCGCGGCGTCGAGGTCGTCGCGGTCCGTACGGTCATCGCCTCCCTGGACGACAAGCCGGTCGACGCGCACGACGTCTACCTGCGCCTGCACCTGCTCTCCCACCGCCTGGTCAAGCCGCACGGCCAGAGCCTGGACGGCATCTTCGCCCACCTGGCCAACGTCGCCTGGACCTCGCTGGGCCCGGTCGCCGTCGACGATGTCGAGAAGGTGCGCCTCAACGCCCGCGCCGAGGGGCTGCACCTCCAGGTGACCTCCATCGACAAGTTCCCGCGCATGACCGACTACGTCGTCCCCAAGGGCGTGCGCATCGCCGACGCCGACCGGGTCCGCCTCGGCGCGTACCTCGGCGAGGGCACCACCGTCATGCACGAGGGCTTCGTCAACTTCAACGCGGGCACGCTCGGCACCTCCATGGTCGAGGGCCGCATCTCCGCGGGCGTCGTCGTCGGCGACGGCTCGGACATCGGCGGCGGCGCCTCCACCATGGGCACCCTGTCCGGCGGCGGCAACGTGATCATCTCCATCGGCGAGCGCTGCCTGGTCGGCGCCGAGGCGGGCGTCGGCATCGCGCTGGGCGACGAGTGCGTGGTCGAGGCCGGTCTCTACGTCACCGCCGGCACCCGCGTGACCATGCCCGACGGCCAGATCGTCAAGGCCCGCGAGCTGTCCGGCGCCTCCCACATCCTCTTCCGCCGCAACTCGGTCACGGGCGCGGTCGAGGCCCGCCCGAACAACGCGGTGTGGGGCGGCCTGAACGAGGTCCTGCACAGCCACAACTGACGCCCGGCGGCCGCGGACCTGCGGCCGCCTCGCCGACCGGCGTCGGGACCGCCGCCGAGCACGCGGCGGCTCCCGGCGCCGGTCGCGCCGCGCGCCCTTCCCGTGCCGTACCCCTGCGTACATATGAGCGACGTGACCTCGTCGTGGCCCTGGCGGATGAACGGGTGGACACAGAGTCCGATCAGATGCCGAAACGATGAAACGAGGGCCTGACATGACCAACGAGCGGGTGAGGACCATGACGCGCTGGCTGACCGGGGCGGGTGCCGTGGCGGCGGTGTGCTGGTTCCCGGCGGGGGCCGCGCACGCCGACGAGACCAACACGGCCTCGCACAACGGTCCGAGGGTGGCGTTGATCAACATCGGCCAGGTCGACGACCCCATGGAGGACGTGCTGGAGCACACGCTCCTCTTCGGCGACGGCTACGCCTGGAACTGAGCCGGCGCGCCGCGCCCCGGACGCGCCCGATCCGGGCGACACGGGCGGCACGGCGCGGGCGGCCCGGCCCCGGCTGCGGACCGTAGCGCCGATCACGTGGATGCCGGCGGCGGCCTGCCCGGCACGGCCACGGCGACGGCCCTCCGCACCGCGCTGGGCCTGCCCCTTATACACATCTGACGCTGCCGACGAAG
>NZ_WYCT01000600.1 GCF_011008945.1 Streptomyces harenosi
GCCACGGCGGGGACGGCGGCGGCGAGCTCCGTGGCGGTGGCCCGGGGAGAGGCCGTGGCGGTGCCCCCAGAGCGGGTGGTGGCATCGAGCATCCGGTGACAGTAACCGACATACATGTGTGATCGCCGTATGGTCCGTCTCATCGGGGCCACCGGAGTGTGACATCCGGGTGGCACCGCGGGCGGGGGGACCGGCGGCGGGCCGGCGGGAAAACCGTTCGACGCGGAGCGGGAAGTCGGCCAGGATCGGCGTCATGTCCCGGTACGCCTTCCTCCTCGCCGCATCCGCCGCCGCGGATGCCCCGAAGGCTGCCGTCCCCGTCTTCCCGGCCGCCGCGCACGGCGCCCGGAGCTGACCCTTCCCGGATCGTCCGGCGGACCCCGCAGGGGGAGGGTCGGCGCCACCTCGGGGTCCCCGTCCCGGCCGCGTGCCCATGCCGCGCCGGGGCCGTCACCCGTCTCGCCGACGCGTCGCACGACACCGAGACCACCGAGAGACTTCGAGGTACCGCCATGTCCAAGACGGCCTACGTCCGCACCAAACCACACCTGAACATCGGCACGATGGGCCATGTCGACCACGGCAAGACCACCCTGACCGCCGCCATCACCAAGGTCCTCGCCGCCCGGGGCGCCGGCACGTTCGTGCCGCTGCACCGGATCGACCGGGCCCCGCAGGAGGCGGCGCGGGGCATCACCATCGACATCGCCCACGTGGAGTACGAGACCGACACCCGGCACTACGCGCACGTCGACATGCCGGGCCACGCCGACTACGTCAAGAACATGGTCACCGGCGCCGCGCAGCTCGACGGGGCGATCCTCGTGGTCTCCGCGCTCGACGGGATCATGCCGCAGACCGCCGAGCACGTCCTGCTCGCCCGTCAGGTCGGTGTCGACCACATCGTGGTCGCCCTCAACAAGGCCGACGCCGGGGACGAGGAGCTGACCGACCTCGTCGAGCTGGAGGTCCGCGAACTGCTCACCGCGCACGGCTACGGCGGCGGCACCGTCCCCGTCGTACGGGTCTCCGGGCTCAGGGCGCTGGAGGGGGACCCGCGCTGGACGGCGTCCGTGGAGGCGCTGCTCGACGCGGTGGACACCTATGTGCCACTGCCCGAGCGGTGCGTGGACGCCCCGTTCCTCCTGCCGGTCGAGAACGTCCTCGGCGTCACCGGCCGGGGCACGGTGGTCACCGGCGCGATCGAGCGGGGCACCGTCCGCACCGGTGACCGGGTCGAGGTGCCCGGGGCCGGCCTGGAGACCGTCGTCACCGGTCTGGAGACCTTCGGCAAGCCGATGCGGGAGGCGCAGGCCGGGGACAACGTGGCGCTGCTGCTGCGCGGTGTCCCGCGGGACGCCGTACGCCGCGGGGACGTGGTCGTGGCGCCCGGCAGCGTCGTGCCCGGCCGCCGCTTCACCGCCCGGGTGTACGTCCTGTCCGGACGCGAGGGCGGCCGTACGACCCCCGTGTCGACGGGCTACCGGCCGCAGTTCCACTTCCGTACCGCGGACGTGGCCGGCGCCGTCGACCTGGGCGGGGCGGGCGTCGCCCGGCCCGGTGACACCGTCACCATGACGGTGGAGCTGGGGCGCGCGGTGCCGCTGGAGCCGGGCCTCGGCTTCGCCATCCGCGAGGGCGGGCGGACCGTCGGCGCCGGAACGGTGACGTCGGTGGGGTTGAAGGGCTGAACGGCCGAACCGGCCCGGCGGCGGGGCGGGGTGGGGC
>NZ_WYCT01000601.1 GCF_011008945.1 Streptomyces harenosi
CCACCACCCTGCCCACCTACCCCTTCCAACACCACCACTACTGGCTCCAGGCGCCCACTGGCGCCGACGCGGGTGACGTGTCGGCCGCCGGACTGCACCCCACCGAGCACCCCTTCCTCGGCGCCACCGTGGAACTCGCCGACGGCGACGGAACCCTCCTCACCGGCCGCCTCTCCCTGCACACCCACCCCTGGCTCGCCGACCACAACGTCGGCGGCACCGTCCTCCTCCCCGGCACCGCCCTCCTCGAACTCGCCCTCCAAGCCGGCGAGACCGCGCATGTGCGAGAGCTCACCCTCCACGCACCCCTCGCCATCCCGCACGACGCCGCCGTCGACCTTCAGGTACGCCTCTCCGCACCCGATGACACCGGGACGCGCACCCTCACCATCTCCTCCCGGAGCGAGCACGCCCATCCGGACGAGCCTTGGCGGCATCACGCCACCGGTCTGCTGGACGCCCAGCCCTCCGCCGACGGCGACGCCCTGCACACCTGGCCGCCGGAAGGCGCCCTGCCGTGCGCGGCGGACGAGCTGGAAAGCTTCTACGCGGCGCAGGAGGCCCGCGGTTTCGCCTACGGACCGGCGTTCCGGGGGCTGCGCGCGGCTTGGCGGCGGGGCGAAGAGGTCTTCGCGGAAGTCCGCCTGCCGGAGTCCGTGTTCGACGAGGCGTCCGTGTACAACCTGCATCCAGCTCTGCTGGACGCCGCCCTGCACGCGGTGTCGCTCGGAGCGGCGACGGGTCTGCCGCCGGGGGCGGTGCCGTTCTCGTTCAGCGGTGTGACCCTGCACGCGGTGAAGGCGGCAGCGGTCAGGGTCCGGGTGGCGCCGGCCGGGCGGGATGGCGAACGGTCCGCCGTCTCCGTGTCGCTGGCCGACGAAATGGGCCAGAGCGTGTTGTCGGTCGACTCCCTCGCCGTACGACCGCTGGACCCCGGTGAACTGCGGGCCTCGGCCCAGGCGGCCGGTCGTGCGGCGCTGTTCGACGTGGTCTGGAAGGACGTCTCCCCGGGCGCCCCGCTCCCCGACACGGCCGGGCGGTGGGCCGTACTCACCCGTGACCGGGCGGCGGCGGACCTCTCCGACCTGCTGTCGGGGCTGGACACCGGTGCCCCCGCCCCCGACGCCGCGCTGCTGACGTGCCCCCACGGCGCGGTGGCGGACGTCCTCGGCGAGGTGCTGGGCGTGGTGCAGGGCTGGCTGGCCGACGATCGCCTCGCCGATGCCCGGCTGGTGGTGGTGACGCACGGCGCCGTGGCCACCCGGGCCGGTGAGGAGGTCACCGATGTCGCCGGAGCGGCGGTCTGGGGCCTGCTGCGTTCGGCGCAGTCGGAAAACCCGGGGCGGTTCGTCCTGCTGGACGCCGATGCCTGCGACGACACCACCGTCACGGCTGCCCTGGCCTGCGACGAACCCCAGTTGGCGGCGCGTGACGGGCGACTGCTGGCGGCGCGTCTGGCCCATGTGCCGGTGCCGGCCGAGTCGTCGGATGCCGTCCGCTTCGCTCCGGAGGGGACGGTGTTGGTGACGGGTGGTACCGGGACTCTGGGTGCGGCGGTGGCGTGTCATCTGGTGGCCGAGTACGGGGTGGGGCATCTGCTGCTGGTGAGCCGGCGGGGGATGGCCGCTCCCGGTGCTGCGCAGTTGTGTGCCCGGCTGGGCGAGTGGGGGGTGTCGGTGTCGGTGGTGGCGTGCGATGTCGCCGACCGGGCGCAG
>NZ_WYCT01000602.1 GCF_011008945.1 Streptomyces harenosi
TAGCTTCGTCGGCAGCGTCAGATTTGTATAAGAGACAGCCCAGGACCCGGACAGCCGGCCGCCCCCGGGCGCGGACCCCCCACGACCGAGGCACGGAAACCCGACTTTCATGAGCAAAACCGAGACCGAAGGCGCTCTGGAAACCCGTGGCATCGAGCAGGTGCCCGATCAGGAGCGCACCGCGCGGACGCGCGAGCTGTTCCCCACCTGGGTGGGCGCCAACATCAGCGTCCTGCTGCTCACGATGGGCGCGAGCCTCGTCGTGGCCTACCACCTGAACCTCTGGCAGGCGCTCGTCGTCGCCGTGGCCGCGCCGATCGTGTCGTACGGCCTGGTCGGGCTGATCGGCATCGCGGGCAAGCGCGGCGGCGCGCCCGGCATGGCGCTGTCCCGCGCGGTGTTCGGGCAGCGCGGCAACCTGCTGCCCGGTTCCCTGATCTGGGTCGCCCGCTGGGGCTGGGAGACCATCAACGCCGTCACCGGCGCCTACGCGATGCTCTCCGTCCTGGACATCCTGTTCGGCGTACGGGCCAACAGCGTCCTGGACATGGTCATGCTGCTCGCCTTCGTGGTCGCCACCTTCGCGATCTCCGGCCTCGGCATCAACGCGGTCCAGAAGTGCAACAAGTACGCGACGTACCTGTTCGGCGTCTTCTCGGTCCTGGTCCTGGTCTATCTGGTCGTCGACACGGACTGGGCGCGGGTCTTCGACCGGCCGGCCGGGTCGGTGGCCGCGGTGATCACCGGCGTGGGACTCATCGCGGCGGGCGGCGTGAGCTGGATCCCGTCCGCCCCCGACTTCACCCGCTACCTGCCGCGCACCGCCTCCGCCAAGGGCATCGTGGGGGTCACGGTCGGCGGTGCCGGCATCGTCGTCCTGCCCATGGTCCTGATGGGCGTGGTCATGGCCGTCTCCACGCCGGACCTGGCCTCGGCCGCCGACCCGGTCTCCTTCCTCGGCGAGATCCTGCCGACCTGGATCGCGGTGCCGTACCTGCTGATCGCCCTGATCGGCATGCTGCTGATCAACTCGATGTCGATGTACTCGGCGGGCTTCACCGCGCAGACCCTGGGCATCAAGGTCCCCCGGCACTGGGCGGTCTCGGTCAACGCCGTGATCTCCCTGGTCTTCGGCGGGGTGCTGATGCTGGTGGCGACCAGCTTCATGGGGTCCTTCATCGCCTTCCTGTCGCTGCTCGCGGTCGCCTTCTCCGCCTGGGTCGGCGTCTTCGGCGCCGACATGCTGCGCCGCAAGGAGTACGACGGCCGGGCCATGGCCGACACGGGACGCACCAGCGCCTACTGGTACCGGGGCGGCTTCTCCCCCGCCGCGGTGGCCGCCTGGGCGGTGGGCCTGGTCGCGGGCCTGATGTTCAGCACCTCCGACTGGTTCACCGGCCCGCTCGCCGCCAACAACGTCATCGGCGAGTACGGCCTCGGCTGGGTGGCCACGGTCGTGATCTCCGGTCTGCTGTACCTGGTCCTGCCGAAGCCCGCGGTGGTCGCCCCGGCGGAGCAGGCCGAGCCGGCGGAGGTGCCCGGGCAGGCCGGCCGCACCGCGCCGCAGGAGTCGGTCACCGTCTGACCCCGGCCCCGGTTCCCCTGCGTCCCCCTTCGCCCCGCCGGGCGGAGGGGGACGTCGTCGTTGGCACGGGCGGTCGCCGTGGTGCGCCCCGTGCGGCGCCCGGTGGGCCCGGGGAGCGGAAGCTGTCTC
>NZ_WYCT01000603.1 GCF_011008945.1 Streptomyces harenosi
CCCCGACGGCACCCTGCGCAACCCCCACTCCGCCAAATGCCTCGACGCCTCCGGCGCCACCTGGAACGACGGCACCCCCGTCCACCTGTGGACCTGCCACACCGGCCCCAACCAGACATGGACCCTTCCCTAGGGTCTTGCCCCAGCTCTGCCCCAGCCCTGCCCGACCGAAAGGTGGCGCCACCCCATGCGCAACAGACTTCAGGCGGCCGTCGGCCTGCTCGCCGGTGCCGTGCTGTGCGCCGCGCCGCAGGCGTGGGCCCAGCCCGCCCCGGCGGACACCGCGGCGCCCGCGCCCCGTACCGTGTCGGCGGCGGCCGACCCGGCCTACGACGTCCTGGTCTTCTCCAGGACGGCGGGCTTCCGCCACTCCTCCATCGACGACGGGATCGCCGCCCTGCGCGATCTGGGCGCCGCGCACGGGTTCGGCGTCGACGCCACCGAGGACCCGGCGGCGTTCACCGCCGGGAACCTGGCCCGGTACCAGGCGGTGGTCTTCCTCTCCACCACGGGCGACGTGCTGAACGGCACCCAGCAGACGGCGTTCGAGCAGTACATCCAGGCCGGCGGAGGATACGTGGGCGTCCACGCCGCCGCCGACACCGAGTACGACTGGCCGTTCTACGGCGGTCTGGCCGGGGCCTGGTTCCGCTCCCACCCCGCCGTCCAGTCCGCCACCGTCGAGGTCGAGGACCGGGCGCACGACGCCACCGCCCACCTGGGCGCCGCCTGGCAGCGGACCGACGAGTGGTACGACTACCGCACCAATCCGCGCACCACCGCCCACGTCCTGGCCTCCCTGGACGAGTCGAGCTACTCGGGCGGTGCGATGTCCGGCGACCACCCGATCGCCTGGTGCAAGGACTACCAGGGCGGCCGGGCCTTCTACACGGGAGGCGGCCACACCGACGAGTCCTTCGCCGAGCCCGCCTTCCGCCGGCACCTGCTGGGCGGCATCCGCTGGGCCGCCGGCGTGACCGAGGCCGACTGCCGCCCCGAGACGGGCTACACGCCCCTGTTCGACGGCACCGGCACCACCGGCTGGAGGCAGGCCGGCCCCGGCGGCTTCACCCTGGCCGACGGCACGCTCACCTCCGCCGGCGGCCTGGGCATGCTGTGGTACGCCGCGCGGGAGTTCACCGGCGACTACTCGCTGAAACTGGACTGGAAGGCGCTGGGCGACGACAACTCGGGCGTGTTCGTGGGCTTCCCGGCCTCCGACGACCCGTGGTCGGCCGTGAACAACGGGTACGAGATCCAGATCGACGCGACGGACGCCCCCGACCGCACCACCGGCTCCGTCTACGGCTTCCGTTCCGCGGACATGGCCGCGCGCGACGCGGCCCTCAACCCGCCGGGCGAGTGGAACACGTACGAGATCAGGGTGACCGGCGAACGGCTGGAGGTCTTCCTCAACGGGCGGAAGATCAACGACTTCACCAACACGGACCCGGCGCGCAGCCTGCGCCAGGGCCACATCGGGATCCAGAACCACGGCGACGGCGACGAGGTGGCGTTCCGCAACATCCGCGTCAAGCAGCCGGGCGGCACACCCGGTCCGCGTACCGGCGCGGTGCGGGGTGTGGGCGGCAAGTGCCTCGACGTCGACGGCGCACACACCGCCGACGGCACCAAGGTCCAGATCTGGACCTGCAACGACACCCCCGCCCAGCACTGGACCC
>NZ_WYCT01000604.1 GCF_011008945.1 Streptomyces harenosi
GCCCCGCCCCGCCGGGGGTCAATCCCCCTGTGCGGGCGGCCGGTTGGGGACGCGGCCGGGCCGCGACCGTTCCCGGCGCCCGCCGTCTGACCGTTCCTCAATTGCCGTGCCCGCCACCGTCAATCAGTCGGCGCGGGAGGGCGCGGCCTCTGCGCGCGGGCGGGCATGGAAACGTAAGCTGTGGCTCGTCACAGGGACCGGGCAGCGGGGATGAACATGGCGATGATGCGCCTGAGGCGCGAGGACCCGCGCGTCGTCGGCTCGTTCAGGCTTCACAGACGGCTCGGCGCGGGTGGAATGGGCGTGGTCTACCTGGGCTCCGACAAGAAGGGGCAGCGGGTCGCGCTGAAGGTCATCCGGCCGGATCTGGCCGAGGACCAGGAGTTCCGCTCGCGGTTCGCGCGTGAGGTCTCGGCGGCCCGGCGGATCCGGGGCGGCTGCACCGCACGGCTGGTGGCGGCCGACCTGGAGGCGGACCGGCCGTGGTTCGCCACGCAGTACGTGCCCGGGCCCTCGCTGCACGACAAGGTCGTCGACGAGGGCCCGCTCTGCGCGGCGGACGTCGCCGCCGTCGGGGCGGCCCTGTCCGAGGGACTGGTCGCGGTGCACGAGGCCGGGGTCGTCCACCGGGACCTGAAGCCGTCGAACATCCTGCTCTCCCCGAAGGGCCCCCGGATCATCGACTTCGGCATCGCCTGGGCGACGGGGGCCTCGACGCTCACGCACGTCGGCACGGCGGTCGGCTCCCCCGGGTTCCTCGCCCCGGAGCAGGTGCGCGGGGCCGCCGTCACACCGGCGACGGACGTGTTCTCGCTCGGGGCCACCCTCGCCTACGCGTCGATGGGCGACTCGCCCTTCGGGCACGGCAGTTCCGAGGTGATGCTGTACCGCGTGGTGCACGAGGAACCGCAGTTGGACGGGGTTCCGGACGCCCTCGCCCCGCTCATCCGGGCGTGCCTGGCCAAGGACCCCGAGGAGCGGCCGAGCACGCTGCAACTGTCGCTGAGGCTGAAGGAGATCGCGGCCCGGGAGGCGCAGGGCCTGGCCGACGTGCGGCCGCCCGCGCCGCGCGCCGGGGAGGCGGACCGGCCCACCGGACGGCTGACCGACAGCTACCCGGAGCGGACGCAGCGGCGCCCCCAGGACCGGCCGGGCGCGCAGGGCACTCCCGTGCCCCGGGGTGGCTCCGGCGCCCGGGGCGCCACACCGCCCCGGGGCACCGCCCCGCCGCGAGGCGGCGCGGGGCCGCGGTCCCAGCGGCCCGGATCCCGTCCCAGGCCCACGCCCGCCTCCCGCAACGCCACCGGCCGCGACGCCGGCAGGAACACCGGACGGAACACCCGTTCCGGCGGCGGCAGGCCGGGTCCGCGCACCGGCGGCGGCCGCCCGGCGCCCCGCGGCACGGGGACGGGGCTGCGCCCCGCCAATCCGCGCCTGCTGCGCCAGCGGCTGTTCGTCTTCGTGGTCGTGACGCTGCTGGTCGCCCTCGGCATCGCGGCGGCGCAGGGCTGTCAGGGGCCGGCGCGCGGGCTCGGCGGCGGCCGGCAGGACGTACGGCAGGAGCTGGTACGCCCCGGCCACACGCCGCCGGGCGAGGTCCGCGCGCCGTACGCCGCCGAACCGGCGCCCGGACGGACGGGCTGACGGGCCGGGGCCGCCCCCGCCCCGGTCGGAGA
>NZ_WYCT01000605.1 GCF_011008945.1 Streptomyces harenosi
GTGCCCGCCCTCGCATTGGCGCCCGCGCCCGCCCTCGCATTGGCGCCCGCGCCCGCGCTCGCATTGGCGCCCGCGCTCGACCGCGGCGATGTGCAGGTCCCCCGTGCAGGTCCAGGGCCCACCCCCGTACCCGTGCCGCCTCCCGCAGGCGGCCCGAACGGCCCGGCGGCCCGACGGGCCCGAGCGGCCCGGCCCGTCGGCTCGGCGTCCCGGGCCGCCCCCTCCCCGGAACGTCGTCAGAACAGCCCGTCCTGCGTCCCCGGTGCCGCCCGGAACGCCCGCACGGGAACCGCGGTCTCCTCCCCTTCGGCGGGCACCAGTTGCCATCCGGCGAGCAGCCGCGTGTCGAGGACGACGACCCCGCGCCGTGTCGCCAGGTGCAGATCGGGTCCGGCCGCCGCCACCAGCTCCCCGCTGACCGTGCCGCCCGGCACCAGCTCGGTCACCTCGCCGATCGCCTCCGGCACCCCCGCCAGCCCGAAGACGCCGACATGGTCGACGGGACGGAAGGGCTCCGGTGTGAGCGCCTCCGGCCAGCCGCCGAGCGCCACCGCCCGCGCGTGCAGCTCCGCCGGCTCGGCCGCGCGCTCCGCCGCCGTCTCCGGCAGCGCGGAGCGCACCGCCCGCTTCTCGGCGTACGGGATGCGGTCCGGCACCCCGAGCGCGGTCCGCAGCAGCTCCTCGGCGCGCCGCGCGGCCATCAGGGGCCCTCGGCCCAGCCAGCCGAAGCAGATGGCGCCCTGTTCCAGCAGCCGGGCGGAGCCCCGCTCCACCGCGGTGATCCCGACCTTCGCCCTACCGGGCCCGAACCACGCCAGATATACGTGATACGGCCGCGGATCGTCCGCGAGCGTGTCGGCGGCCACCGAGTGCGCCCGGTCCAGGCGTGCGCACTGCTCGCACCGCGCTCCCGTGCTCCGCCCCGCCACGGCCGCCCGCAGCGGACACGCGTGCCCCCGCGCTCCCACACACGTCCGCACGCCCCCTTCCGCGACCCCGAAGGCCACCCGCTTGCCCCAGGTCAGCGCGCTGCGCCGCCCGCCGACCCATGCCAGCTCGGGACCGCGCGAGGACCACCGCAGCCCCGAGCACATCCATGCCTGTGCCATCGCCTTCGACAGTAGGCCCCACCACTGACAACGGCCGCCCACCGCGGTCCCGGCGGCAGCACCGCCCGGCGTCAGCTCCCGGAGTCGGCGGCGGACCGTGCCGCGGGCAGGGCGCTCCCGTCCCGCGCCGGGCCGGCCCCGGCCGCACGCGCCCCGCCAGCAGGCATCCGAGGCACCCGGCATGCCCCTCGCGCGCGCCGAGGTCCCGTACCCGCCAGGACCACTCCTCCCTCGGCCGCCGCCCCGGGCCCTTGCCCCAGCCCGCGAGGTGCAGGGCCCAGGTGACGAGGGCAGCCACCACGGCGATCCCGAGCCCGGCCGCCACCAGCGCGGCCGACACCCGGCACACTCCCAGCCCCGTCACCGCGGCACCGGCACCGGCGATCCCGCAGCCGGTCCACCCCGCCACCGTGTGCCCGTGGTCGTACGGATGTGCGCTCACGTGCCTCCCCCTCCCCCAGGGCGGCATGGCCGCTCCCGGCCCGGCATGACAGGTCACCCGGCCCCCGGCCGGCGACCCCAACTGCCCCATACCGTAGGCCACTTGCCACCGGAC
>NZ_WYCT01000606.1 GCF_011008945.1 Streptomyces harenosi
GCGCCGACGGTGGCGGGTCTGGCGGACCGGCTGGCGGGTGCCCGTACCGCACGGGCCGCGCTGACGGCCAGGGAACGCCCGGAGCGGATCCCGCTGTCGTACGGACAGCGACGGCTGTGGTTCATCAGGCAGCTGGAAGGCCCGAACGCGGTCTACAACGTCCCAGTGGCGCTGCGCCTCGGCGGCGATGTGGACCGGGAGGCGCTGGAAGCGGCGCTGCGGGACGTGATCGGGCGGCACGAGGTGCTGCGTTCGGTCTTCGAGGTCGCGGACGGCGAGCCCCACCAGCGGATCATCGGCATCGACGCACTGCGGTGGGAACTGCCCCTGGTCGAGGTGGCTCCGGAGGAGCTGGAGGGAGCGGTCGCCGCGGCAGCCGGGTACGCCTTCGACCTCGCGGCCGAAGTCCCCTTCCGTGCCTGGCTGTTCGCGACCGGGGAGGACGAGCGGGTGCTCGTCCTGGCGATGCACCACATCGCCAGCGACGGCTGGTCGAAGCGCCCCCTGGCGCGTGACCTGTCGATGGCGTACGCGGCGCGGCGCGCGGGCCGGGCGCCCGAGTGGGAGCCGCTGCCGGTGCAGTACGCGGACTACGCGCTGTGGCAGCGGGAGCTGCTCGGCGACGAGGGCAGCGCGGACAGTCTGATCTCCCAGCAGATCGACTACTGGCGCCAGACCCTGGCCGGTGCTCCCGAGGAGCTGGCGCTTCCGGTCGACCGCGTCAGGCCGGCGGCTCCCTCGCACCGGGGACACGACGTCGCGCTGATGGTGCCGGCCGACGTGCACGCACGCCTCGTGGGGGTGGCACGGGCCGAGGGCGTGACCACTTTCATGGTGCTCCAGGCGGCACTCGCGATGCTGCTGTCGAAGCTCGGCGCGGGGACGGACATCCCGATCGGCTCGGCGAATGCGGGCCGTACGGACGAGGCGCTGGAGGACCTCGTCGGCTTCTTCATCAACACGCTGGTGCTGCGTACGGACCTGACCGGCGACCCGACGTTCCGGGAGGTGCTCGCTCGCGTACGGGAGACGAGCCTGTCCGCCTTCGCCCACCAGGACGTGCCGTTCGAGCGGCTCGTCGAGGAGCTGGCGCCGAGCCGGTCGATGGCGCGGCACCCCCTGTTCCAGGTCATGCTCCAGGTGCAGAACAACGCCGAGGCGGTCCTGGACCTGCAAGGCGTGCGGACCGGTGGTGTGACGGCCGGCGCGACGGCGGCGAAGTTCGACCTGGACGCGTCGGTGTCGGAAGTGTTCGACGCGCAGGGCGCCCCGGCGGGGCTGCGCGGTTCGGTGGTCGCCTCGGCGGACCTGTTCGACAGGGAGACGGCCGAACGGCTCGTGGCTCGCTGGGTGCAAGTCCTGGACCGGTTGGTGGCCGACCCGGAGCTGCGGTTGGGCGCGCTGGACGTGCTGGACGAGGCCGAGCGAGGACTGCTCCTCGGCGAGTGGAACGACACGGCTGCCGAGGTGGCGTCCGGTTCCGTTCCGGAGCTGTTCGAGGCGCAGGTGGCGCGGACGCCGGAGGCGGTGGCCGTTGTCTCGGGTGGTGTTGAGGTCTCGTACGCGGAACTGGAGGCGCGTGCCAGTCGGTTGGCGCGTCATCTGGTTGCGAAGGGCGTGGGCCCGGAGTCGCTGGTGGGGGTGTGCCTGGAGCGTGGTGTCG
>NZ_WYCT01000607.1 GCF_011008945.1 Streptomyces harenosi
GTGTATAAGAGACAGCCGCCATACGTCTGCCGGATGTGCATCACCGCCCGGGTTTTGCGTATTGACAAGGCATAAGCTCCGGATATGGTCGACGCAACCGACCACCCGTACCCCTCCGGAGCCGCCCGTGAATCCGCGTCACCGGGCTCGCCTCGAACCGGGCACACCCCGGCCGGCACCGCAAGGACAGCGGGAGAGCGGGGTGATCCGCCCCCGCCCTCCCCGGGCGGCCCGGCGCGCGACCTCCCTCCCGGACCGGTCCGCGTCCGCGCCCGGCGCGGCTGACGCCCTGTGGCGCCGGGCGGCGGACGTCCTCGCCGGCAACCGGGCCGGCACCTCCACCGTGCCCTCCCGCACCCTCTACCCCCACCAGTGGAGCTGGGACTCCGCGTTCGTGGCCATCGGCCTGCGCCACCTCTCGCCCCGCCGCGCCCAGCAGGAGCTCGAAACGCTGCTGGCCGCCCAGTGGGCGGACGGGCGCATTCCGCACATCGTCTTCAACCCCGCCGTGCCGCACGACGCCTACTTCCCGAGCCCGGACTTCTGGCAGTCCTCCCGCGCGGGCCGTTCGGCCGGCGCGCCGTCGGGCCGGGAGACCTCCGGCATCGTCCAGCCGCCCGTGCACGCGCTCGCCGCCTGGCTGGTGCACCGGGCCGATCCGGAAGCGTCCCGGCGGCGGGGCTTCCTCGCCCGTGTCCGCCCGCGGCTCGCCGCCTGGCACGACTACCTGCTCACCCGCCGCGACCTCGGCGGCGGGGGACTGGCGGCCATCGTCCACCCGTGGGAGTCCGGGATGGACAACAGCCCCTGCTGGGACCGGGCCCTGCGCCGCGTCGAGCCCGTCCCGCCCGGGGCCTTCCGGCGTGCCGACCTGGACCACGGCCACCGCGCCGACCGGCCCACCGACGCCGACTACGGCCGCTACGTCCGGCTCGCCGCCGACTACCGCGAGGCCGGTTACGACGACCGCGCGGCCCGGCACGGGTTCGCCGTGGAGGACCCCTGCTTCAACGCCCTGCTGGCCGTCGGCGAGCAGGCGCTGGCCGCCATCGCCCGTGACCTGGGCGCGGACGGCGCTGCCCACACGGCCCGCGCCGAGCGGATCGCCCGCCGCCTGCTGGGCCGGCTGTGGGACGCCGGCGCGGGCGTGTTCCGCGTCCGGGACCTGCGCGACGGCACCCTCGTGCGCGAGCAGGGCGTCGGCGGCCTCGTCCCGCTCCTCGTGCCGGGGCTGCCGTACGCCGTCGCCGCCCGCCTGCGCGCGGCACTGCGCGGCCCGCGCTTCGGCGCACCCGCCACCCGCCTCGTCCCCGCGTACGACCTGACCGGCCACGCCTTCGACGCCCAGCGCTACTGGCGCGGCCCCGCGTGGTTCAACACCGCCTGGCTGATCCACCGGGGCCTGCTCACCCACGGCTTCCACCCGGAAGCCGCACGCCTCCGGGACGGCTTCCTCACCGAGGCCGGCCGCACCGACTTCGCCGAGTACGTCGACCCCGTCACCGGCGCCGGGCGCGGCGCCCGGCGCTTCTCCTGGACCGCCGCCCTCACCCTCGACCTGTTGCGCGCCGGTATGTGAGGTGCCCCGCCCGTGCCACCGGGGCAGGCCGGAGCCGGGGAGGGGGCCGCCGGACACGGCCGGGCGCCGGGG
>NZ_WYCT01000608.1 GCF_011008945.1 Streptomyces harenosi
GACCCCCACCCCCGTACGCAGGTGGTCCGTACGCACCCCCAGGAGGCAGGAGTGGCCCGGCGCCCTCTCCCCCGCATTCTGAGCAACGGCGGCGCCCAGCTCGCCCGCAGCCGGGAGCTGGCCCGGACGGCGGCCGACAGCGCCACCGACGTCCTCCAGCCGCTGATCACGATCGCCCGCGGTCTGCGCCGGCTGGCCGCGGCCGCGGGGCGCAGGTGGGCCGGCACCCCCAAGGACCGGCGCGGCGCGCTGCTGTTCGTCGTGGCCTCGGGGTTCCTGGTCGTGGCGCTCGTGCCGTACGGGCCGCTGCTGGCCGTCGTCACGCTGATGGCGGCGGCGGCCTGGCAGGGCCGGGACCGCACCCCGCCGCTTCCGGAAGGGCCCGACGAGCCCCAGAGCCGGCGCCTGAAGGCACTGTACGAGGCGCTGGTTCCCTACTTCTCCCTGGCCGGGGACCCCGACCCGCTCTACGCCCACGGCGGCACCTGGGAGAAGGCGTTCCCGGCGTACGAGTTCGACGGCACCGGCCGCTTCGCGCATCTGGTGATCCGCTACCCGGCGCACTTCACGGACGGGGAGGCGGAGTCCCGGGCCCGCATCGAGCACCTGCTCGCGGCGAAGGCGGGACGGGGCCGTGAGTACCACTTCGCGTGGGACGAGGAAGCCAATCACCTCACGGTCACCGTCCTGGCACCGCTGCCCGCCGGTATCGCCGCCCAGCGCTTCGTCACGGCGCCCGGGGAGACCGTCCTCGGCTTCACCGACCCCACGTCGGTGGCGCGCACGCTCCCCGTCACCGACGGCGAGGAACAGCGCGACGTGCCGCCGGTCGTCTGGCGCACCGGCATCCGCTCCACCGAGCCGCACCTGCTCGCCCTCGGCCAGCCCGGCAGCGGCACGTCGACCCTGCTGCGCTCGATCGCCCTCCAGGCCGTCCGCCACGGCGACCTGCTGATCGTCGACGGCGGCGGCACCGGTGAGTACGCCTGCCTGCTGGGCCGGGACGGCGTGCTGGCCGTCGAGTGCGGCCTCACGGGGGCGCTGACGAGCCTGGAGTGGGCCGCCCACGAGACGGAACGCCGGCTGATCGCCCTCGGCCGGGCCCGGCAGGCGGGCCACCCGCCGCCGGACGACGCCAAGCGGCCGCTGTGGCTCCTGCTGGACCGCCCGAGCGCCTTCGCCCACCTGGCCGCCACCGGCGACCGGCGGGACCCGCAGAGCCTCCTCCAGGTGCCGCTGCGCCACGGCCGCGCGGCGAACGTGACGGTGGTCGTCGCCGACCAGCTCGACTGCCTGGACCTGCTGAGCGACGCCGTACGCCAGTACACGCGCGCGCGGGTGCTCCTCGGCCCCGCCTCGGCGGACCAGCTACGGGCCGTCCTCGGCGCTCCCCCGCGCACCACGCCCGTCGATCAGGTCCCGCCCGGCCGCGGCTACGCCCGTCTGGGCACCGGCCCGGTCCACCGCATCCAGGTACCGGCCACGCCCGACCCCCACGACGACGCCACCAGCGACGCCCACCGCCAGGCGGTCCTGGCGCTGCTGCCGCCGCGCACGGAACCCGCGGACGGGGAGACGGTCCCGGACCCGGCGGAGCCGGCGCCGACCGCCCCCGCGGCCACGACGAGTACGTCCAGTTCCC
>NZ_WYCT01000609.1 GCF_011008945.1 Streptomyces harenosi
GGGCCAGCTCGGCCCCGACCGCCTGTACTGAGGCGTCCGCGCCCGGGCCGCGCAGGAAGTCACGCAGCAGCACGGCCTGCTCCCGCAACGCCGCACCCGAACGCGCCGACACCACCCACGGCACCAGAACATCCTCTCCCACCGAGGGTTCCCCGCCCGACTGGACAGGCGCCTCCTCCAGGATCACGTGCGCGTTGGTCCCGCTCACCCCGAACGACGACACCCCGGCCCGCCTCGGCCGCTCCCCGTCCCGCGGCCAGGGGCGGGCCTCGGTCAGCAGGCTCACCGCCCCCGACGACCAGTCCACCTGCGGTGAGGGCTCATCCACGTGCAACGTCCGCGGCAACGACTCATTGCGCAACGCCATCACCATCTTGATGACCCCGCCCACACCCGCCGCCGCCTGCGCGTGGCCGATGTTCGACTTCACCGAGCCCAGCCACAACGGCTGTTCCCCGGAGCGTCCCTGGCCGTAGGTGTCGAGCAGGGCCTGGGCCTCGATCGGGTCACCGAGGCGTGTGCCGGTCCCGTGCCCCTCCACCGCGTCGACGTCCGCCACCGTCAGTCCCGCGTTGGCCAGGGCCTCGCGGATCACCCGCTCCTGCGACGGCCCGTTGGGCGCCGTCAGGCCGTTGGAGGCGCCGTCCTGGTTGACCGCGCTGCCCCGTACCACCGCCAGGATGCGGTGCCCGTTGCGCTCGGCGTCCGAGAGCCGCTCGACCAGCAGCATGCCCACGCCCTCGCCCATGCCGGTGCCGTCGGCAGCGGCCGCGAAGGACTTGCACCGCCCGTCCACCGACAACCCCCGCTGCCGGGAGAACTCCACGAAGAGGAGCGGGGTGGACATCACGGTGACCCCGCCGGCGAGGGCGAGATCGCACTCGCCCGTCCGCAGCGACTGACCGGCCAGGTGCAGCGCCACCAGCGACGACGAGCACGCCGTGTCGACGGTGACGGCCGGGCCTTCCAGACCGAGCGTGTAGGCGATGCGCCCGGACGCGACGGCTCCGCCGCTGCCGTTGCCGATGTAGCCCTCGAACCCTTCGGGGATGGTGGTGAGCCGGGAGGCGTAGTCGTGGTACATCATGCCGGTGAAGACACCCGCCCGGGCTCCCCGTACCGAGGAGGGGTCGATCCCGGCCCGCTCGAAGACCTCCCACGAGGTTTCCAGCAGCAGGCGCTGCTGGGGGTCCATGGCCAGGGCCTCACGCGGGCTGATGCCGAAGAGTTCGGCGTCGAACTGCCCGGCGTCGTACAGGAAACCACCGTGGCGGGTGTACGACGTGCCGGCCCGCTCCGGGTCCGGGTCGAACAGCCCGACGAGGTCCCAGCCGCGGTCGGCCGGGAACTCCCCGATCGCGTCACGGCCCGAAGCGACCAGCCCCCACAGCTCCTCCGGGGACCGCACACCACCCGGGAACCGGCACGCCATCCCGACGATCGCCAACGGCTCCTGTGCCGCCTCGACGGCCGCCGTGAGCTGCTGGTTGCGCCGCCGCAGGGCCTCATTGGCCTTCAGGGATGCCCTCAGCGCCTCGACGAGCTTCTCGCTGGGCGTAGCCATCGGTGTCTCCAAGTCTGCGAATCCGGAAGGTGCGGACGCGGTGGTGCGGACGGGGCCGGGACGGGCG